>JAQYWF010000343.1 GCA_030145105.1 Desulfosarcina sp.
ATCCTGTCTGCTGTTGTTGACGTTGTCTTTTCCGCGCGTGAGCGAGCCAGAGGAGCGCGATGATGCCGGCGACGATGTTTGCCAGACTTATCCCGCCGAATAGCGGAGTTGTCTGACGGCTTCGGCATCGGGATCTTCCTGCATTTGTCCATCGGAAGGCTGCCTTGACCGGATCGGCGTGATCGTTCTTCTGCCGGCCAGCGGCGTCACATCCACCATGGCTTGTCGAAACAGATGTCTCTCTTCGCACGGTGTCAGCCGGCGAGCCGGCGGTTCAGGCAGGCAAACCTCGGGCAGATGGATATGTTTCTCGGCAAGAATTTTTCCAAGTGATTTAAAGGGCCTGTTTTCGATGGAGGATCGACGGTGTGTCATGGCCTAAACAGCAGATTCGACGGTTTGGTTGACCAAATGAGCACTGGGTGTTCACAAACACCCCACCCAATCAGAAATAGTGTTGAAAAACGGTCCTTCGGTCGACACCATCGCGACATTTGAAATAATCGTTCAAAATGCCGGCATGATCGAACGCCAGGGGAACCGGCAGCGTCCGGGCGGAAAAAACACCGGCCGCTTTTGCATCATCGGCAGCGATGGGCTGTCCTTCCGCAGTGGCAATAAATACCGTCGTAAGGGTATGATGCCGCGAATCCCGATCCGGCCGGGAATATACGTAAAGCAGGTCCTTCAGGCGTATGTCCAGACCGGTCTCCTCCCGTGCCTCTCTGACGGCACACGCTTCAACGGACTCGCCGTAGTCCACGAACCCGCCGGGAATAGCCCACCCATGGGGCGGGTTTTTACGGTCGATCAGTACAATCCCACCGTTCACTTCGATAATAATGTCGACAGTGGGCAGCGGATTTTTGTGGGTTTCGGTCACGCTACAGCTCCGGTGCACCGGATGGTACCAGGCAGACAAAGGTCAACTGGTCGTCACCGCAATTTCTGATCTGGTGTTCTTCATTGCCCGGAATAAAGGCCACGCTGCCGGCCTGGACCGGCACCCAGCTGCCGTTTTGCCACACTTCGCCTTGACCGGCATGAAAGAAGATCTCGTGCTCCCAGTCGTGCATATGCTTAGGCGTGAAGCCGCCGCTGTCCAGTTCGAACACGCGCATGCAAAAGTTGGCGGCACCGTCCGCCTTGCCGATGACCACACGGCCCGACACACCTTTGACCATATCATTTTCAAAACGGGTTGCCGGCTCCTGGCTGTATTGTATCAATTTCATGGGTCGAACCCTGCCTTTCTGAGAGAATATGGTTGATCTAAATCCATATAATGAAATTATGAATCTGCCTGGGTCCTGTCAACAGTTTTGTATGGCGCTTATATGGTGGACGGCATATTCGATACAACCGACACCACAGATCCAATCAATCAAACCGTCAACCGTCCGGGCCTTAATTTTCATTATAATCACAGGGAAACGGTTATTTATGCACCCATGAATACAATAGCACATCTGAACTGTCTGCTTGACTATCTGATGGATTTGCGGTGGAATGGCCGCGTTTTCAATTGCCAGCAGTCTATCAGGATGCTGATAGTACAAGAAGGATGGGAGGATCGTGATGGATCTGAAGACGGCATGTCCGCACAAGCTGATGGACGCGCAAACCGCCATATCCAATATCAAAAATGGCAGCCGGGTGTTCATCGGCACCGGGTGCGGAGAACCCCAGCACCTGATCCGGACCATGGTTGAAGATCTTAGCATGCAAGACATCATGGTTTATCAGATGCTGTCATGGACCTTTTCCAACTATGTGGACGATCCCAAGTTTTTGAGGCGCTTTTCCCTTAAGCTTTTTTTCATCAGCAGTTCCATGAGAAAAGCGGCATTCGAAGGCAAAATCGACTACATTCCAACCTACCTTTCCCAGATCCCCAGATACTTCGCCAACCGTCGGATTGGCCTGGATGTGGCACTGATTCAGGTCAGCCCGCCGGATAAGCACGGCTACTGCAGCCTCGGTGTATCCATCGACATCACCCTGGCCGGCATGCAAAATGCCAAGATGGTCATCGCCCAGGTCAATCCACGCATGCCGCGAACCTCGGGAGACAGCTTTGTCCACATCGACGACATCGATTACCTGGTGCAGCATGAGGAGCCACTGGTGGAAGCGCTCCCCAGCATAAAGGACTCGGAAACCGGCAACCGTATCGGGTATTATGTCAATCAACTGGTGGACGATGGCGCCACGCTTCAGATCGGTTTCGGGCACCTTCCCTTTGCCATACTGCAGCACCTGACCGACAAAAAAGACCTGGGCATCCACACCCAGCTGATCACCGACGGTTTTTTACCCTTGTTCGAGAAAAAGGTCATCACCAACCGCAAGAAGACCCTGCTGCCCGGGCGGGTGGTGGCATCGCTGTGCATGGGATCGAAAAAGCTGTACCGCTATGTGGATAACAACCCCATGTTTTACTTCCGTTCATCGGCGTTCGTCAACGATCCCACCGTTATCGCCAGGAACGACAACCTGATTTCAATCAGTTCGGCCTTAGAGGTGGACCTCACCGGCCAGGTGTGCAGCGATTCTATGGGCTATAGGTTCGACAGCGGTATCGGTGACCAGGTGGATTTTCTCCGCGGCAGCGCCATGTCAAAAGGCGGTTTTTCCGTTATCGCCCTGCCTTCCACGGCCCAGAACGGCGCCGTCTCGAGAATCGTGCCCCATCTCAGCGAGGGTGCCGGCGTGGCCACCACTCGCGGCGATGTGAACTTCGTGGTGACCGAGTACGGCATTGCCGAACTCAGCGGCAAGAGCATCTACCAGCGGGTTATGGAACTGGCCCAGATCGCCCACCCCAAATTCCGCGAAGAACTCATCGATGTGGCCAAGTCACGGCACTATATTTTCTCCGACCAGTTGCCACCGTCACAGGACGACCTGATCTTTCTCGAAGGCTATAAGAACCAGCTGATCCTGAAAAACGGGAAAACCATTGAGTTCCGGCCACTATTGCCATCCGATGAGTTCGCCTACCGCAATTTTTTCTACTCACTGCAGGCAAAGACCATCTACTTCAGATTCTTCTACAAAATGAAACTTTTTTCCCACGAAGTGGTCCAGGAGCAATGGGCCAGCGTGGACTACCGCAAGAACATGTCCATGATCGGCCAGGTGCGCATCGGCGGCCACCAGGAAATCGTTGCCATCGGTTCCTATGCGGATGAGAGCGACGTTGTGGCAGAGGTGGCCTTCGTCGTTCGGGAAGATTTTCAGGGAATGGGAATCGCTTCTTATCTGCTGGCGGACCTGGAGCGCATCGCCAAGGAGAATCACTTTAAGGCATTTTCCGCCACGGTTCTGCGCGAAAACACCGCCATGCTCCACGTATTCAAGAATCGCTATCCCCATGCAACAACCACCGTCACCGGTGGCAGCGACGTGACCATCCACATGGATTTCAGCGATACCGCAGCATCTGGGATATCCGTTGAATAGAAACCGGCTGACGGCTGCCATTGCGATGGTGCCTCGGACGCGAACGGGTAGCGTCATCGCACCGGCCTCCGGACAGATTTTCCGTCGGATGGCGTTCTCCCGTCACGGCTCACTTCCTGGTAAGGTCACCGCATACTGCTGCATGAAACGGTCCCCTCAGACAACAAATTCGACGACTGCCTGCTTTTCTTCGTCGAAATAGTCAATCCGGGTGGCAAAGCTCACCAAGTCGACTCCCAGTGTGGCCCACAGGGCACCGCGGGTCCAGGTCAGTTTGAGGTAGTCGTCGGGTGCATCTTCGATGGTGAACTCGCCACTGAAGGCCCGACAGGTATTCCTGAATTCCATGAGCCGCAACAACCGCTGTACCACCTGCTTCTGAATCTCGACGGCAATCTCGTCCAGCGTGAAGTTGTGCCGGTTGATGTCACGGCCGTTTTTCGTCTGTCGCACGAGCTCGATGTCGTTTTCGCCGGCTAATAGACCCACATAATAGACCTGGGGAATGCCGGGTGAAAAAAACTGGATGGCCCGTGCAGCGATATAGGAATCGTCGTTGCATTCCAGTGCGGAGTAATAGGTGCAGTTCACCTGGTAAACATCCAAATTCTGGTATTCGGGGCCGGAAAATATCTTACGGGTATTGGCGCCTTTTTCATCCAGGCCATCCAGCGTCCGCTGGATTTCTTCTGCAGTCAACAGGTCTTCTACATCCACCACGCCGATGCCGTCATGGGTGTCCAAAGTGGTGATCTGCTTACGGGGGCAGATGGCCAGCCATTGTTTCAGCGCCCGACTGGTGTGATGATACAGGGTGTTCAGGACCAGAATGGGTAGGGAGAAATCATAGGTCCAGTACCCCCTGGCGGAGATCTTCTGATGGTAGCTGTAATGCTCGTGCACTTCGGGTAGAATTTCCACGCCAAAGGGGGAGACATAATCCTGAAGCCACTGCAGCAGCTGCCACACCTGGGGCTCCAGAAAAAAGCAGTTGGTTCCGATTTTTATTGTCGAATAGGCAAAAGCATCCATGCGGATCATTTTGGCCGGTGTCCGCGATAGCTGGATCAGATAGCGCCGCATCACGTCTCGGGTCTTGGGTGACTCCCAGTCGAGATCAATCTGCTCATAGTCAAAGGTGCACCAGACCTTCTCCTTGGAGCCGTCGGCGCGCTGGACGACGGTATACGGTGGCCGGGGTTTGCGGGTGTACACCTTGGCCAGCTCCGCTTCGCTGATTTCGCCGTTCGGGCTGAGTTTGTTGAAACTCAGGAACATGTCGGCAAACTCGGAGTCCGGTCCCTTTTCGAAGTAGTCCTGAAAATAGACGGACAGCCTGGAAATATGGTTGACCATAAAATCGATGATCAGGTCGAATTCCCTTCCGATCAGGTCGACATCCCTCCATGTACCGAAGGCCGGGTCCACTTCATCATAGGTTAACGGGGCAAACCCGCGATCCGCGGAGGAAGGGTAGAACGGCAGCAGGTGGACGCCCCCCACAGCACGGCTTAAGTAACGGCGCAACACATAATGCAACTCGACGAGGTCGTTACCCAGGCTGTCAGGATAGACAATCAGTTGTACTTCGTTTTTAAGGGTCATCGCTTATCCTCCTGTAGCCTTCTCGATGAAGTGGTAGTAATGCATGCCTTCCAATATCCCGCCGGCACAGAATCTGTCTGCAAAATAGACATTCCGGCCGTCTTTCAGATCCGCCAATTCATGGCTGTAGTTGCCCACAACCACAGCGCGGGGCTCTCCGCGCAACATTTCATAATCGTTTCCCGAGTCGCCGCAGACCAGAAAATTCACCAACGGGATTTCCCACTTATAGCTCAGGTAGCGAACAAGACCACGCAGCGCTATTGCCGGGTTTCCAATCTCAAAGTGCAGCGGGATTACCATAGAGCCATGGAGAAGGTGATGCAGAGGATGGGAGGTGATGCCGGTATGGCTTGACAAATACAGAAAACTGCGATAAGAAAACACCATCTAACCAACTAATATCCA
>JAQYWF010000263.1 GCA_030145105.1 Desulfosarcina sp.
GCTCGGTGGTGAACCGTTTGTGAACCTGGTCCATTGATTCCTCCCTTTTTAGGAGGACTGTATCAGAGTTCACTTTTCAACTTTTATCAGTTCACTTTTCAGGCTTTAACAGTTCACTTTTGAATTTTTTTTAACAAAACTTCAGAAAAGGGTTGGGCGAACTTGTAGTATCTGCTATGATCTCTCAGCTATCATCTTTATGAAGGGTATTGTTTTCCCGTCTATCAGGTAGCTTTCTACTCAATCTTTTTCAGCCTTAAAATAACAATTTTGCAACAAAGTGGCTATATGTAGTTGCTTTCCATTCCTTTCAACTTGGAGGCATGGCAAGATACATGTAATTTCTGAAAGCACAAATAGCTTCAGTTCTTATGATCTATCCTTCAACCACCCATATCAGAATTCATTTCTCATAAATTTACAAAATCAGTTGTTTGGGATATGTTGTTGAAATCGGTCCAGCGTCTTGTTCGCTTTCTCCCCGAATCCCCAATTGCTGTTTTAGTCTTCACTGCGGAATGCGGCGACGACGGTTTCGTTGCTGGTAAGCTCAAGCTCGTTGCCGTGAACATGAAACCCATCGACTGATTTCAGTACCTTTGCAAAGTCCTTTTCCAATTCCATCAGTGCCGGGTCGCCCGCCATCTTCGTACTGACCAGCTCACCCATCCTCACGGCGTTGTCGATCAATCCGTAGCTTCCGGAAAGCCGGTTGATGCCGCCGAAGATGGAAAGCTTGCCTTGCGTGAACTTCATCGTAGGAGGCTTTGCCACGACGATTTTTTCGCCGTTGAGCGTCGTCAGCGTCCACTCCTTGCCGGCGGCGTTGTTCACACCTGCCATGTCGCAGACGTGCGCTCGCCAGGAATAGGTCTTGCCCGAGTTTTCCGGAGCGGCGACCGGGTTTTAGCCACCGTCGTCGGGCGCCGGGTAGATGGTGGTGCCCTCCTTGATTGTCTGGACAACCTTGATGTCTTTGATGGCCATCGGGTCCACCTTAAGCGGATCCTTGTCGAGGACGACGAGGTCGGCGAGCTTGCCGGCTTCGAGAGTCCCCTTGCTGTCCTGCTCGCCGTATTGTTCGGCGACCCACGCAGTCATGGATTTGAGGCCCTCGTAGGGGGTCACGCGCTGGTCAGGGCCGACCTCAGCACCGGCGCGGGAGAGACGGTTCACGGCCGACCAGAGCATCGTCATCTGGTCAAGCGGGGCAACCACGAAGTCGGTGTGGTTGCTCGGCCGCAGCCCGGCGTCGATGGCATCGCGCATGGGGCTGATGTAGGCCGCCTGCTCGGAGCCGCGGTTCTTGATGTGCGCGTCCGCAAAGTAATAGGTGTGCAGAGTATAGAACGAGGGCCGAACCTGGTATTGCACGAACTTGGGGATCTGATCTTTGCGCAGGAACTGCGTGTGGATTGTGGTCACGTTCCACGGGCTGCGGTAGTCGCCGGCACGAGCGAACTCGTAGGCGGTGAGGAAGGCGTCGATGGACGCGTCGCCATTGCAGTGCACGGTGAGCGGCACGTTCAGGTCATAGACCTTTTTGAACATCTGGTTGGCGAGGTCCTTGGGAAAGGTCGGCTCACCCGTCCAATCCTCTTCACCCGCAGGCCCGCCGGTGAGGTAGGGCGTGGTGAAGAAGGCAGTCCGTCCCTGCGGAGACCCGTCCAGAGTGATTTTCACGCCGCCTACCTTGAAGCGGTTCCTATATGTGCCCCATTCAGTCACGGGCTGTTCGGCGAGCACTTTGTCAACGTCCGTGATAAACGGATAAGAGATCACGTCGATAATATTGGCCCCGGCCTCGCTGGCGCGCTTCATGGTCATGAACTGGGGAAAATGAGTCGCCCCCTCGTGTGCAGTCGTGATCCCGGCCTCCGCATAGAGCATCTGGCCCGCGCGTGTCCACTCGATTTCCTGCTGGGCCGTCATCGGCTCGGACTGCTCCATCACCGGCAGGAAGGCCGTCTCCATGATGAGGCCCCATGGCTCCTCGGTGCCCGGCTGGCGAACGATCACACCACCGGGCGGGGTCTTAGTCTCGGCGGAGATCCCGTACTTTTTCAAGGCGAGAGTGTTCATCACCGCGCCGTGCATCGATACGTGATCCACGCGGACCGGGTTGTCGGGAAACGCCTCATCCAGGTCGCCGCGGTTGAGCAATCGACCGTCGGGCATGACGGTGTCGTCATAGCCGTAGCCCATGATCATCTCGCCATGGGGTATGTTCCGTTCCTCCGCGAACTTTTCCAGCTCCGCGATAATGCTGGGTACGTCTTTGCCGGGACCGGACGGCGGCGCGTACAGCTTGCACTGGTTGGCAACAAGGAGCGAGTTGATGTAATGGCTGTGACCATCAAGAAAGCCGGGTAGCAAGGCCTTGCCGGCGAGATCGATGATCTTGGTTGAGTCGCCCTTCATGGCGAAGGCATCGTCCTTGGCACCGGCGAAAATGATCTTTCCGTCTTTCACGGCAAGTGCGTCGATGTAGGTCGCTTCCTTGCCGACCATGGTAAGGATCGAGCCATTGTGAAAGATGGTGTCAGCCTGTTGTGCGGAAAACGCCGTGGCTGTCAGAAAGATTCCGAACACAGCGGATAGCATCGGGGTTTTCGATTTCATGATTTACTCCTTGATGAATTTGTCTGATATCTACCGACTCAAGAGTTCGATTAGTAAGCGGTTTGATGATTCAGGATAGGGTATAATATAAATTTCAAGGCCCCGAATCGCATGATCTTCGTGTTCGCAGCGCGGTATCCCTTGCAACTGGCTCAGATAGAACTCGGACATGCACTATCCCAAAGAAAGATTGCATTGCATCGGCGCGAATTATCTCAAACAGGTTGGCCTTTTGCTTACGAATATAATTGATCACTTAGAATTTCTGTCACGGCGATTCCTATTACCATTGACGCACTTCCTTTTTCGAGGATGTTTTGGTCGACACCACTGCCAAGGAAAAGCCCCTTTTTAGGACTTTTACAATTTCATACCATTGAATATACACGAGTTTGAAAATTAATCACTACACTTTAAAATTCAAAGTAGCTATTGCCAAAAAAATCTTCTATTATTTTCATTTTCCTTTTATCTGCTATAGTCTTGCCGCTATCATCTTCCTGAAGGGCCTTGTCTTTCCGTCTATCATGATCAACGGTTCTGATTTTCGTGCAATCCAAAAATGACAATTTTGTGAAAAAGGGGCTATCTGTTATGAGTGATGGAATGGCTCGAGCGGGAGGTTTGGCAAGCTAACACAAGCTACAGAAGTGTCCGTTTTCGTGAGATAGCCAGAACATACTTACCTGGCCATTCATAATATATCCTTTTGCCCACCAGTCATTTATTCGAATCTTTGACAAGATTCAGTAGCACACGCGACTCTTAACTAATCGATAAAACCTGCATTGCTTTGAAGGGTGTCGAGCGTAGCCTGGGTGATACGGATGTTGTCGATCAGATGCTTGCCCGATCCGATGAAACGCTTGCACAGCATGCCGACCTGTTTCCTTGGGTACGGACTTTGCGTAGGTTGTTAGCCGCGTCGCGCAGCATCTCAGACAGGGGCGAATAGACGGTCTTGTCCTGTGAACAAACGCCGCAGGGCTTTCCGACCCGTCGGCTGTTCAGCTAATTCGCCAACAGCGATTCAGGCGTGGCCGCCGTTGATATTGCCAGGCGTCCTGGCCTGAACTCATCGGTGGTCAGCTGCGCAGCACGCCAGGGGATAGACATGGCTCAACAGAATGAATACGCATTGCTGAATTAAAACATAATGGAATAGACGTCCCTGCTAGTGCGCATATTTTGTAATTATCGACGAAGCTTGGTATATATTATCAGACAATCCCGTTCCACTAAATTGTGGAATTAAACTTTTTTCACCAGTGTTCATCCAGAAAACAGGCCAATTGGTCATTTATGGATTGGCACGCATTAACGATTGTGGCGATATGATCCGCAAGCGAATACTTGAGCGGCTCCTCTTATCCAACAGGTTTCATCTTACAATTGTGTTGATGGCCATCCTATTTGCGACGGGCTGTGCCGATATGCGCGGATATCTGGCCAAATCTCTCCCGCTGCCTGGATACCCTGAGGATGCGATTCAACGGAATGATTTTGTCGTCGCCAAAGACGAGGACGTCATTGGCCGCTTGGCGATGATCAGGCTGGAAAGGGGCGATACGCTGCCGGATATTGCGCGACACTTCAGCCTGGGCATCAACAACATCAGTGCTGCCAATCCGGGTGTCGATATATGGGTACCCGGGGCCTGGGAGCGGATCCTGTTGCCCCTGAACTTTATCCTGCCCGACACCCGGCACAACGGTATCGTGATCAACCTAGCCACCATGCGGCTTTTTTATTATCAAAAAAACGGCAACCGGTTGGCCGTGTCGACCTACCCGGTCGGCGTGGGCACCGAAGAGCGGCCCACCCCAATGGGTGAAATGGTCATAACGCGCAAAAAACACCGGCCGACCTGGTATGTACCCGCCTCGATTGCCGCAGACCATCGGAAAAAGGGCGATCCCCTGCCGCCCGAGGTACCCCCGGGGCCTTTGAATCCATTGGGTGAATATGCGCTCTATTTAAGTGAGCCAAGTTATCTGATTCATGGTACGAATAAACCGGCCAGTATCGGCCTCAGGGCAACCAATGGCTGCATCAGGCTCTATCCGGAAGATATCGAGCGCCTTTTCGAAAAAGCCCCAGTGAAAACACCGGTCCTTATTGTAAACCAGCCCTATCTGGTCGGCCGACGTGACGGTATCGTTTACCTGGAAGCGCATACGCCCTTTCAAGAATCAGGCACTGCCAACTGGAAGAAGGCATATGCAAAATTGAAACATATTGAGAAGCAATCAGGAAGCCTGCTGGACTGGAAAAAGGTCAAGGAGGTCGTGATCGAGGCCCGCGGGATCCCTGTGCCCGTATCCGCGGATCGTGATGGCGTTGGAATGGCTGCTGCGCAGCCCATCAGACTCAGGCACCCGGGCCAGTTGTTCGGCCAACCGGAAATACCGGCATTCAATACGGACGCATGGTATGTTCTGGCGGCCAGCTTGCGTGACAAGACCGACGCCCAGAGGTTGGCGGCCATTATCAACCACCAGGGGCCGCCTATTCCTGCCGGAGTGCTGTCCGAGGGCGATCGGCACCGTGTTCTGGCCGGTCCTTTCGATAACAGGCGTGCGGCTAAGGACGCTGCCAAACGCCTGAAAATCGATCTGGAACTGGACGCTGTTCTGTTTGAAACCTAAAGTTAGTAAACTATCTTGATGTCCTTGTGCCGAATGATACCGGCGCGATGATGAGTAGAGGCCTGAAAAATAGGATTTTGGCCTTAGTTCGTGTCCATCCAGAAATAGGCAAATTGAGTCGAGATCAAGGCGTGCAAAAAATTTTACCGCAGGCATATGGTTGATATTCCGAGGATAAAATTTTGATCAGAACGCAGGTATCGGGGAAATTGGTCATTTATGGATGGGCACTATGTAAACGCAAACGAGAGGAGGTATTTGATTATGAAGAAGATGATTTTAGGGCTTTGCATGATGTCTGTACTCGCGATTGGTATCGGGGGTTGTGCGACACAAAAAGACCTCGAGGCAGTACAGGCCCGGGAAAAGGCGATTGCCGCGAAAGCGGATCAGGCGGCCCAGGATGCAGAGGACGCCAGGATGGCCGCTGACGAGGCCATCGAAAAGGCGAACGTAGCCATCGAGCGCGCCGAAGAGGCTGAACAGAGAGCCATCGAAAGAGAGCGAATCGCAGCGGAAAAGGAAAGAATGGCTGAAGAAAAGGCCAAAGAAGCCGATGAAATGTTCAAAAAATCAATGAAGAAGTAAATCGCAAGGACGCAAGGAAGTGGCCGGTCAGTATAACCCGGCCACTTCCTTCATTTGTGGATAGATACTTTTTGATTTGTGTGCTGCGGATCTATCCAAAAGAGGACTGACGTTGCGATCATTACGACCATCTTCAACACGCGCCCGAACGGTTACGCATGCAGGGCCGAAAGGCGCAGGCAGGTTTCTGCGCCGCTTTGTCGTCGGCATCATGCTCATCCCGATGCTTGCCGGCGGATGCAGTCACATGGATGAGAACGCTCTCTCGCAGGAGGCCAATCACTTGTTCAACCAGGGGAATTACGCGTCAGCCCTGGATAAATACACGCAAATCATCGAAAATCATCCTGAGGTAACGGACCGCGTTCTCTTCGAGATGGGGGTTATCTATGCCTATCCCCATAACGCGCATAAAAACTACCAGCAATCGCTCGAATGCTTTCAGAAAGTCGTCCACGATTACCCGGACAGCGACTACCGGTACGACAGCCAGATGATGATCCTACAAATTCATAACGTCATCATCAAGGATGAAAAATTTGCTGCCCAGCAGGCAGCGCTGGAACGTTCCCGGCAAGCGTTGGAAAGCAAAACGGATGAGGTTGCCGAACTGCAGGAAACTGTTGCCGCGCTCGAAGCGAAGGTTTTCGCCGTCAGGATGGAACCGGCCGATAAAGTTCTGATCGAAAAACAAACGCGGCGATTGACGTTGATCTCAAAGGGCGAGGTGATCAAAACATACAACATTGCCCTGGGAGGCAACCCGGTTGGACCAAAAGAGAGGGAGGGTGACAACAAGACCCCGGAAGGGATCTATTTTATCGATTCGCGAAACGGCAACAGCGGTTATCATCTGTCGCTGCATATTTCCTACCCCAACGAGCTGGACAAAATGCGGGCCAGGGAACTTGGTGTCTATCCGGGCGGCGATATCATGATACATGGCATTAAAAATGGTTTCTCGTCGGTCGGTGCTTCGCATGCCGAAAGTGATTGGACCCAAGGGTGTATCGCGTTGACCGACCAGGAAATGGAGGAGATCTATAAGCTCGTTCCAAACGGCACGCTGGTCGAGATTACACCGTAGACACTACTGTTTTTTCCATCACCGATTGCCCATGGCCTTTCGCCCATCACCTTGTCGTTTTCAACGATAAACCAGTGATCAGTATTCAGTGAACGTTCCAAGCGTTCCCAACGAATTAAACCATGTACACTGATTATCCCATCTAAATTTTTCAAGCCGATGTTGGACAGGGTCGTCTCAAAGTCCAGCTCAAAGATGAGACGGTCTGGCTTTCCCAAGCGCAGATGGTGACGGGCGATTTGAGACAGAGTTTGGACAGTCATATCTGGTAGTTATACTCACCAACCACCAACCCCATGCACCTTTTGATTATTGCGCCTTGTGGAAGCGTATACTCAATATCCCATTCACTCAGTCGTTTATGGACGACTCTCGGGCACCC
>JAQYWF010000313.1 GCA_030145105.1 Desulfosarcina sp.
GAATGCCAATTCAGAATCGAAAAGGATGCGCCCGTCCCTTAACATCAACGTTACAGGGGAATCTCGGTTAAAGGCACGTTTCCTTTGCCTGTATACTTTGGAATAATGCCGCCGACCAGGGGTTCATAAATGCGGTATTCCGTCGCCTCCCCCGTGATGGTGTCTATGTCGCTCTGGATTGCTGTCCGAGTCTCGCTGTGAAGCCACGTTTTCCAATCTTCCACGGATCGCCATGTACTTCTAACCAGATATTCGTCATCACCGGTAGGGTCGATGCATTTTAGCGTTTCACCTGAGATATAGCCTGGTTGGGCCAGGGCGAGGGAGCGTAAACGGACGACCAATGGGGCTAGTACAGCTTCTTTCTCCTTGATAAACCGTCGTCTGATCAACACTTGTATCGCCATTGGCACTCCTTTCTATTTATTCTGGGATGACTGTGGGGTACCGGGTTGGCGTTGTATTAATTGCGAAATCCCGTCAGGCCGGTACCCCGGATGCGCGGCTAGTCGGACCTTTCCTTTTCCAGTTTGGCGATGCTACGCTGGACGGCTTCAAGGGATTTTCGCATGGCGTCGGCATCGGCCCGGAGCATCTCCAGTTCATCGGGTTTGCCTGTCGGGTACCTGGTGCCATAGGCCTGCTGAGAAGGAACTTGGCCTTGGGCCGGCCCAAGGCCGTAACCACGGCCCCTTCTGAAACCGCGTCTGAATCCCATTCCTCTGCCATAACCGCTGCCGTAAGCAGGCTGGTTAATTGCGACACCTGCGCGCCCGCAGATTCCCCTGCGACCGCCGGTCATGGAACCGGCCCCCATAGGGCCGCTTCTGTCTAATCCTGGCATGATACTGTCCTCCTTGTTTGGGTTTTCTTCAACGGTTTTGACCGCCTCCACGACCGCGTCCCGAGCCACCGCCCTGTCCGCGACCGCCACCTCGACCTTTACCCTGGCCGGCACCGCGACCGCTGCGTTTTTCTTCCTGACCTTGCGGTTGGACCGTCTGGCCGTTTTGGCCGCAGGGACCCTGTCCTCTGCCTGATTGTCGACCCTTTCCGTCCGGGCCTTTTCCATCTCCTCTGGGCATATTATTCACCTCCCTTCTGTTTAGGGGATCTGTTCACGCTTATCGGTTCACCGTTCACCGTTTTTTCAAATTTCTAAATTCTTAAAAAGAAGCCCCCCTCGTTATTCTTCGCCGGCATGCTCATGCTATTTTTGCCCGCCCATGCGACCCCGCCGACCCCGGCCTCGGTGCCTTCTGCCGCCACCTCGCATGGTATAGTTCCCGCCGTCGATTTTCAGGGCTTTGCCGGTAACCAGCGCTTCACCGATGATACCGCGGGCAGTGTAAAGAATTCTGCCGTAGGTTTGGCGGGACACCTGCATCAGGTTGGCCGCCGCTTCCTGGTCCAGCCGCTCGAAATCGCTCAATCGTATCGCTTCCAGTTCTTCGACAGTCAGCATCACTTCCCCGGTGATCGGCATACCCTGGGGTACGAAGGCGGCGATGGTCGGGTAACCGGATACGAATCTGGGCTTTTTGGGTCTCGGCACGTTTCATCTCCTAATATTGATCGTTTGACTAAAATATAATTGCAATAAAGTATAGTGTCAAGTCGAGTTACAGTCTTTTGACTAAAATAAATGTTGCCAGGAATGCGGGGGTATTGACATCAATGGGTGATGAAAATATTTCCTGAATACGGGAGGGGGTTAAGCATCGGCAATCATTGATTTGAAAAAGCCCAGCGTCACCGGGTACGGTCTGATGGGTATCTTAACGATTACTGCAATCATAGTCCCAATGCCAGAAGCGTTCCCCCCACACCAAGCCCGAATACAAGATTGAACGCCTTGATCATCAGGGAATCTTTAAGGCTGTAAGAGAGCATCGGCAGCATACCATGTCCATCTTGAATAAACGATGTCGTCAGGAGGATGGAAAAGGGAATCAGCCCTTTTGCATACATCATGACAAAGATCAGGTGGGGTCCTGATTCAGGGATGAGCCCAAGAAGCGCGCCGATCACCATCACCCACACCAGGTTGTGCTGAATGAAAACCTCCATATTCCAGGAAGACAGCCCCCAGTCCAGGATTAAAAGCGCGCCAAAACTCCACAGGAAAACACGGAAAAGGTGTTTTTTTATAATGTGGTGCCAAATATGGTCGTGAAGATAGTGTTCCGAAACCACAGACGAGACCATCAAAGACAAAAAGGAGAGGACAATAAAGGTGATGCGCTTCCAATTCCAATCCGATGGACCGAGAATTCCGGTTGCAACCATGATCAGGAAAAACAGAATCAAAGCGAGAAGGAATACTCGGGTAAACGAAAGCGATTGAAAATTTTGAACAATCCGTTTTACCCGAAGACCATCTTTAATACTGGTTATCGCAGAAGTGTCTGGTTCACACTGCTCGCAAAGTGCTTCATAGCAAGATTCACAGGGCGTGAATTTTAATAAAATAATGAGTTTGTCGCTGATCCAAGCGAAAATAATGCCCGAAAAAAACAGCAGAATAAAAAGGGCCATGGCCGTTAACGGAAACTGCGATAGCATGACGAAGGCTTCATCTCCGGAGGTGGCGATCATTCCTCCCACAATGGCCCCAAAACTGATCATTCCATGCACGTAGAGGCTCACATTCATGAAGGCGCCTAAACACCCGGGTGTCGATCCTAAAAAAGCCGACAGAAAATATTGTCTCCACAAACCGCCCCGCATAAGATCACTGATTCGTCTCTTGCTGGCCGTGTCGACAAAATCAACGATCAACATCATCACAAATACAAAAAAACTGATCAGCAGGGCGTGTTTGAAAACAGGCAAAATTTCCATGGTGTTTTCCTCCCCGGAATGATCCCTATACGGCAACGAAACAGGGGCGATCTTCACCTGCTGTGATACAATTTCAGGGATCCTATTTAAGCTACCCTTGCACGCCTTTACCGTGCAGCTTTTCGGCTTGCTCGGTAAGCAGCCTTTTAAAGCGGTCAAGACTGACTGGATAGGGGGTGATGGGAATGCCCATCCAGTCGGAATATTCCAAAAAGTCTTCCGGGTGTTCGGCCATATACGTGTCCAGGTAACCGATGCCATCCAAAACAACGGCGCCGCCGGAATGCCTGGGGAAGTTTTCGTTGGCCAGCCCCTTGTCCCACCCCCTGAAAACCTTGTGGCGAAACTTGATCCAGCCGGGGGTCATCCACCAGACCTTTTCTCCGCCGGCCACTTCGGCGGCAATCTTTTCCCGTTCGGCTTCACTGGCGAGCATGTCCATGCAGTGGGTGGCTTGAATCCGAGCCACACCGGCCCCCTGCTCGGTGATGATCTGCTGCATGGTGCGGGTCGGTTCGTCGGCATTGACGTAGCAGAACTTGCCGCCGTAGACCACCAGGACCTTTCCCGCTTTTTCCCTGGCTTTGGCGATCCGATCGAGCAGTTGACGCTCCAGTTCATGAATGTCTTCGTGCAGTCCCGGTGTCGTGAAAAACAAATGTTCCGTATTCAGAAACCCCTCGGCTCTGAGATGGTTCAGTTCGAGGCTCAGGGTGCCGCAAGAAATGATCGCAATGTCTGCAAAGGATATGTCCGTCATGTAAAACCGCCTAGTATTTTAGTGCCAGCGAATACCCGGCATGAACGGCCGTGTAAATGTCCAGGACCTTTTCAGCGTCACCGATTACCTCAACGGCTGTCGCCGCTTGTTCCATAGCCGGTTCCGGCCCGGGTGCGGAAAGCATCCCCGAAGCCAAAATGACCGTCTCAAACAGTTCCAGGGCCATGGCTTCGCCATCCTTTTCCACCACCACCCTGTCGCGTTCGAACGCCTTGACCGTCGTGTGGGGCATCAGGGTCACGTTGTTCATTTGGTCGATGTGCATCAGGGTCAATTTCTTGGTGATCATCTCCATCATGCTGCCGATGGGGTCTGCTCGTTTGGTGGCTGTCACATCCAGGCCCTGCGCGCCGAGTTTCTCCGTGATTTCAAGCCCGGTCCGGCCGGCGCCGATCACCAGGACCCGCGGTCCCTTGACCGGTTTCGCGCCACTGAAGTATTCCAGGGACGTCATGGTGTACTGGCTGTCGAGCCCCTGGATCTCAGGAATTTTCTGATGTGCCCCGGTCGCCCATACCAACAGATCCGGCCGGATGTCGGCGACCAGGTCCCTGTCCACGGCTTTTCCGGTCAGCACGACCTCGGCATTGGCTATTGCGCTGCATGCCAGATTGTCCAGGCTGTCCTGCATCTTCTGTTTACCCGGTGCCTGCCACGCCAGGTTGAACTGCCCGCCGAGCTGCTTTTCCTTTTCGGCCAATGTGACCCGGTGCCCGCGTTTGGAAAGATACAGGGCCGCGCTCATTCCAGCCGGCCCGCCGCCGGCCACCAGAACGTTCATGGGGTGCGGCGACGGTTCCAGCACCGGTTGCCCGATCTCCGGATTGACGTTGCAACCGATGGGCTCTCCATTTTTGACACGGTGCAGGCATCCCTGCAGGCAGTACCCGCATGCTTTCACCGCATCGGGTTTCCCTGATTGCCACTTCTCGATCAGGTCGGGATCGGCAATCAGTGGGCGGCCCAATGCGACAAGGTCGGCCAGACCTTCATCGATTACCTGAATGGCGCGGTCCAAGCGACCCATCCGGCCGGCCGCAATCAGGGGCAAATCGGTTTGCGCGCGGACCCAGGCCAGTGAATCGATCTGGGGCTTTTCCGGCAAACGGGCGTGATGGAAATACCATGGCGGACTGAAGCATGCCGACCCCATTCCCACGTGAACGGCAATGATTCCGGTCGCAGTTGCCAATTTCAGCAGGGGCGCCAGATCCTCCGGCGGGATACCGAACGCCGGAGACATTTCATTGCCGGAAATGCGCAGCATGCAAGGCAGCTCGGGAGCACCTGCGTTTACTGCCGATAGAACCGCCTGGGCGAACAGTAGGCGGTTCTGGCCGTAACGGTCCGTTCGCTGGTTGGTTTTCCCGTTGAGAAACTGCGACACTAAATATCCGTGACCGCCCTGGACTTCAATCGCGTCGAAACAGGCAGCCACGCCCTTTTCCGCTGCCGATCGATAGCCGTCCACAATGGCGCCGATTTCCGCTTCGGTCAGCACTTCGGATGTCGCGCCGGTGGTCGGACAGGTCATGGCCGATGGCGCTTTGGGGTTGACACCCGTTGCTTTGGGGTTGGCCGCCGCACCGGCGTGGTTGAGATGCAGGCATGCCAACCGGTTTTTAGCATGAATCACGTCTACGATTTTTTTCAGTTCGTCGGCACTTTCCGGAAGATGGATGCACAGTTGTTTGGGATGTTCCTTGCCCTCCACAGTGACCGCCACCGGCTCAATGATCAGCAACCCCGGCCCGTTTTCGGCAATTTGCCGATAGTAGGTCAGATGCCGATCGGTCACATTGCCCTTGGGTGTACCGTAGGCCGTTTTAACTGGCGGAAAGATAAACCGGTTTGCCAAGGTCAACTTCCCCAGGGTCATCGTTTCAAACAGTCTTTGCATAATCTGTCTCCTTATCGTCGGCCATCGGTTCTTCCGACTTTCCAGGATTGCTTCGATTGAACCCTCCCCGCGGCAAACCGCGGGGAGGGTTCACCGGAAGTATAAAAAAAAGCGATTTCAAGTTCGCTCGCCAACCCCGCCCCCAAGCGGCGGGGAATGAGCTCGCTATAGCGGTTCACCAAATCATCCAATTTGTTCAATTTGATTAGATCAATTTTTATGCCATCTATATCAGGGAGGGGTTTTGGGGATATGGATAGACGACCGTCCGCCCAAAATCGGCATCAGGCGTAAAGATTGGTCGGTGCATGGGCAAGGTCATTAACGTTACTTTTTTTCATCGATAACGCAAAGTAACGTTACTTAACGGTTTCGGGTGGTGGGTTGAAGGCCGGGAGGAGATGGCATCTTGGGGTTTGGTTCTGTGTCTTCGTGCTTCCGACATCCTCACCCCAAGCTACCATTATATGGATGGGTATTAGTTGACGATGAACGGCGCCGGCATCGCATCACCCGCAAGGGCCTTTTTAATCGCATCTTCGAGAACACCCTGGGAAACCATTCCCGTTATGGAATTAATGGCTTTGCCCCCCTGAAAGATCATCAGAGTGGGGATGGCCTTGATGCCATATC
>JAQYWF010000439.1 GCA_030145105.1 Desulfosarcina sp.
ACTGATTTCACAGGCGGGAGTCCGTCATTGGTTTCGCGAGCTTCAGTGGATCCGATCATCAATCCGCAAGTATTGCCCGCACTCATCCCTGTATACCTGGGAAAGGATACTGACCCCACCAATCCTTATGCATCACCACTGTTTGGTGACTATAGCGGGATGCCCCCACTTTTATTGCAGGCAGGCGACGCTGAAGTTTTGCTGGATGATTCCACTCGATTGGCAACGTATGCAGCCGAACAGGGGTGCGATGTGACACTTGAAATATGGGATGGAATGCCACATGTGTTTCAAGGATTTGCCCCTTTCCTTCCAGAAGCCTCAGAAGCGATAGCAAAGATTGGGGAATTTATCCGGCAGCACTGAATGGGTCCGTCGTTGGCAGGTATGATCTGTTTGATGGGCTAAGGATCTTGGAACTGAAAACCACTGTCACCACCGCTTTTGGACGATGCGTCCCTGAATCGGTCGATTAGTCCGCTCATGTCCAAAGGTATCGGCGCTTCCATCGTCATCCGCGTTCCGGTTGCTGGATGGCTGAACGATATGCGCCAGGCATGCAGCATCTGACGATCCAGCGCCATGACCGCCCGACCCAACTCAGGTGAAACCACAGCCAGCCTTTTTTTATCACCGCGGTTGCCATACACCGGGTCCCCGATGACCGGGTGTCCCACGCTTTTGCAATGCACCCGGATCTGGTGGGTCCGGCCCGTGCGGATATCCAGTTCCAGCAAACAGGCTCCCGTAAAAGGCTCGCGCACCCGCCAGAGGGTCAGCGCCGAGCGGGGCGTGTGGGTGGTGACGGACATCTTTTTCCGATCCACCGGATGACGGCCGATGGGCTCGTCCACACTCCCCGTATCATTGCGTGGAACGCCGTAGACCAGCGCCAGATAATGTTTGTGCACCTTCCGTGATTTGAACTGGGCTGCCAGATGATGCATGGCGCGGCTGTTCTTGGCCACCACCAGCGCACCGGAGGTATCCTTGTCCAACCGGTGGACGATTCCCGGCCGAAGGCTTCCGGAAATTCCCGCCAAATCTGGGCAGTGGTGCACCAGGGCATTCACCAAGGTCCCTGAGCGGTGTCCCGGGGCCGGATGCACAACCATGCCCGGTGCCTTGTTTACCACCAGCAGTTCAAGGTCCTCATATAGGATTTGAAGGGGGATGTTCTCTGGAAGAAAGCTTGACGCTTCCGGTGGCGCGATCTTTCCGCAAACGACCTCTCCGGCCTTTACCGCATAGCCGGGTTTTTTGGCAGACCCGTCCACGAAAATGCATCCTTGCCGGATCAGCGTGGCGGCAAATGAACGTGAGCAGTGATCAACTTCGGTGGCAACCAGAGCGTCCAGACGAGTCCCGGCCTGCGCGTGACCGACGCGGAAGGTGAAGGTCGACGGTGGGTTGGACATGGGTGAAAAACTCAGGCCTCATCAGCCTTGAACAGTGCTTCAATTTCGCTGATGATGGCCTTTTCGGTTTTGTTTTTGGCAGTGGACAGCTCTTTGACAAGAAGGTTCTGGGCGGTGTCGTAAAGCTTTCGCTCTCCAAAAGAGAGGTCTTTGGTAGTCTTCAGCAGGGACAGATCTCTGTAAACCTCGGCGACTTCGAACAGCGAACCGGTTTTAATCTTTTCCATATACTCGCGGTATCGCCGGTTCCAGGTCTGGTTGTCCATGGGCTGTTCCTGCCGGGAACGCATCACATCGAAAATCTTCGGGATGTCCTTTTTCTGGATCACGTCCCGCAAACCCACCGAGTCCACATTCCAGGTCGGAATCATGATCACCATGGCGTTTTCGATGACCTTCATGATGTAAAAGTCGTGTTCTTCACCGTTCACGACTTTGGTTTCGATGGATTCGATGCGCCCGACCCCGTGGGCGGGATATACGGCAAGATCGCCAACCTTGAAACGTTTTGGGGGTGCTGTGCTTTTTGAATTTTCCTTGACCGATTTATCTGCCATGTGGGTACCAGTGATCAGGGGTTATAACCACCTTGAGCAGGGTTGCTCTCCCGGGGCTAAAACCAGGGATTACAGGCGATTAGTTTATCAATGAATTCCGTCAGGGGAGGCCCTCCGCTGCCTGCTGGGGGGGGACAAATAATAACCATATGGAATAGCAGAATATACCACTGGAGCGGTCAATAATCAATAAAAAAAGGGTTGGCACCGTCCGGCGCCAACCCTTTTTAAATCAACGACTATTGCGGATCAAACCCGAATTTGCGGCTACAGCAGGAACGGAACCATCAGCAGGGCCACCACGTTGAGGATCTTGATCATCGGGTTAACGGCCGGGCCGGCGGTATCTTTGTAGGGGTCGCCTACGGTGTCGCCGGTAACGGCGGCTTTATGGGCATCGGAGCCCTTGCCACCCAGGTGGCCGTCCTCGATGTATTTTTTGGCATTGTCCCAGGCAGCGCCACCGGTGGTCATGGACAGGGCCACGAACACACCCGTAACGATGGAACCGATGAGCAGGCCGCCGAGGGCGACTTTGCCCAACAGGAAGCCCACCAGCAGGGGAGCGATCACGGGCAGCAGTGCGGGAATCAGCATCTCCTTAAGCGCGAACTTGGTGACGATGTCCACACATGCGCCGTAATCCGGTTTGGCGGTACCTTCCATGATGCCCGGAATTTCACGGAACTGACGGCGAACTTCCTCGACCACAGCGCCACCGGCGTTGCCGACCGCCTTCATGGCGATGGAAGCGAAGAGGTAGGGCAACAGTCCGCCAATGAACAGACCGATAATAACGTTGACGTCGGAAAGATCGAATCGGATCGCTTTTTCAGCACCCTGAATCGAGAACTCCATGACGTAGGCCCCAAACAGCACCAGGGCGGCCAGTCCGGCGGAGCCGATGGCATAGCCCTTGGTAACGGCCTTGGTGGTGTTGCCGACGGCATCCAGCGGATCGGTGACGGCGCGGACGCTCTCGTCCATGCCGGCCATTTCAGCGATACCACCGGCATTGTCGGTGATGGGTCCGTAGGCATCGATGGCGATGACCATACCGGTCATGGAGAGCATGGACATGGCGGACATGGCGATGCCGTAGAGTCCGCCAAACTTATGGGCCAGGAAGATGGCCAGACAAATGGTCAGAACCGGCGCCGCCGTGGCCTGCATGGAGACGGCCAGACCGGAGATAATGTTGGTGCCGTGACCGGTGGTGGAGGCCTCGGCAATGCCTTTTACAGGACCGTAGATACCGGTGTAGTATTCGGTGATGATGACGATGACGACAGTCAGAATCAGCCCGATCAGGGTACAGTAGTAGATGTTCATGGCGCTGATGCCGGGGACGTCAGCCATAAATTTCGTACAGGCATAGTAAAACGCCACAGCAGCGATGATGGCAGCGCCAAACATGCCTTTGTAGAGAGCGCCCATGTCACAGGCTTTTGACGTCGAAAAAGTCACCAAGAAATTTTATCGTGAATATGCCGAGGTTTTTCAAACAGTAGAAGAACTCATTAGGCAATCGAATGAAATC
>JAQYWF010000055.1 GCA_030145105.1 Desulfosarcina sp.
AGCCTTTACAGCCCTGGATACAATGCCTTCCGTGTGGGCTTCGGGCGCAAGAATTTGCCGGACGCGCTGGAGAAGTTCGACAACTATATAAAAAAAAATGACAACATTTGATCATTATGAACCTTCACATCGATTTTCTAAGAACATTCATTACCGTCGCCGAGACCAAGGGGTTTACCAAAGCCGGAAGACTGGTCAACCGCTCTCAATCGGCAGTAAGCATGCAAATCAAGCGTCTGGAAGATGAAGTCGGCAAGCCGCTGTTTGAAAGGATTGGAAAAACTGTGAAGTTGACTACCGACGGCAACCTGCTGATCGGCTACACCCGGCGAATTGTCAAGGAGCATGACGATGCGGTCATGGCGCTGTCCAAGCCGGCGCTGAAAGGACTCATCCGCTTCGGCTCTCCTGAGCACTACACCACTGGCGTACTGCCTACCCTGCTGGCTCGGTTCGCCTCATCCTATCCGGATGTCCTGGTCGAGATGCGTTGTGAGAACAGCGATGTAATTAAGAACGCGGTCGACAAGGGTGAGCTTGATGTTGGGCTTTGCACGCAGACCCATGGAGGGGGACAGGTCATCTATCATGACCCGGTGGTATGGATCGCCGACCCCGGCTTTCTTGTCCCAAAGGATAAAAGCCTACCCTTGGCCGTATTCGAAGAAGACTGCATCTTCCGGGCATGGGCCCTGAAAGCCTTAGAAAAGGAAGGCACCGAATACCGGATTGTATATGTCAGCCGCAGTATGTCGGGGATTATTGATGCTGTCCGGGCCGGACTGGCCATTGCGCCCATTGTTCAGAGCAACGTTCCGTCGGACCTTACGACGCTTGGGCCGGAGAACGGGTTGCCGGTGCTGCCGATATCCGATATCGTGCTACACACGGCGAAATCGCCGGTGCCTGAGACCGTTGCCTGCTTTGCCGACCACCTCATCAAGTCTTTCAGAGAAAAGGGTTGACGGAAGTGGGCCATTCGGTCTCGGCCCGAAAACAGGGTGTTTCCCGGAAATGCGTTCCACCCATGCCCCTGGCATTCCATCTGAAACAATTGCTGCACACGGGGACCGCTGGAACCCGGATTGAGCGTTTCCCCGGCATCGAGTAGGAATAGACCCAATCCCATTTTAATTGCCCCTTGACCCCTACTACAAATTCATTCTATGCATTAATTCATACTCATTGATTAGGCAATCCGATGAATCCGCTCAAATTAAGCATCAGTCGAATCTTTCTAATCCATATGGCTACCGTTGGCGTCATATCCATATTTTCTCTCGGCTATCTTTGGGTTACATCCGAATGGTCTAGGTTTGAAAAAGAGGCAAACTCACTGCGTGCATCCTATCTGGAAAGCCAAAAGGGAATATTAAAACGTGAGGTTAACCAGGCATTAAATTTTGTAAATTTCATGAAAGCTCAAACTGAAAAACGGTTGCAGGACTCCATAAAAGGCAGAGTTGACGAGGCCTATGCCATCATAGAGAATATTTATTTAAAAGAAAAAGACTCAAAAGACACCGAAGAGATTGAATCGCTAATCAAACAGGCACTAAGGTCATTGAGGTACAATAACGGCCGCGGTTATTATTTTGCCTTTACGTTGGAAGGTGTTGAAACGTTATTCGAGATTAGGCCTGAAATGGAAGGCACGAACATGCTGCAAGTCAGGGGCGGGAAAGGTGAATTCGTTGTCTCCGATATGCTTTCGGTCATTAGGGAAGATGGCGAAGGGTTTTACAAATACACCTGGCCCAAACCCAATCAGCAAGGTTTTTTCCCGAGAGTCGCTTTTGTGAAATTGTTCAAACCCATTGGTTGGGTCATTGGTTCCGGGGAGTATCTCGATTATGTTGAGAAAAATATTCAGGAAGAAAGCCTGAAATGGATTTCAAACATCAAGTTTGAAAAAGATGGTTACGTGTTTGTCGGAAAATGGGACGGATTGAGCTTGTCTGGTCCTGAAACCGGTAACAACTTGTATGACATCGAAGACATAAACGGGGTTAAAATCGTCCAGGAACTCATAAAATCGGCCAAAAAAGGCGGCGGTTTCGTTGAATATGTACTTCCGAGATTCGAAGGTAAAAAACATGCGCCTAAAATCAGCTACGCGGTAGGCGTACCTGAATGGCAATGGTATATTGGCGCCGGCTTATATGTGGATGAAATTGACACGGCGCTCGCCTTAAAGCAGTCTGAACTCGACGGAAGAATCAAAACAAATATTCGAAATACGACGTTGATCCTTTTTACGCTTCTTATCCTCATCTTTTTGATTGTCAAACTACTTTCGGATCGAATAGATCACAACATAAAATTGTTTAAAAATTTTTTCAAAAAGGCATCTTCGGATGCCATCACAATTGAAGGAAATACAATTTATTTCAATGATTTTGTCCAGCTTGCTGAATCGGCGAACGATATGGTTGAGAACCGAAGACGGGCGGAAAAAGCGTTGCGTGAGAGTGAAGAGAAGTTCCGGATGCTGGTGGAACAATCACCGCTCGGAATATCCCTGATCGGAGAAGATGGCCGATACAAGTATGTGAACCCAAGATTTGTGGAGATGTTCGGGTACACGATAGACGATGTCACGACAAGAAAAGAATGGTTCAACAATGCATATCCAGATGAGCGCTATCGTCAGAAGGTGATGACAGCATGGTCTGATTATCAGCGGCAACCTCAGACCGAACGATCCCTGCCACATGTTTATACTGTGACCTGCAAGAACGGATCGAAAAAAGAGATCAATTTCAAACCATTAAATATAATAAACCAAGGTCAGTTGGTTATTTATGAGGATATTACCGAACGGTCGCGACTGGAACAACAACTTCAGCAAGCACAAAAAATGGAAGCGATAGGAACGCTTGCAGGCGGGATCGCTCACAATTTCAACAACCTGATGATGGGCATACAAGGCAGAGCGTCGTTGATGACGTTGGAACTGGGCCCTTCCCATCCCCAACAAGAGCATATTAACGCCATCGAGGAACAAATAGTCAGCGCCAGCAATCTCACCAGGCAACTACTTGGGTTGGCCCGCGGAGGTAAATACGAAGTCAAACCAATAGACATCAACGAACTACTGCTTTCCAGCGTGGCCATTTTCGGCCGCACCCGCAAGGATATTCGGATCCACAGCAACACATTTCCTTCGTCACTGGTGGTGGAAGCTGATAAGCGACAGATTGAGCAGGTGTTTTTAAACATTTTCGTCAATTCCACACAAGCCATGCCGGACGGCGGTGAAATCTACCTGGAAACATCGATCCTGAGTTTAAACGCTGCCTTTTGCAAACCATATGCTGCTATACCAGGTCGATATGTAAAAATTTCTGTAAGAGACACCGGTGTCGGCATGAACAAGGAAACCTACCAGCAGGTCTTTGATCCATTTTTTACGACTAAAGATAAATACCTGGGCACCGGATTAGGTTTGGCGTCGGCTTATGGCATCATAAAGAACCACGGCGGTGTGATAACTGTTTATAGTGATCTCGGTCACGGGACGACGATCAGCATCTATTTGCCAGTATCTGAAAAAACAGCCCATTTAGAGGCGCATGTCGATGATATGATCATCCGAGGATCGGAAACGATTCTCCTGGTTGACGATGAAGATATCATAATTGATGTGGACAAACCGATGTTGGAGAAATTGGGGTATGTTGTCATTGTCGCCAGAGATGGAGAAAATGCTGTTGATGCGGTATCTGAAACAGGTGACAATATTGATCTTGTCATTCTTGATTTAATTATGCCGGTGATGGATGGTAGCAAGACTTTTGACGCTATCCGTGAGATTCATCCCAAAATGCCAATAATATTGTCTAGTGGGTATTCTCTCAAAGGTAAAGCGACTGATATCATGCGAAGGGGATGTAACGCTTTTATTCAAAAGCCATTCAATATTTCTGAACTATCCCAATTGATTCGTAAGGTTCTTGATGAGGGTAAAGGGCTAAATCAAGAAAAATTAAACCAATAAAGATTCGATCAAACCGACGATGATCTCAATGTATCAAAGCATTAAAGGCGTGAAGGTGAACAGCAAGATATTGTATCCTCCTTTTTCTCGAAATCTATACTCTCGTTTACAGTCCGAAAAATCGTAATAGAGTGACCTATGACACCATCAGTTATTCTTATTTTTGGTATCTTTTTCATAGCGTTGGTGCTGACAATGGTTGGTCTCGGGGGAGGGCTTATCTTTTCTCCTCTTTTCGTGATCCTCGGTTTTGCTAAGGTCGATGCCGCATCAGCCTCGCTGTTTCTTAATCTTATTGCCGCCGCGTCTGCCGCGTATACGTATTCACAAAAGAAGATGGTGGATTTTTCCCTTGCAATACCCTTGATAGTGTCCTCTGGACTTGCTGCACCAATAGGTTCCTACTTAAATTCACGGGTTGATACGACACCATTCATGGTCATCATGTCCATCGTGCTGGCCTTAGCAGGGTGTCGAATGCTTATGACTCCACCAAAACAAACAAATGGTGTCAGTGTCGGTCCTTTAAAAAAAATTATCGGCGGATTTGGGATTGGAGTATGCATTGGGTTAATAGGCGGTTTTCTGGGTATCGGCGGTGGCGTTTTTGTTGTTCCCCTTCTGATATACTTACTAAAGACCCCCACAAAAATTGCGGCTGCATCTTCAACTTTCATCGTGTGTTTCTCTTCCTTGACAGGCTTTTTGGGCTACGCTGCCATGGAACAAATAAATTGGCGTTTCATCCTTCCTGCCGCTGTGGCTTCTTTTGCCGGTGGACAGGCAGGGGCAAGGATCATGAGTACGCGCCTGAAAGGAAAAGCAATCCGAATCATTTTCAGCCTACTGCTATTTTCCTTGTGCGCAAAGCTGGTTCACCAATTATTAATTCAATGATTTTATTCCTATGCACGATATTTAAAGTTCCTTAGCAAATCAACAATACCAAATTCGTAAGTTTTACTTTTTTGACGACCTTTAAGATACGCGCCACCTAGTAGATATTGTGGTACCAATATACTTGAGCAAACCCGCGATAGCTCCAACTCATCAACGGTGAAAAGAGTTCCTGAGAATCCGTGATACCATACTGTCAAGCGATGTCCTGACCTAAAGGTCAGTCCTGTCAGTTCAAGTATAGATCAGGACAGATAAATGCAAATACGGTGTCTAATGTTCATCGCATCAAGCAGCAGTGTGACATTTTTCATGTGTTCCATGATTGAATAAATGGCGTATACTCGGTGTCAGGATGCAGGTCTTCCCTAACCGGTGAAAAAATTTCAATGATAACTGAATCTTTTATGGCATACGTTCCATGTTTCGTATCACCGGGGATGCACCAGCTGTCCCCCGGGTTGCAGGTGTATACTTGATCATTAATGAACAGCCGGGTTCTACCGGACAATAAGTAGCCAGTCTGCTCACTTGGGTGTTTGTGATTTGGGATACGCGTCCCCCTCAACATCTTTAATTCGGACATCAACGTATTTTCTCCGTAAACCAGCGTTTTTTGTTTAATTCCTTTTATAGTGGAGCGGTAACCTTCACCGCTATTTTTATTGAACATGGGCCTTCTCCTTAGGCCAATTTAATGACCCACCTCATTTATAAAACAGGTCTGTAATATGGACGGCGCTCAAGGCACGCCTATGATATCCATCCAGGGGCCAAATGCAAATTAGGCGCAATTTTTGGAAAGTAAAGCGGATGGCAAGCCAATGCAAGTTCCGTTGAGGCCAATCATACTCAATTCTACCGGTAGTTCGGCTCTTGTGATGATATCGGTATGCACAGCACCAATCAAGGATTTTAGAGCCATTGCTTTTTGGGATATCATCGTTCAGGGGCCAAGTAGCTTGCCTTAGATTACATGTTGGTAATATGGATCGTACCAGCCTTTGCGCGGGATTCATTCGGCCTGCGGCATAGCGAGGTTTGCCAAGGTTCTGGGTACCTGCTTTTCGTGAGAAATACTCAACGTAATTTTTGTATCTTCCTTGAACACAATAGATCGATAGCGTCAAGTTACGTTTGATATTGGTTCTCGGCCGTCCATGACGCAACCATCTTTTGAATCAGCTGATCCTTGACCTCTTCCATGGCCTTGAAATCGGGAAAGGTGCCGCTGGTATCGGGCATGTATAAACTTGTATCCCGTCTGAATATGAAAGCACGACTGTTGGGACAGGGCGCCTGGCGGTTGATTTCGCGGAAAAGATCGTCCAGGAGAATGTTGAATGAAATCACCATCTGCGTTTCATCCGTTTTTTGTCCGGCGGAGATCGACGCGGTGACGCCCACGTTATTTCCACTGCAGAGCACATAGGGATACAGTATATTTTGTCAATCGTGCCTTTGATATAAAATTCTATTCATTTCAAATACATGAACAATGTCAAAGCCAAAGTGACAATGCAGATCATCCTAATGTTCCATCGGGCCAGCCAACCCGACCACCGTCATCTGTTCATGACGGCGGTCCATGTGCCTGCAAACATGATCGGCAAAACCGACGCCGGCCTCCTCATAGATCACATAGGCGGCATCGATCCCCGCCTCCTTCAACTCGGCGACCTCGTCTTCATAGCGCACGGATGCGGTGATCTGACCCTCGTAGCCGCGTGCCTTTAACTGGCTGATGGCGAATGCGCTAGCCCTGGGATCGGGCAGGGTCAGCATGACCAGGCCGATGTTGTCCGTTGAGGGATCGGCCCTGGACCAGAAATCGGAGTCCGAGGCATCACCCAGCGCCACCCGCCGGCCGAGTTTGTGGTGGGCATCCACCGATTCTTTGCAGAAATCGATACCGACCACCACGTCCCCATAGCGCCTGCGCATCTCGTTGTAGGCCGCCGTTCCAATCCCGCCCATTCCGATAACGGCAATCCTGGCATCCCCGGCATCGAGAGGCATCTCATCGGGCAGTCGCTCGGCGGTCTGAAACCGCTTCAGCAACTCGGACCAGCGGGCATAGATGGCGTGGGCCAGGGAGTTGGCCGGTGCGGCCATGATAAATGTGCAGGACAGGGCAATGGCCAGGATATACAACCATTGTGGGTCTAACCAGCCGCTGGCTACGCCGATGGCGCCCACGATCAGGCCGAACTCACTGTAGTTGGCCAGACTCAGGGAAGCCAGCAGGGAGGTGCGCGCACGCAGCTTAAAGCGGGTCAGGATGCCGAAGAACAAGGCTGCCTTGAGCGGCATGACCAGCGCCAGCATCAGAGCGATACCCACGGCTGCCAGCGTGGGCGAGCCGGAAATACCGATGTTCAGGAAAAAACCCACCAGAAAGAGGTCTTTGAAGCTGAGAAGGGTGGCGGCCAGTTCGGAAGCTTTGGGATGCGTCGCAACCAGCATGCCGAACACCAGGGCCCCTAAATCGCCCTTGAGGCCCACCAGTTCGAAACTGCCATAACCGGCGGCAGGCATCAGAATACTGAACAGCATCATCAGTTCGCCGTGCCCGCAGCGTGACATGAACCGCAGCAACAGCGGACGGATCAGAAAAATTCCAGCAATCAATACCGGCGCCCACAGGTTGGGTGCCTTGCCCGAAGAAATGGCCAGGAATACCACGGCGATAATATCCTGCATGATCAGGATACCGACGGCCGTGACCGCATGCCGCGCTGCCATCTCATTTTTCTCCTCGAAGACCTTGACCGCAAAGACCGTACTGGAAAAGCTCAAGGCGAAGGCAATCAGCAAGCAGCGTTTCCAGTCCAATCCGCTCATTGCAGACAGGCCGACCATGGACAACAGGCCGATCCCCAGACCGAAGAAAATCACGGTGAGCAGCATGTGCAGTGTTGCCCCAGCCCACACCTCCGGATTGGCCAAATTTTTAAGTTTCAGTTTTAACCCGATGGAGAAAAGCAGCAGGGTCACACCGGCATTTGCGATGGTTTCAAGTTGATCGCCGGCTTCGATGCTCAGGCTGTTGAGCACGAATCCAGCGATCAGGTAGCCCACCAGCGGCGGCAGGCCAATCCTGCTGACAAGGACGCCAAAGACAAAGGCGGCGACGATTAGGACGGGATCCATGGTTTAAGCTCCTAGGATGGCAAAGCGTTGGGAGCTGGTCTCCCGTCACTCAAAGTTCCGTGGCATTGTTCATGCGCAAACGAAGAATTTATTTCCCTTTTCGTTAGAAAACCGATCACCCATTAATTATTTCTGAGCCACTATAACCAGGGCCCTTGTTATTTCTTTCGACAACTCGGCCAGCGCCATGCTCATTGCATCAACCACATCGTTGCTCTCTGTGCTGCTTGACGGTTGAACGATGACCGAGCGTCTTTCCATCAGCCGTTGATGTTCGTCCGGTTTGGCAATGTGCCATACGGCCTGTAAGGTCACGCTGCCGGCAGCGTCGGCGTCGAAGCGACGCACATCCAGGGATATTTGGTAGTCAATGACGGCGGAGCGTCTTTTGGGGAATGAATGGATATGTTTGGCACCGGTCAACACGGATAGGTTCTCTTCGATCACACGGGCAATCGTCGCTTTCAGCGGCTCCGCCCACTGGCTGAATTCATGCACCCGCATTTCATTGCCGCTCAGGCGGGAGACCAGCTGTGGCCGATCCAGATACTGCGCAAGAGTGATCGGCCCGACGCCGATTGAAACATCGGGCATTTTATTTTCAAATGCCGATTGAAGTGCTTCATCCGAGCTTGACTCAAGCAGATAAAACCGGGTCGATGTGGACGTACCCACCTTCAGGCAAGCGGTGAATAAGAATAGAACCGTGCCGACGAGAATCAACCGTGCTATGCGCATCTTCATCATTGCTCCTGCGCCGCTTGTTTACCCTGGAGTATTGCCTCCGGGTGACGGCTTAAGTAGTCGGCCAGCACAGCCAGCGCGGTGGCGGCCTTCTTTAATTCCGACATTGTTTCTTCTATTCGGTAGATAAAAGCTGAACCCTCGTCCGAAAGGTGGGTTAGGTTGCCCAGCATCGCTTCCGCCTGCTGGAAAGCGTTTCGGGCGTTAGCAGTGGTCGCTTCAAGATTTTCCAACACCGGCTGGAAACGCCGGTCTAAGTTGCGTGCGGTCTTTTTGATTTCGGCGGCCGTATCGGTGATACCCGTTGTCATCGGGGGAATCTGGCTGTCGGTCGTAGCAATCAGTTGCCTCACGTCAGCTAGTATGGCCGCAGTCTCATCCGACAGGCGAGCCGCATGACCGTCGAGGTTTGATGCCAGCTGACCGTAACGCTTCATGGTTTCATGGAGGGAGACCACCGCCTCGCGTAGCTCCGGGGAATTGGCCAGTTCATCGATACCTTTGGCGGCATTGCTGATCGATTCGGCGACAGCTGGAAAATCGATTGATTCGAATGTTTTGGTGAGCGCTTCCATATCCGATGGCAGGGTCGGCAGTTCCTGCAGATCCCCGCTAAAACCCATCAGGTTGACCGGTGTGTCCGGATAAAAATCAAATGCCACCAGCAGTTGTCCGGTAACGAAGCTCTGAAGTACCGGTTTAGCGCGCAGTCCGATCTTGATCAGGAAATCAATGCTGGCTTCGGTTGCAAGCCTTGAATTATCCGGATTACCCTTATTCGTTTCCCCGATGATTTTCACCGACCCCGTTGGCACTTCAACGATCACTTGGGTAAAAAAAGATTCGTCGGTTGGGCTGTATTCAGGGTTGATACTAATGACCTTGCCGATAGGCACGCCCTTTAGTTGCGCCGGCGCACCTGTATTCAGGCCTTTTACCGATCCGGTGAAATGCATCACATAACGCTCTGAATCCTGAAAGAAGCTGCCACTCCCGAAAACAAGAACAGCAATCACTGCCAAGATGACGGCGCCGAGGATAAATGCACCGATCAAAGCCTTGCTGACTTCTTTCTTCATGGGGTCACATCCTTAGCGTTTGAGTTGCCGGTTGCTTCCCCGCGGGTCAGGAAGCGGATGACGTCGGGGTTATCCGAAGTTTCCAGCATCTGTTTCGGATCGCCGTTACCCCCAATAGTGCGCGTGGTCGTGTCCAGGAAAACGGCGTTGTTGGCGATGGTGAAAATGCTGGGCAGTTCATGTGTGACGATGATCACGGTGGCCCCCAGGCTTTGATTGATTTCGATGATCAGATCGTCAATTTTTTTGGCGCTCACCGGATCAAGGCCGGCCGATGGCTCGTCGAAGAAAAGCACTTCCGGATCCAGGGCGATGGCACGCGCCAGGCCGGCACGCTTGCGCATGCCGCCGGAAATCTCCGACGGGTAGAAGTCCTCGAAGCCGCCCAGGCCCACCAGCGACAGCTTGAAACGAACAATCTGGACGATCTCGTCTCTGTCCAGATCGGTGTGCAGGTCCAGGGGGAGGCCGACGTTTTCCGCCAGGGTCATGGAACTCCACAATGCGCCGCTCTGGTAAAGAATGCCGAAGTGTCGCATCATGCGCTCGCGCTCAGCTTCTCCCAGCATCCAGAAGTCAATGTCACCGTATTGAACCTGCCCGGTATGGGGTGCCTTGAGTCCCATGAGGATTCTCATCAGGGTGCTCTTGCCGCAGCCGCTGCCGCCCATGATGGCAAACACGTCACCCCGGAACACTGTGAAATCCAGGTCTCGCATGAGGATGAAATCCCCGTAACCCATGGTCAGGTTGCTGACGGTGATGTGGGGTTGTTTGAGATCAGCTGGACGCATCAGGTTTACCCTATGCAAAGCAAATGTTGCTCAAAAAGGAGCAATTCATACCATTCAATATTCAATGCTGAACGTTCGATGTTCGACCTTAACCATTAATTTTCCCAATTCCCCTGACGCCCCGACGCCCCCATTCCCTCAGTCTCTCAGTCCCTCAACTCCTTGAATCCTTGACCCCTCGAATCCCCGAATCCTCGCCCTTTCAAATCCCCAACACATTGGTCAACACCGCAAACAGTCCGTCGGCCACAACGATATAAACGATGGCGATCACCACCGCAGAGGTGGTGGCGTTGCCCACGGCAGCCGCACTGCGACCACAGCGCATGCCCTGCATGCATCCGCACATGGCCACGATCAACCCGAAGATGACGCTTTTAAAGACGCCGATGCCTATATGGGTTACGGTCAGTGAACCGCGGGTCTGGGTCAGGTATTGAATCGCCGAAATATCGAAAGCACCGACGCCCACCACCATGCCGCCCAATATGCCCACGAAAACCGAATAAACGCACAAAAGCGGCATCATCAGCACCAGGGCCGTCATGCGCGGCAGCACCAGATAATCCACGGGTGATACGCCGAGGGTCTGCAGCGCGTCGATCTCCTCGTTGACCTGCATGGTGCCAAGGTTGGCGGCAAAAGCCGCTCCGGTGCGCCCGGCCATGATGACGCCGGTCATGACCGCCCCCATCTCCCTGGCCATGCCAATACCCACCAGGTCGGCCACGTATATCTGCGCACCGAATTGTCGCAGCTGAACGACCCCCATGAAAGCCAGAATCAGACCGACGAGGGCACTGATCAAGCTGACTATGGGCAGCGCCTGCCACCCGCATTCCTGGATGGTTTCCAACACATCCACCGACCGAAAGCGTGCTTGGCCCCTTATCAGCCGCATCACGGACAAGGCCAGCTCGCCTGTAAAATCGAGGGTATCCCTCACCGTTTGGCCAGCGAGCAGTCCCCTTTCTCCGAGCCGTGCCAGCAGTGACGGTTGGTCTTGGGCCACATCGGCATCGGCTTTGCGCGGAACCGCTCGTGACAGGGAAAGCAGCCGCCTGGCGCCGTCGGGCAGGCCGTCCAGGTCTACATCGACGCCCAGGGATGCACAATGATCCACCACAGCAGACACCAAGACAACCAGGCTGCTGTCCCATCCATCCAGCCGCCGTCCGTCGAATTGCAGGCGCTGAACGTCAGAGCCGGTGAGCATTGCCTGGACGTCACTACTCGATGGTGTTGGCTGCCCGGTGTGCCAGCGACCCGAAAAGGCCAGCACCAGAGCACCATCGGGCAACCTTCTGCTCTCCACGTTTGCTTTCATCTAAGTTCGTAAATCCGTTTCGTTAGCGGTAGTGCATTTGAATAACACATCCTGGCATTCTGGTTCAAGGTCAGGGCGAGTCCTCCTTTCAACCAGCAGGTTAACGCTACCGCATAGTTACTTTAAACCAGAACCCGACACAGTGATGAATGATAGAGAGGATTTCGCCAGAGTGAGAACGCCGGCCTGGGCCGAAAGATGCCCTTTCCGGATAGGCCCGAAACCTACTTAGTGCCAGCCCAGAAAGGGTAAGTTTGGGTTCAGGCCAAGGCCGCAACGATGGCGAAACCGGAGGCGTAGCTGCGCAACGTCGAGGATTTCGCCAGAGCGAGAACGCCGGCCTGGGCCGAAAGATGCCCTTTCTGGCCGGCACTATTTGGGTATCTCCCTTGGATCCGTCATATTCTCCGGCCGCAGCATGTCATCCAGTTTTTCTTTGGTCAGCCAGCCCTTTTCGAGCACCAGGTTATAGACACTGCCGCCGGTTTTCAAGGCTTCCTTGGCAATGGCGGCGGATTTCTCGTACCCGATCACCGGAACCAAGGCGGTAACCAGGCCGATGGAGTTCTCCACATAATTCCGGCAGACCTCGCGGTTGGCCTCGATGCCCACAATGCAGCGGCTTGCCAGGGTGATGCAGGCGTTTTTCAGGATCATCATCCCGTGCAGCAGGTCGTAGGCGATGATGGGCTCGGCCATGCACAGTTCCAGTTCGCTGGCCTCGGCGGCCATGGAGACCACGGCGTCGTAGCCGATCACCTGGTAGCAGACCTGGTTGACCAGTTCGGGGATCACCGGGTTGACCTTGCCGGGCATGATCGACGAGCCCGGCTGCATGGGCGGAAGATTGATTTCGTTGAGGCCGCAGCGCGGCCCGGAGGACATCCAGCGCAGGTCGTTGCAGATCTTGGATATCTGCACCGCCGCCCGCTTCATGGTGGCCGACATCTGGGCGAATGCGCCGGCATTTTGCGTGGCCTCCACCAGGTTGCGTGCCCGACGCAGGGGAAAACCGCTGACCTCGGACAGTTTCCGGGTCACCAGATCGGCATATCCCGGCGGGCTGTTGATCCCAGTGCCGATGGCCGTGGCGCCCATGTTGATGTTGTGAAACTCATTTTCGGTTCGGTTCAGGGCATCGGCGGCACTTTCTACCATGACCGCATAGGCCGAGAACTCCTGGCCCAGGGTCATGGGAACGGCGTCCTGGTTCTCCGTGCGCCCCATTTTCAGCACGTCGGCAAACGCCTCGGCTTTGGCCTCCAGGGTGATCTTCAATTCGTCCATAGCGCCCAAAAGGTCCTTTAGTGACAGCAGCACGGCCAGTTTGATAGCCGTGGGATAGGCATCGTTGGTCGACTGGGAGCAGTTGACGTGGTCGTTGGGGTGCAAATGGTCGTACTCCCCCTTTTTGTGTCCCATGATTTCCAGGCCCCGGTTGGCGATCACCTCGTTGGCCATCATGTTGGTCGAGGTGCCGGCCCCGCCCTGGAACATGTCCACGCGAAACTGGTCGTGCAGCCGGCCGGCCAGCAGTTCGTCACAGGCGTCGCTGATGGCCTTCATTTTCTTCTCGTCGAGCACCCCCAGCTCGCAGTTTGCCTGGGCGGCCGCTTTTTTGACAAAGGCAAGGGCCTCGATCATGTGCTCGAAGTTCTTGACGAACACCCCGGAGATGGCGAAGTTCTCCATGGCCCTCAGGGTCTGAACCCCGTAGTAGACCTCATCGGGCAGTTCCCTTTCCCCCAGGGAATCATGCTCGGTGCGCACATCGCCGATCAACTGCCCGGGCCCCGTTCCGGTGACCCGTTCGGCGGCCATGCGCAGCCGGTCGCTGATGCCTGCGGCTACCCGGGCCACGATGCGGTAGAACAGGTCCGGCTTCTCCTCCCTAAAGGCCGCCAGGGCCACCATGGAGATCTGCCAGACCGTGGCCCCGCTGCGGGTAAAGGCGCCTGTGCCGTGGGCCTCATCCTCCAAAAAGGCGCTTTCGGCAATCAGGGCCCCGGGAGTCAATACCGCCAGATGCCGCGTGGAGCCGTGCAATCCTCTCACGATGGTCACCTCGCCGTCGACCACCAGGCCGGCCCACTGCCGCGGGGTGGATTCGTGGAACAGCCACGCTTCGGCCGCGTAGGTCACCTGGTCGCCACGCTCAAAAAAGTTCTTGAGATCGGCCTGGGCCACCCCCATTTTCTTGGATGCTCTCTCCAACACCGCTTCGAGTGTGATCATGATGGCTAACTCTCCTTTTTTTGTCGGCCGCAGGGACCGGTGAGTATCGAGTTGGACTATAGTACGATCGGGGCAATCATAAATCCGATCACCACCGACAGGGCAATGGCCGTGGTCCCCGGTATCAGGAAGGGGTGATCGAAGACATATTTGCCGATACGCGTCGATCCGGTGTCGTCAAACTCCACGGCCGCCAGCAGGGTCGGGTAGGTCGGCAGTACGAACAGGGAGCCCACCGCGCCAAACGAGGCGATGGCGGCCACCGGGCTGATGCCCAGGGCCAGTGCTGCCGGCATCAGGGCCCGCGTGGTGGCGGCCTGGGAGTAGAGCAGCATGGCGGCGAAAAAGAGCACCACCGCCAACAGCCAGGGTTTGGCCTCCAGCAGGGAACCGGCGAACACGTTGATCTCCTCGATGTGGGCGGAAACGAAGGTGGTGCCCAGCCAGGCCACACCAAGGACACAGACACAGGCGCTCATACCGGATTTGAAGGTGGCGGCATTGAGAACGTCATTGGTGTTGATTTTGCACACCAGGGCGATGAGGGTGGCCACGCTGAGCATGATGGTCATGATGGCATGATCTCTTGGCAATACCGGATCTTTGATCAACCCGACATTGCCGCTGATGGCGGTGGCGTAGGCAACCACACCGATCAACCCGAGCAAAAATATCAGAACGGACATTTTGGCGCCGGATTTGATCTCGCGCTGTTGGGCTCCGGAGGATTTGGATATCAGGCCTTTGGCCAGGCGCTCCCGGTAGACCGGATCGTCCTTGAGTTCTTTGCCCAGGAAATTGGTTACCACGGCGGCCAGCATGACCGCTATAAAAGTACTGGGGATACTGATCATCAATAACTGGACATAGCTGACCTTTACCTTCTCCAGTTCACTGGCGAAAAAAATCACCGCCGCCGATATGGGCGATGCGGTAATGGCAATCTGAGAGGCCACCGTGGCAATGGACAGCGGCCGCGACGGGCGCACGCCGGTCTCCTTGGCCACCTCGGCAATCACCGGCAGGGTCGAAAATGCCGTCAGCCCGGTTCCAGCAAACATGGTCATGGTATAGGTCACGACCGGGGCGATAAAGGTGATGTACTTGGGATTGCTGCGCAGCACTTTTTCGGCCAGGTGAACCATGAAGTCGAGACCACCAGCCACCTGCATGGCGGCTATGGCGGCAATCACCGACATGATGATCAAAATCACGTCCACCGGGATGCTGCCCGGCTTGATGCCGAATACCATGGCCAACACCAGCACCCCGAAGCCGCCGGCAAAGCCGATGCCGATGCTACCCAGGCGTGCACCCAACCAGATAAAAAACAATACGACCAATAGTTCGGCTATCCACATTGCTGCTCTCCTTTTGTTCTCGTCAGGGAATGCGATATGCACCGTTTAGATCCAGGGTCTGTCCTGTGAACACACCCTGATCTTTATCGATAAAAGTAGACCTCCAGGTGAAGCCAAAGGTACCCGAAACCCCTTTCAAACGCCCGGTGCCGCCGACGAATTCTCCGGTAACCTTCACACCTTCTTTTAGCGGCTGACCGCTCAGAACACTGTAAGCCTTGTCACCTTTGAGGCTGCGCCAGACGCAACGCACGGAACTGCCGCCCACGGAATCCGACAGACCGACACACTCGGCCCAGAAATCCTCTATCCCACTGAATTCATCCTTGAGGCTGAGATTGCCCGCCAGTTTAAAGGTGCCGACATCTCGCCCCTCGATAAAATCGAAAGGTTGTCGCTTGCCGCTGGCAACCCAGGAGCCTTTAAAAGATCCGGCCTGCTCCCCCGAGACAGCCTGGATCGGCAGCACCACTGCAATCACAACAGCGAAGGCCATGGCACAACATAATGTCTTGACTTCAATACCTTTGTTCATGCTTGTTCCTCCTTCAAGGTGTTCACGGTGCCTTGTTGCATCCAAGCCAGGACGGCAATGGCCACCACAGCGCCAGACCAATCGCCATGGCCGATACCCGCACGACAATGCGATCGATCATGCTAAACACCTTCCATATGTTTTGCCCCCGCCCCAAACCTCCTTGGCAGGCTGCAAGACTTCGGTTTTCGGCAGTTCCGGTAAAAGGGAAATAGCGGCCGGCCACCCAACCATGTATCCCCTTGTATTCGATGTGGCACCATCGCGGGCGTTCTTGCCGAATTTTCTCTTTTTGCGCCTCCGATAGGGTAGTGAATTCATTCAATGTCAGTCCACCGGTGCTTTTGAACCCTCCCCGCGGCAAGCCGCGGGGAATGCATTCGTTATCGCGGATCAAGAGGGTTCTGAAGAAAGTCGCTCAACCGTCACCCACTTCCGAAATCCATAATCATTTACTTCTTAAAATGCGAGGTGGCTTTATCGAATGCCGTGGCAAGTGATTTCCAGGCATCCTCAGCCCCGTCTTTGACGTCATCCCAGGCGTTTTCACTGGCCACTTCAAGGTCGATAATTTTCGTTTTCATGTCTGTGCGGAGCTGCCGCAAGGCCTCGCGCTTCTCTTCAAATTTCTTGATAGCATCGGCGCTTTCATGTTGAGCTCTTGCCTCCAGCTTGTTGCGCTCGATATTCCAGCGATAGTTCAGGTCGTCATACTTTTTCTTCAATTGATCCAAAAATTCTTCTTTCTTACTTTCCATTACTACCTCCCTTATTAAAGCTCCGAATAAAAAAGAACCCCAACATATCATAAGATTATTGAGTTCGCTCGCTAACCCCGCCGTATGCGGCGGGGAATGAGTTCGCTATCGCGATCCAGGATGCCCCATCAACAGCCGGTTTTTGGGTGTGATCTCCGCGGGGATCCTTCGCGTCATTACCTGATACCCCCATGCACGCAGCCTCGCCGCCCGTGTAACGTCGACGGCCGTGGGTCCGTCCAGCCAGCCATCCAGGCCGCCGGTGTCGCAGCGTTCCAGATCATGGCAGCAGGGCAGCACCGCCACCCGGGCGCCGGCTTCGATGGCTTTTTCCAGCACGGTATCTGTCAGGGTCCCGCAGGCGTGGACTGACATGATCAAGTCCGATGATGAGAACTCGACAGATTCGATATCGGTTTGTACGTAGTGGACCCGTTCGCGCAGCCGAGGCCATGATTCGACCAATGCTTCGGCCAACCGGTGGGCGTTTTCAGGAAGATGACGATCTACGGCAAGCGCTTCGGGAGAGGTGTCATCTAAAAGGAGCATGATGTGGGCCAGGAGTCCATGGCCGCAAGCCAGATCGATCACCCGTCCGCCCCGGAACTTTCTTCTCACCCGTCTGGCCACCTCCCAGGCCTCGAATAGCTCCTTGCCGGGCAGCGTGCCCACTCTGCAGACGGATCGGCCAATTTTCTCGAACAAAGTGTTGCCGGGAAACCAGTCCAGTTGTTTGCCGGTCAGTCGGCTCTTTGTGGATCGGTTCACGAGGCCTCCATGTCTTTACCTGCCGCATCTTCCGTTTGACCCATTCCCAATCTTCTTTTAACTGCACGGACGACATCGTCCACGATCAGGTAGAGCGCCGGCACATAAAGCAGGGTCAGCAAGGTGGCGGCCAAAAGGCCGAAGCTGATGCTCACCGCCATGGGGATGAGAAATTGAGCCTGAAAGCTGCGTTCCAGAAGGAGCGGGAAAAGCCCTGCAATGGTGGTCACCGAAGTGAGCAGCACCGGCCGGAAACGCGATCGCCCGGATTCCATGACCGCCTCAACCACCGTTATCCCATTGCGATGCGCCCGATTGATGAAATCGATGAGAATCAGCGAATCGTTGACCACGATGCCGGACAGGGCCACGATGCCGAAGATGCTGATCATGGTAAAGGCCAGCCCCATCACCAGGTGGCCAACAATGGCACCGATCAGCCCAAAGGGAATGGCCATCATGATGATCACCGGTTGCACGTATGACCGGAACTGGGTTGCCAACAGGAGAAAGATGGCCATGAGGGCAAGTGTAAACCCTTTCTTCAGGCTCTGCAGGGACTCCTGGGTCCGTTTTTCCTGCCCTTCCAGGTCGTAGCGCAATCCTGGATATCGTTTTATCAATCGGGGGAGAAAATCCGCCTTGAGGTCGGTGACGATCGTGCTTGCATTGCCGATATCCTCATCGATGTCGCTGCTCACCGTAATCACGCGCTTGCGGTCCACCCGACGGATCAGTGAATAAGCCCTTGAGCTGGCGGTCTCGGCGACCTGGCTGAGTGGAATCTGCCGGCCGTCCGGCGTACGGATGCGCGCCTGCTCGATGGCATAGAGTGAGTGCCGGTCCTTCTCCGCATAGCGGACCTGCACCTTGACATCATCTTTACCGCGCTGGATACGCAGGGCCTCTTCGCCGTAAAATCCCTGACGCAGTTGTCGGGCAATATCGCTCATGGTCACACCGATGCTCTGGGCACCGTCCCTGATCCTGAAACGTCGCTCCGGTTTGCCCGGCTTGAAATCATCGACGATGTCATAAGTTCCCGGGTAGGTTCTCAGCTCCTCCTTGAGTTCCGCCGCTACCTGCTCGATCTGCCTGAAATCATCGCCGATGAGCTGGATTTCGATGGGGCTGCCCGCCGGCCCCCCTTCGATGGTGAAAAAAGAGAGCTGGTCCAATCCCGGGATTTCACCGGCAAGGGTACGCCAACGATTGATCACCGTGTTGACCGACAACCTGGGCCGATCAGCCGATGAGATCATCTCGATCCACACCTCACCGCAGTGGCCGCCGATCTGCTGAGGTTTCCAGTCCCGCCGGGGAATGAATCCGGTCAATGAGTAGGTGTTGGCAATCAGGGTGTTGCCCGCGTCTAACTGCCCCTCGAACGCCTCGTTGAGTTTAAAGGCCTGCTGTTCCAGGTAAGTGATGGTTTGCGCGGTGGTCTCCACCGGGGTTCCCAGCGGATAGTTGACCTCGGCAATCACCCAGTCGCTGTCGCCCTTGGGCATAAATATAAAGGGCACATAGCCGCCACGCAGAATGCCGAGGCTGATGATCAGCACCCCCAGGCCGATGGAAAAAGTAAAATATCGATTACCCACCACATAGCGCAAGGTAGGGGTGTAGATGCGTTCAATGGCGAACTGGAGTCCCTTTTCAATGCGCTGCCTGACGCGTTCATGGATTGCCCGGCCGATCTTTTCTCCCGCGCGCCGACTCCTGAGCAGGGCCCCCTCCAGGTGCGCCGGAAGGATGATCAGGGCTTCCAATAAAGAAACGATCAGGATGGCGATCACCGCCCGGGGCATGACACTGATAAATTTGCCCATGATGCCGGAGATGAACATCAGCGGCGTAAAGGCCACGACCGTCGTGGTCACGGCCATGAGCACCGGCCCGCCGACCTCGCCCATGCCGTCCACCACGGCGCGGTCCGACGATTTTCCCTGGTCGTAGTGGGTAAAAATATTCTCGCCCACGATAATGGCATCGTCCACCAAGATGCCCAGGGTCATGATGAAGGCGAACAGGGAGATCATGTTGATGGTCTCCCCGTTAAAATCAAGAACCATAAATGCCCCCATGAAGGAGATAGGAATGCCCACGGAAACCCAGAAAGCCAGTCGCAGGTTGAGGAACAGGGCCAGGACGATGAAAACGAGAATGATTCCCTGGAACCCATTGCGCAGCAACAGGTCGATACGGTCGCGCACCATGGTGGACAAATCGAACCAGGTGGCCATCTGAATGCCCTCGGGCATGCGGTCCCGGTTCTCCGCCACGTACTGCTGCACCGTGTCCGAGATGGCGATCACATCTTCCTGGCTGGTGCGGTTGACCTGGACCATGGCTGCAGGCTTGCCGTTAAAGCGTGCCTTGATGTCCGTATCCTCGAACCCGTCGATCACTGTTGCCACCTGCCCCAGCCTCACCACGGTGCCGCCCGCATCGGTAATCAGCGGCAGCTCCTCGAACGCTTTGCCGGTATAC
>JAQYWF010000303.1 GCA_030145105.1 Desulfosarcina sp.
AGGCAATATGGTAACCCTGCTGGATATCCACCGGGAGCATGTGGATGCAGTCAACGCAAACGGTCTTTCCATCGAGAAAGCGGGGAATCGGCGCATCGTCGCGATTCTGGCAACCACCGATCCCGGCCGGATCGGTCCGACCGATCTGTCTATTGTGTTCGTCAAGTCCACCCACACCGCAGCGGCCGCGGAAACGGCCGCCCGGCTGTCCGGCAAAACGGACCTGGTATTGACGCTGCAAAATGGCATGGGCAATGCGGACACGCTCGCTGAAACCCTCGAACCAAGTCAGGTAATCGCCGGCACGACGTCCCACGGTGCCACCTTTCTGGGGCCCGGCACCATCCGCCATGCCGGTGAAGGCGATACAGTCATCGGCCCTTGGGCGACAGCGGGAATGACAGGTGCCGAACAGGTGGCCGAAGTGTTCTGCCGGGCGAACATCGTCACCCGGGTGGTGGTCGATGTGCGCGCCGTCCTATGGGCAAAGCTGTTGATCAACGTGGGCATTAATGCCATCACGGCCCTGGCCGGAATCAAAAACGGCCAGATTCTGGAACTGGAATGGAGCCGGCAGCTTTCCCGTGCAGCCATAGAGGAGGCCATGGCGGTGGCCTGTGCTCAGGGCGTTGCCATCGATGGCGACCCGGTGGAAAAGGTTTTCCAGGTGGCGGCAGCCACTGGACCCAACCGTTCCTCAATGGGCCAGGATGTGGACAACTGCCGACTCACGGAGATTGCCGCCATCAACGGTTTTATCGTCAGGATGGCGGAGAAGGCCGGCGTACCGGTACCGGTGAATCGGACGCTTACGGCGCTGGTGGAGACGCTGCAGGCCCATTACTGATCCAGTTTTGACGGATTCGTAAAAAAGCCGATATCTGCGTTACGCTTCATCCCTCGTCACTGCGGAGTACGGTAAGTACGCCTCATTCCTCGGTATTCGCAAGCCTGGATCTCGGCCTTTTTACGAATCCGTCGGAAATGCGACTTTTTACGAGGGCATCAATTTTTGCTCCGCAAACGCAATACATGTATTGTTTTATACCACCAAGGAGGTGATCCATGGCCGATGGCAAAGTGAGTGTACTCGACATCATTAAGGCAAAAAAAAAAGGTAGAAAACTGGTCATGGTAACCGCCTACGACTACCCCTTCGGCTTGATGGCAGACGAGGCCGGGGTGGACATTGCCTTGGTGGGAGACTCGCTGGGTATGGTGGTTTTGGGTCTGGACAACACCGTCCCGGTGACGCTGGAGATGATGATCCATCACATCCAGGCGGTGGTACGCGGATGTAAACGGGCCATGGTAATCGGTGACATGCCATTTATGAGCTACAACACCGGTACCCGGGATGCCATCATCAATGCCGGACGGTTGATGAAAGAGGGCGGCTGCGATGCAATCAAGCTTGAGGGTGGTGTGGATTTCGCCCCGGTGGTCCGAGCCATCGTCAAAGCCGGCATCCCTGTTCAGGGCCATGTGGGCCTCACCCCTCAGACGGCCAGCGCCCTGGGTGGTTTTAAAATGCAGGGCAAGGATGCAGGGGCGGCCCGAAAAATCATCGACGACGCCAGGGCCTTGGAGGCGGCCGGCGTCTTCTCCATCGTCGCTGAGGCTGTCCCGGCACCGTTGGGTCGGCTGCTCGCCGAGGCGGTGACTGTGCCGGTCATCGGCATCGGTGCCGGGGTGGACGTGGATGGCCAGGTGCTGGTCACCCATGATATGGTAGGCCTGTTCGACCGGTTCGTGCCCAAGTTTGTCAAACAATACACGAAAGTCCGACCCACGATCATCGATGCCATCAAGGCTTATGGAAAGGATGTCCGGGCGTCGGCATTCCCCGCTGCCGAACACAGCTTCGACATGTCCGATGCGGCCCTGGTGGCTCTGAAAGCATCCCTGAAGGAAAAATAAAGCCCGACACGAAAGGAATGCCGATGGACATATTGATCAACAACCAGGAGGCCCGGGTGTTGGGCTGCCTCATGGAAAAAGCCATGGCTACGCCGGAGTATTATCCGTTGTCCCTCAACGCCCTGGCCAATGCCTGCAACCAGAAATCCAACCGGGACCCGGTGGTGAGTTGGAACGAGCAGACCGTTGAGGATGCAGTTGACGGCCTTGAAAAAAACGGACTGGTTAACCGAAGCACCGTCGGCCGTGTCCCCAAGTACGAGGAGATCTTCACCCGGCAGCACAACATGGTGGCCTCCGAGGCCGCCGTGCTCTGCGTGCTTTTGCTCCGCGGCCCCCAGACACCGGGTGCCATCCGCAGCCGAACCGAACGCCTGCACGCCTTCGACAGCCTGGACGCACTACAGGAAACGCTGGACCGGTTGTGCGAATGGGGTCATGTCCACCGTCTGGAGCGACTACCCGGCCACAAGGAGTGCCGGTACATGCACCTGCTTTCCGGGGAGCCGGATGACGCCGTCGATAGCGTTGAAATGACCCACCCGGTTGTGCCATTCGAAGATATCGATCGGTTGATGCGGATGGATGCCGACGTTCAATCCCTGAAAGATGAAGTGGCGGATCTCAGGACGGCATTTGAGTCATTTCGCAAACAGTTTGAATGAGGACTCACGATGAATGAATGGCGAAGGTATGTGAAAGGGTGGGTGCTCGCGTTCATTGTGGGTGTTACCCTGGTGGCCGGCGGATGCGACGGGACGGACACACGCGGCACAGTGGATGACACGGTCGAAGAAATGGCCGGAAAAAAAAACCTGGACCGCTATGAACAGATGAAGGACGATCTGGGTGAAATACAAACACAGCAAACGAAAAAATATCGTCAGTTGGAAGAGGACACCGATGATAAATAAACCATGTTCTGCGACCTGTTGACAACAAATCAAAAAACCGTTGCCCCATACACCCGGGTCTGTGCTAAAGAATCGGCGAAGATAACCGAACATAAAAAAAGGGTCGCGGATTTAGCTGGAACCCACGGGAATTCAGATTGAGGATCTCTGATTATGGGGGAAGCGGGAAAAGTCCAGGATGAAAAACTTACCGAACTTTTCAACGAACTGGTTGCAAAAAGAATTATCATCTCCATGAATGTAGTCGGGGCCGGTTTCGATCGGCTCACCTGCGTCACCGGGGTCACGACAGATGCGGACAGCAACTACTTGCTTGTCGATCCCCCGGATGATTTCAAAGAGGCTGTCGGTGTCAAGGACCTATGGCATCTGCGGTTCAACTTCAACGGGCCGGATCATCTGGAGTACATCTTCAGTACCCGGGGCGGCGAATTTTGCGAGCAGAGCCTGAAAATACCCTTTCCCGAGCACGTGGAACGGCTGCAGCGCCGCCGGAATTTCCGGGTAATCACCCTGACCGGGGCCCAGATGCATTTCCAATTGAAAAAAATTCAAGGCGTCATTGATCTGATCAATGTCAGCCTTGGTGGCGTTTACGGGATTCTTACCAAGCACAATTTCAAGTTCATGCGTGGGCCGGTATTGAAAATAGACCAGCAGCTCTATGATGTCAGCCTGGTATTTCCAGGTGATCATGATCGGCCTGGCAACACTGTTTGCGTGAAGAAGGCCCAAGTCAAGCGTGTCGAACACGACCAGGACCGCGGATTTTACCGCTTCGCTTTCGAATTCGCTGAAATGGAAAAGGAAGAGCAGAATAAGCTCACCCAGGTCATCTATGACCTCCAGCGATGGTATCTCCAACGCAGAAAGTAACCCCCGATGGGCATAGATTCGAAGCAATCGGCAAACCAAAGGAGCGTTCATTATGGCCGTTATTACCAAGTATGTGGTGGTTCGAAATGGTGTGGAACTGGACAGGGAGTTCCTGGTCAAGAAAGAGGCCGAGGCCTATGACAAGATGCTTGATGCCGCCGAAAACCTGGCCGCTTATATCAAGGATGCCGGGCTGGAGATCGACCTGGACGGCGAGGTCATCGATGCCCTTTCCGTCTTTCTTGCCAAAAATGGACCCGAAGTCACCCGGATTCTAAAAGGCCTGAAGCCCACGGTTCCGTCTGTGCGGACACCGGGTGAAGAAAAGAAGGGCGATGCCGCGGCAGCGCCTGCAAAAAAGAAAGCCCCAGCAGCCAAGGCGAAACCCAAGGGTAAATAATCCTTCCCATGGCCGCCATTTCCAAAAAAGAAGCCGATGCATGGGACCGTGTGCTCGATGCCGCCGCGGAGCTGGCTGAACTGATCGAATCCAGCGAAATCGAGATCGACGAGTACGATCTTGAGGAGTTGACGATCTTTCTGGCCACGAACGGGTATGCCGTGCGCAATATGCTCAATCATCTGAAACGCTCATGGCCGCTGGAGTGATGGCACCGATAAACCAAGCATGCATATATCCAGCGAAAAGGATCATCCATCATGGTTATTACTGCGGAGAGAAAGCAGGCGCTCGACGCCATTTTTCATGCCCAGGGTTGCACCGATTATCGGTGGATCGCCCCGACACAAATTGACCTGGCCCAGTGGGTGCACATGAAGTGCATGTTCGGTCGCGGCGGCGCCTGCCCGCCCAACACCCCTCTTATGGTGCATTGATCACAATGAATACGCCTCTGAGCAGCCAACACCTGCAAGCCTTCATCGAGACCCACCGCCTGGCGGCTGTCATTCTGTCCATGGATGCCCACACCGCCACGGTTAGCGATGCAGCCAGGGCCCTGGATGTAAGCGCGGATCTGATCATCAAATCCCTGGTGTTCATGGCCGAGGAGCAGCCGATTCTGGTGATCAACAACGGCCTGGCCCGGGTAGACCGCAAGAAATTGGCCGTCTACCTGGGCATGAATCGCAAACGCGTCAAATTGGCCCGTGCCGAGCAGGCCCTGTCTGTCACCGGCTATATGGTAGGCAGCATGCCGCCATTTGGCCACCGGGAAGATCTGCGCACTCTGGTAGACACTGCCACGGCTGAACTTGACACCGTATACGGAGGCGGCGGGGACATTGATGCCATGATGCAGCTGTCATCATCGGAACTGCTCCAGGTAGCCCATGCCGAGGTGGCCGATATTTCCGAATGACGGTCCAACAGCCGATAAACACAGAGTAAACCCTATCCCAAGGCCCAAATAGACAAAAGCAAAACAACGGAGGCGCCCCATGCTGGACACCACTACGGTCGGCAGTCTGCCGAAACCCGACTATCTGGCTGAAACCGAGAAACTCTGGCCGGCCTGGCGCCTTGCGGGTCAGGCCTTGGTGCGCGCCAAGGAGCGTGCGGTGGTGGCATGGTTGCGCCACCAGGAGGCAGCGGATATCCATATCGTCACTGCCGGCGAACAGCACCGCATTCATTTTGTTCATGGCTTTCTAGAGTGCCTTGAAGGTATCGACTGGGCCAAAAAAACGCCAATGGGGATCCGGGACAACCGTTATACCGTGGATGTGCCCACGGTCACCGGGCCGGTTTCACGGCCTACACCAGTCCACTTGGACGAGGTACGCTTCACCCGGGCGCAAACGGACCGGCGCCTTAAATTCACCCTGCCCGGCCCCATGACCATCTGCGATACCATTGCCAACGCCCACTATGCCACCCGTGCGGACATGGCAATGGCCTTTGCCGACATCCTCAACGCCGAGGCCATGGAACTGGTGGCGGCCGGGATCGATCTGATCCAGTTCGACGAACCCGCCTTCAATGTCTTTATGAAAGACGTCAAAGAGTGGGGCATCGACGCCATCCACCGGGCCATCGAGGGCCTTTCATGCACTACCGCCGTGCACATCTGTTACGGCTACGGTATCGACGAGAATCTGCGGTGGAAGGAGACCCTGGGCCGCGAGTGGCGGCAGTATGAAGAGATCTTCCCGGCACTCAACGCCAGCCGCATCGACCAGGTCTCACTGGAGTGTGCCGACTCGCACGTGCCTCTCTCCCTGATGCGACTGCTCAAGGATAAGGGGTTGATGGTGGGTGTCGTTGCCGTCACCCGGGACCGCGTGGAAACACCGGATGAAGTGGCCGCTACCATCCGTTCCGCCATGGCCTATGTAGCGCCGGAACGGCTCTACCCTTGCACGAACTGCGGCATGGCGCCCCTGCCCTATGACCTGGCCCTGAGCAAGATCCGCAGCCTGGCCGCCGGCGCGGCCCTGGTAAAAAAGGCTCTATAGGGGCGACACAAATGGTCATTCGAAATGCGGCGGGCCGGTTTGGAGCATCCAGCTCTCCATGTTTGACTCGTAGCGCCACGTCTGCTCATACTCGATCTTTTTGACGACATAGCGATCAAGAAAATAGTATTCGGCTTCAACCGTCTGGGTCACTTCCAGCTTATCTTCGCTTACCTTGGTCCCAAGCAAATCATAACTGACAATCTTCTTGTTCTCACCCAATAGTCCTGGAATTACGAAAGCCCGGGTAAGTGACCTGGTTCACCCC
>JAQYWF010000275.1 GCA_030145105.1 Desulfosarcina sp.
GCAAGTTTCGGGAACTGCTGGTGGCTCTCCAGATCGAAGCCCAGTAATCCAAGCAGGAGATTCAGGAGGCGTATATCAACCAGATTCCCTTCGGTGTCGGTGCCTACGGCATCGGGGAGGCAGCGCGCACCTTCTTTGGTAAATCGGCCGGGGAACTGACTCTGGCTGAAGCGTCCCTGTTGGCCGGCTTGCCCAAATCGCCAACCCGGTACAACCCCTTTCGTTACCCGGAGCGTGCTCGGGTCCGGCAGCAAGTGGTGCTGAAACGAATGGTAACCACCGGTATGATCAGTCGCGAGGAGGCCATTGAAGCCGAAGCCGTGTCGGTTGACCTGCGCACCCAGGGCCGTTCGCTGCGGGTGGACAGCTATTTTCTGGATGCGGTGATGAAATCGCTGGAAGAGACCTACAGCCCCGAAGTCGTCTACCATGGCGGACTGCGGGTCTACACGACCCTGGATGCCGGCATGCAGCAGCAGGCTGAAAAAGCCCTGCAACAGGGGATTGCCAAGCTTGACTCCCAAATGGATATGACCCGCCGTACCGCGGACACCGCGGTGGAAGATGACAATGGGCTGCAGGGCGCACTGGTTGCCGTGGATGTCAATACCGGGGCGGTGAAGGCATTGGTAGGAGGACGGGATTTCTTTCAAACCCCATACAACCGCGCTATACAGGACAACCGACAGCCCGGCTCAGGTTTCAAACCATTTCTTTATTATGCGGTGTTGGAAAACCTGGACAAGACGCCGGCCGATGTGATGGTCGATCAACCGGTTTCCATCCCCGTGGCCGGAAAGCCGCCTTGGAAGCCGCGTAATTTCAGACGCACCTACGACGGCCCCATGGTGATCAAAAAAGCCTTTACGGAGTCGGTGAATACCGTGGCCGCTCAACTGGTCTCTGCCGTCGGTCCCGAAGCAGTGATCCACACCGCCCAGCGCTGCGGCATCTCCAGCCCTTTGAACCCGGTCTATTCCGTGGCGTTGGGCACTTTCGGGGTCAGCCCCCTGGAGATGGCTGCCGCCTATGCTACATTTGCCTCAGGAGGCGTGCGACATCCACCTTACTGGATTCGTCGGGTGGAGGATGTGAGCGGCCGGGTGCTGGAGGAGCATATTATCACCGGTGAACGGGTGTTGAATGAATCGATCAATTTTCAGCTGGTGGACATGATGGCCGGCGTCATCGATAATGGCACGGGCAATGTCGTCCGGCGAATGGGCTTTGCCCTGCCGGCCGCCGGCAAAACCGGCACCACCAACGATTACAACGACTCTTGGTTTACCGGTTTTACCCCCAACCTGAGCACATCGGTCTGGGTGGGGTTTGACCGGGGTCAGGGCATGCGCGATAAAAACGGCGCAGGCATTACCGGTGGTCGCGGAGCAGCGCCCATCTGGGCCCAGTTCATGAAACAAGCGACGGATGGGGAGCCGCCCAGAGCATTCATGGCACCGTCAGATATCTATTTCAAGAAAGTGAATCCCGACACCGGGTCGTTGGCCGGGTTCTGGACACCCGACCCGGTTACTGTGGCCATGCGAAATGGAAATTCTTAAGGGAATGGGATACTTATTCAAACACCTGGCCGTGCGGCTGTGGATGGCCCTGGCCATCGGCAGCCTGGCCGCCCTGCTGGTGCTGCCGCCTTTTGCCGGCGCCGTAGGACCCGGATGGATGATCTTACCCGGCCTTGGCCTGCTTACCGCCGCATACTGGTTCACGGGCGTGGCATTCGCTGCCATGGGGCGTCGCCGACTGGAGCGCCTGCTTGGCGAAGCCAACGTGTGGGAGCGGGCCGGTATGCCTCGGGAGGTGCGCCAGACCCTTGTCCGGGCTGCGGGTATGGTTGACAGCTTCTTTTTCTCGCCGCTTTCCCGAAGAACTCCTGCCGGGCGTCTGCTGGCCCAAACGGCCCGGTTTCAGATGGCTCAAGCATCACCTGGATCGTCATCTGATACCATTTTCGGAGCCTATTTGCGCACTTTTCCCGATGACCGGGACGCCGCCATCAAATGGCTGGACGGCGTGCTGGCCGGAAGGGCATTGACCCGTCAATCCCAAGACATCGCCGCCAGGATTGGGGCTGCTCATCCAGAGGACATGGCCATCCAGCGGATGCTGGCTCAGTTTTACCTCACCGAACGGCGCGGTGACTTTGTCGCCCTACAGACTTACGAGCTGTTGTTGGATACCGGGGGACCCGTGCCGGACAGCTTGATCGGTGACATCGCCGACCTCTTCCTGGCTGAGCGGCGCCCGGACAGTCTGGCCCTGAAGGTCTACCTGGACGTTTACAAACGTGGTGGACGTGACAAACGCCTGCTACCGGGCATTGCCGCTTGCTGCCGGATGATCCATCCCAGCCCGCTGGTCCTGCCCCTGCTGGAAAGGGCCGATGAGGCGATGGTGGGCATCGACGCATCCAAGCGCAGTGAAATGGCGGCCGGATTTTTGTCAGAGATGACCGATTTCGGTCCGGGACGACCGGCCAGGGGGCGCCCGATTAGACGGCCGGCCATCGGTCCAATGATCCACAACACATGGACCGGATCGAGGCGCTTGATTTTCGGGTGTGTTGCCGTTGTTGCCGACCATTTGCGAAAGATACGGGGGGGGGTGTCATCCAGGCGGATCCACGTGGTGCGGACAGGGTCGGCCATGGGGCTGGCCATGATCGGTGTGGGGGGGCTGGTGATCAATACCGCCATTCATTTTGCCGATACTTTCAAAACGGCGGAGAAAGCGCCGGTACCGGTGGTTTCTCCGGTCACCGATCCCTTTACCCTTCAGGTGGCGGCTTATCTGAACGAAACCGATGCCCGGCGTTATGTGGATCAGCTGAAAGGCCGGGGATTGGACGCCTACTGGAACCGGGCGTCCGGTTCCAACAAGACCTGGTATCAGGTGCGAATTTCCCACTTCAAGACCAAGGCAGAGGCCAGGACGGTGGGCGAGGACCTGAAAACGAGGCAGCTCATTGGTGATTATTATGTTGCCAATTACAAACGGCCTGACATACCATAATCGTGTACATTCGTCGCCTGGCGACATCCCCCCGTTTTTTGTAATTACCCGTTTAACTATTCAACCTGACGCGATGTCGCGCAAAGGGAGCTGAACATGAACGCCACCGCAATGCACCGGATCGTTGAGTTATGCCTCAGGCTGGACAACCACGCCTCCCGCCTATACCTGAGCTTGGCCCGAAATGCCGGAACACAGGACCTGCAAGGGTTCTGGCAGGATATTGCCGCTAAAAACGAACAGCACCAGCTCTATTGGGATCAGCTGCTCAATTGGGCTGACAAGGGGATGCTCAACAATCTGTTCGATGATCCGCGAAAGACGCTGGATGAGTTATCGGGGCTCGAGGAAAGAGTATACGACCTGGCCGACAACTGCGCGCAGGTGCGCAGCAAGAAAAAGGCCTTCACCATGGCCTTCAAACTGGAATTTTACTTATTGCACCCGACTTTCGAGACCCTTTCCCAATATGTGGCCACCTTTAACGGTGATGCAGGATCGGATTTCTCCTACGAGCGTTTTGTGAACCGGCTTTTTGATGCGCTTCAGCAAAATGAATTGGGCACACTGGAGTTGGAACTGGTCGGTGAGGTCATCCACCGCCTTTGGAAAGAAAACCGGCGGATGGCTTTTTTAAGCAACTACGATGAGTTGACCGGTATTTTCAACCGCCGGGGCCTGTTCAATGCGATCACCCACCTGGCCCACCTGGCCCAGCGCAATGAGAACACCGTTGGTGTTCTGATGATCGATATCGACCATTTCAAGGCCGTCAACGACAACTTCGGCCACCAGTTCGGTGACGACATGCTGCGTCGGGTGGCCGGAAGCATCCGGGAGGGCATTCGGGCGTCGGACGTTCTCGGGCGATACGGTGGTGAGGAATTCCTGGTCTTCCTGCCCCGTGTTGAGCCGCTGTCACTGGGAGAAGTAGGAGAAAAGATCCGGCGGGCCATTGAGACGATGCCCGACACGCGCGCATCCGTTACCGTCAGCATCGGCATTGCCCACGGCCATGTGGGAAGGGAGGTGGACGCTGACGTCAAGGCGCTCATTTACCAGGCCGATGAGAAACTCCTGGCGGCCAAGGCAGCCGGCCGCAACCGCATCGAACTCTGACAGATGCCAAAAAGAGCTTGTCTCCCCGGGTCAAAGTGTTTAGACTGGCTTGGCCTGGATACAGTATGGCCAACCGCCATGAAGAACTGGAGGAGTCAAACATGGAAAAACAGGATGTCATCAGGATCGCTGAAGGTCTCCGGCTGATCGAAGAGGGCGTGGAAACCATTCAGGGCGTGATGAAGGAAAAGAACATCAAATCACTCAAAGACGTGGCAGCCGAACTGATTCCCTTTTTCAAAAAGGATGACGATTCACTCACCGAATCCATTATCAGCCATCTGGAATAAAGCCATCAACCGAATATGGCGTCGTCCCAGTGTTACGGGGAAAAGGCCGGGCCCAAGCAACGGGGGACTCGGCCTTTGTACTTATTTATAATCAATCCGCAACTGCTTCTTGTTGATCTTGCCCACGCTGGTTTTGGCGATGGTCCCGATGATGTTTACCCGGTCCGGCACCCCGTATTTGGGAATCACGCCCGCTTCGGCAAACTTGACGAAAAAGGCTTTCAGGTCTTCGGGGCTGGTCTCTTTCTCCGCCCCGGGTTTGAGCACGACCAAGGCCATGGGCCGCTCACCCCATTTGGGGTCCGGCACACCGATCACCGCCGCTTCGCTCACGGCCGGATGGCGGCTGATCAGGTCTTCCAATGCCAACGATGAGATCCATTCACCCCCGGTCTTGATCACATCTTTGACCCGATCGGTGATCTGCAGGTAGCCTTCCGCGTCGATAAAGGCGATATCACCGGTGTGCAGCCAGCCGTTGGCCCACAGCTCCTCGCTCTTTTTCCGGATCCTGGCTGTATCCCTGGGTCAGCCAGGGCGCGCGTACCACCACCTCGCCGGCGGTTTTGCCGTCGTGGTGCAGGGGGTTGCCCTCGGTGTCCACCACCTCCAGCAGCACATTGGGCACGGGCAGGCCCGTGCGGCAGCGCATTTCCACCTGCCGCTCTACATCCCACGCGAGCATGTGTGGCTTGAGGTTGGCCACGGTGAGCAAGGGGCAGGTTTCACTCATGCCGTAGGCCGTGTAGAGGTTGATGCCGTTTTCCAAGCCGGCTTTGCAAAGGCCCTGGGAAAGGGCGCTGCCACCGATGACCACCTTCCAGCGTGACAGGTCCAGATTTTTGATGACCGGGCTGGAGACCAGCATGTGAATGATCGTGGGCACGCAGTGTGAGAAGGTGACTTTCTGGGAGGAAATGGCCGTTGACAGGCAATTGCCACCGCCGATGGTCAGCCTGTCGGCAAACCCGCGGGAAGGCTTCAATGATTCGTGATTGGTTCTGGCCAAACCCTTGCCGGATGATTATGATTTTTGAAACGTTTTTCGTTCAACGGACAGGTGACGAGCCCATTTTGCCTGTCATTCGCGGCTTCTGCTGACCATTCCGGAGGAGACGATCACTACCGATGATGCTAAACGATGGAACTGATGTGAACCACAGCCACAGCTTCGGCCAGGATCGTAAACGGCAGGGGGAAAGCCGTACAATCATCGTCATTGTCGTCACCGCCGCGATGATGGTGGTGGAGATCGCCACCGGGATTCTTTTTGGCTCCATGGCCCTGCTGGCCGACGGCTTGCACATGGCGTCTCATGCGGCGGCCCTTTCCATCAACGTATTTGCCTATATTTACGCCCGCCGCCATGCCCACGACGAGCGTTTCAGTTTCGGCACCGGCAAGGTGAACGCATTGGGCGGTTTTTCCGGCGCGGTTTTGCTGGCGGTGTTTGCGGTGATGATGGCGGTGGAGAGTGTCGTCCGGCTGTTCAATCCTGTGGCGATCGCCTTCAACCAAGCCATCTTCGTGGCCATTATCGGACTGGTGGTCAACGGCATGTCCATGCTCATTCTGGGCCGCAGGGACGACTCCGGTCACGGCCATGACCACGGCCACGATCATCGTCATCAGCATCACCACGACCACAATTTGCGGTCGGCCTACCTGCATGTCCTGGCCGATGCGCTCACCTCGTTTCTGGCTATTTTCGCGCTGCTGGCGGCAAAATATTTTGGCCTGATATGGATGGATCCGCTCATGGGAATCGTCGGCGCCATCATGGTTTCGCGCTGGTCCATCGGTCTTTTAATAGGCACCAGCCACGTGCTGCTGGATCGCCAGGCACCGGTCGACATCCAGCAAAAAGTGGTGGACAGCATCGAAAAAAACGGCGGAAATCGAGTCGTTGACCTTCACCTGTGGACTGTCGGGCCCGACATCTACGCAGCCATCGTGTCGGTGGTTACGGAGATCCCCAAACCGCCGGAATATTACAAACGGCTGATCCCCTCAGATTTTAAATTTGTCCATGTGACCGTGGAGGTAAACCGAACATAACGCATCGCCGGAAAAATTCCGGCAAATGTGCGCTCAATCATTCATCCAAAGGAGGCACTCATGGCAGCCAAGAAAATTCTCATGCTGGTGGGAGATTTCGTCGAAGACTACGAGGCAATGGTCCCTTTTCAGGCCCTGAGCATGGTCGGTCACACGGTACACGCGGTCTGTCCGGATAAAAAGGAAGGGGAGACGGTACGGACCGCCATCCACGACTTTGAAGGGGACCAGACTTACAGCGAAAAGCCTGGACACAATTTCGGCCTCAACGCCACCTTTGCCGAGATCAAGGCCGACGATTACGACGCCCTGGTGATCCCCGGCGGCCGGGCCCCGGAGTATATCCGGCTCAACCCCAAGGTGCTGGACATCGTCCGCCACTTTTCCCAGGCGGGCAAGCCGATTGCCGCTGTCTGTCACGGCGCCCAGGTGCTGGCCGCAGCCGGTGTCCTCCAGGGGAAAAGCTGCTCGGC
>JAQYWF010000021.1 GCA_030145105.1 Desulfosarcina sp.
GCTAAGATGTGCCAAAGGGCCACCGTTAGTCTGCAACCCGGACGGAGAGTAAGGAAACCCATCTCTAAGGAGGACGACAATGAAACGCCGCGATTTTCTGAGGACAGCTGCCGTGACCACTGCGGCTCTTGGCTTGAAGAACGTGCTTCCACAGGCGGAGTCCGCTCAAACTGACGAGGTCACCGCGTCTTCGTCTCGCGCATCGCTTCCGCGTCGCGAATACGGTAAGACCGGCGTCAAGCTCTCGATTATCGGATTCGGCGGTTTCATGCTCGACGAAACAGAGCAGCAGTTTGCCAACCGAGTTGTCGCAGTGTCAGTCGAACGAGGCGTGACATGGCGCGTAGGGTCCCTGGCTCGATTTGCTCCAGAATGGCGCCAGCACCGGGGCAACCGCCTGGATGCCGGCTTCAGACAGCTCCTTGACGACATGCCGGCGCAGCGCTTCGTTGAAGTGCTCGCCATGATGCCTGAGGTAAACCCATCGCTCGGACGGCCGTTTCGTCTCGACGGCCTGGTCATAGCGGGTGTGGGGTGTGGAGGGGAGCACCCAGCTGATCACTGTCAACGCGCCGGGCGAAACGGGTGCTTCTTCCGGAAACGCCCGGTTAAAAATGTCGATGGGTCGGAGATAAAAATCGCCGATATGTGACACATATTCGTCATACAAGGGATCGCTGCCGGTGGAAAAGCCGACCAACGGCGGATCAAAAGCCTTTTCGCCGGTGGGTGTGTTCAGGGTGTTTTCATTCGATGACGCCACAAAATGGCCAATGATGGCCGTTATCCAGGCCCCCCGGTCGGTTTGCATGAGTTTCCCTTCGTTTTCCTGATTCACACCACCCCGTGCCGGCGATGCACAAGCCGGACATTTCCGGATGCCCGTTGCCGGCATGTGGCCGTGTCATCCCATACGAATGACGATCTTCCCCCGGGTGTGTTTGGTTTCCTGCTGAACGTGAGCCTCCCGGATTTTCTCCAGCGGGTACACGCTATGGACAACGGGTCTGAGAACATCGGTCTCGACCCAACGACGCACCTGTTCCAGGTCATCCCTCAAAGATTTGACCAACACCACCCTGGCTTTGCGACGGGAGAAAAGCCGGGTCAGGATGACGCTGAGAAAAACATGCGGCCGGATCACCGTGGAGACCCATACGCCCCGATCGCTCAGGATTGGTTTGACGGACCGGAAGGGCCGGTTGCCGAAGACATCGAAGAAGATGTCGAATCGCTGCCCTGGGGCGGCGATGTTCCCGTGACGGTAGTCGATGCAGCGGTCGGCGCCCAAATCTACCAGGTAGCCGTGATTGGGTGAGCTGCTGATGGCTGTTACCCTGGCACCCATAATTTTAGCGATTTGAACGGCCATGCTGCCTACGCCGCCGGAGGCCCCGTTGATGCAGACCCGCATTCCCGTTGCGATGCCGGCCCGGTTGCGCAGGGCCTGCAGGGCCGTCAGCGAGACCAGGGGGAGCGCCGCGGCTTCGTCGAAAGAGATCCCGGCCGGTTTTTTGCAGAACCGGCCGGCATTGACCGCCACATATTCGGCGCAGGCGCCCCCCTGCCAACCGTCCAGCATGCCGTAGACCGCTTCGCCCACTGACGTATCGGTCACGCCTGTGCCGGCCTGGACCACTTCTCCGGCAAAGTCGAAACCGGTCGGGATAGGGAACACGCTGCCGGTGAAGCGCTTGAAGCGACCCTTGCGAATGAAGGTGTCTTTGGGGTTAATGGCCGCCGCACGCACGTGTACAAGCACTTCGTCCGCCCGTGGCCGGGGGTCAGGCACGTTGCGAACGGCCAATACGTCTGGGGGCCCATAAGCGGTTATCGTGGCGGCTTTCATGTTAATTGTCGCTTCGTCAGTCGGTTATGCGCTTAGGTTGCAAAGCAGATTCACCGCGATCGTGAATCGCAAACCGAATTATCAAGATGGCTTTCGGTGCTACAGCCGTTGGCCGGAAGAAAAATATAAGGTCACCTTGACGTTTCTTTCAACATTTGGAAAAAATAAGGAACGATCATGAAGAAACGAAAGCTGGGCGATCATGGCCCGGAAGTATCTGCAATTGGTTTGGAGTGCATGACATAAGGGGCTCCTTGCCTTAACAAATGAGCGTGGTTTGAAATAAGCGCCCATGCAAAACAAAAGGAATCATACAGGGCTATCTCACCCGTCTAATCTTCCGTCGCAGAGGTGATCATTGCATATTGCAAATGCGGTTTGCAATATGCACCAGATTTTCATAGACTCCAATTACCAAAAAAAAAGTTTGGTTCCCAGCGAAAAAAAATTGGAATCAGTGCCAGCATGCATTAATTACTATAAATAACATGGTGTTATCGGATTTTTCCTCCGAAATTGCCCATCAGAAGTGGTCACGTGCTGTTTCTTTTACGCTTCATGATGAATAGGCTTGGTATTTGCTGTAGCATTGGTTGATCATTTGGCCAAAGGGGACGATCCTTGGTTGAATGGGTCATTCACATGATTACGAGGATGATCTCATGGCGTATCAATCTATTATCACGATGGTTGGCTTCTTTCTATCTTTGTTCGTCGCCGCACAGACTTTGTATGCCAGCAACCTGCCAGCAAATGATCCAGACTATTCCAGATTACTTGACTTTATTGAATTGCAGGATTTACAAGACCCGTTGGTGGAATTCGGTGCGGCGGAAGAAGTCTTTGATCATCGGCTGAACCGGGAAAATATCGCTTATTTGAATCAGGACCAAACGTTATTAAAAAACATCAGAACACAGCTTAATAGCAAGACGCTCAACTATCAGTTGAGTACTTCCTCCAAACGATTGCTGGTCGTTCCGGAAAGCCGAGGCGAGTATGCCCAATTGTTCGAACAATACTGTCTGACAGCGGTGGACCACTTGCTTACCCGAATCCATATGCCCAGTCCCTACGAACAGATTGTGACACTCATGGGACCGCTGCCGACACTCGCAGAGCCGCAACAACCAACCGGCATAACGGCCTACTTGGTACACAATCTCGTCGATGAGTATGTCGAAGAGTATCTGTTTTACAATAAAGATGACGATCAGCGTAAAATTAAGATAAGATTGAGCAACCGCATGGTTGACAGCAAAATCGGATCGGTTACCTCCTTCTTGAAAATCGAAGCGGACAGTCAGTTTGAATTTATTCGCGAACCTTACACCTTATGGCAGAACAGCGCTATAAACCCGTTCAATGTTCTTATCGTTCCCATAGAGGAGACCCTTCACATTCTCGTGCGACCCTTTACCGAAACTGCCATGCAAGCCGATTTGGTGCGATGCAAACCAACCCAACTCGAGCAGGTGCAGCAGGTTGTCGACGAGTGGATGGTTGTGGAAGAGGCCATCGTAGGAGGTGTCGTCTGGCAGGTGATGCCGGAAATATTAACCCGCTTTTTACACGAAGGCTCACCCGATCTCCTGGCAGATATATTGACCGAGCGTGAGGAGCTTCCCCAATACCGACTGCTAAGATCGGCAATCCAGGTAGTTACCGATTTAGGAGTCAATCCGGCAATAGATGTTTATCGCAACAATCCGTTGGACTTTAGGAACATGATCGGCCTATCCAACATCTCCGCATCAATGGAATCCGCACAAAAGCCTCAACCCACGATGCAAATTGATTAAAACCGGAGCGATTACACCCGCTCTACGCTACATTCATCTTTTGCTAGGTTTATTGCGATCGTACCTGCTGTTTTTCTAGTTCTGGGGGCGGTAACGATTTCCCCTGCCTTCCAGGACATGAAGGCCGCCTGGGAAGACTCGGCCTGTGTGGCGATGATCTCGATTTCCGGTCAGACCTGCTTGAGTACGGTGATGGCTGCCGCCGCCTCGCTGCCCGCACCGATAGGAACGATCATGACATCCAGATCCGGAACCATCTCTATGATTTCGAGGAACTCGGTGCCCACCCCGTTGATCAGGTGAGGTTCGTTGGCCGGATGAACGAAATAGAGCCCCCGTTCCTCAACCAGTTGGGTAACCTTTCGACCGGCCGCTTCAAAATCTTTGCCGTACTCGACCAGTTCGGCCCCCGCGTCTTTGATGGTCTGGACCTTTAAGGGGTTTGAATCTTCCGGCACCACCACAACCGCTGACAATCCGAACATGCTGGCACTGGCCGCCACCGATGCGCCATGGTTGCCCGTGGAGTAGGTGATCACGCCAGAGACACCGTTGTTAACCAGGTGGTGCATCAACGTGATGCCGCCCCGGATCTTGAAGGTGCCGGTGGGATTATGGTTTTCATGTTTGACATAGACCTTGGCCCCAATGTGACGGTTCAGGCTGGCATACTGCCTAAGGGGTGTCGGCGACAGGTAAGGCCGGATTATTTCCCGGGCCCCCAGGGCATGGGCCAGGGAAATTTTTTCACGACAGGTGCTCATGGTTGCGACGCCTTTTTGTTGCGGGGGGTCTCGGTATGACGATACGGCCGGTTGGTGAATTTTACGCTGTCCGGTCCTTTTTCCTCTGGGTCAGATTCCTAAGCAACCGTCCGTACGCATACAAATTAACTGAAAGAATGGACACGCCGAAAGCGATCTGCATTCCGCGCGTCAATCCTGCCGGGTAGATCAGCGGCATCACATAGTGGTCGATAAACCCGCCGTCGTATCCAACTTGTCCGGACAATTGCCGAAAATGCATCTCAAGATGTGTCAAGGGACAGATCCACCCGCCAAATGCAATCAGTACGCCCCACAGCGCACAGGGAAGGTGCAGAAATGCAAATTTGGGCCATCTAACGACGAGGAATCCACCCAGGGAAGCGAACACGATGAAACCCAAGTGGGCGAGTATAATGATATCTGCGGCGATTCCTGAAATCATGAGGGTTCAGCGGCCCGATTCGCGCCTATAGTTTTTCAGAGGCCTTGTTGATATCGATGATCTTCGTATTGCCGGCATAATCCTTGGTCTCATAACGGGTGAGGCCATGCAATTTGTCGGTGATGTCGCGCATCCGTTCAATTTGGGCGGTGAATTTGTCAATATAGGACTGCGCTTCATGGCCATCCAGTTTCATGGCCATTAACTCGGTGTAGCCCGAGATGGTCTGCAGGGGCTGGTTGAATTCGTGACAGACAGCACCGGCAATTTCCAATACCCCTTCCAGTTTCTCCTTTTGCATGCGGTTGTGGGTGGCACGGTTTTTTTCGGTCAGATCCGAAAGGACCGCCACGCTGCCGCTGAGCGTGCCCTGGCTATCCATTACCGGGGCAAGGCTGAAAAGATAAGCCCGGCGCTGTTTGTCGGCGCACTGAACCAGGGCCTCGAAGGTGTGAATGCCGGCCTTGTCGATCATCTTGTATTCTTCGCGCTGGTAGGTGGCGGCGAGGTCGGCCGGAATTTGATCGGGCATCTCCATGGGGCGTTTGCCGATGATGCGGTCCCGGGTCAGACCCAGAATCTGTTTGGCGAAAACTTTATTGCATCCCTGGTAAACCCCTTCAGCGTCCTTGAAATAAATGGGGTTGGGGATGGTGTTCATCACGGTGTCCATCAACAAAAGGAAGCTGCGCAATTTCTCCTCGGTCTGTTCCCACTGGGCCTGGTTTTGTGTGTACTTTTCTTCCTGGCCTATCGTTTTTTGATTGATTTCCAATAGGCTGTGTTCAAGCGTTTGCATCTTTAGATTCTGATGCCGGTATTGATGAACACCCCATACACCCAGACCTACTATCAAAAGAATCAAAAACCAAAATGTGATGCCCATGGATGGGTTCTCCATTTGTCAGATGAATAAAGCCGCTTCATCATAATTGTTATGCAACGATTGTGTGGTGCCCTGGCTTCTCTCGGCAACGGTCTGCCTGCCGGGATGTTTGGGCCGGCAACGCCACCTCATGGGGTTTTAGCTCACCCGGATCATAGGCGAAGGGTTCGGGTTTTCCCTTGGGTTCAGATGCGGCATAGGCGTTTATCATGATTGGTCTCCTTGTATCAGGGCGTTGATTTTAGGGTTTTCTATGCGATTGTGATTGCACCGATTGCCTTCACTATGAAATGATTAAAGAATAACAATCATCATGGAACATGCAATTCCGGCCAGCGACACGTGCAGAGCGGATGGGGCCAAAATCAACGGGGGGAAGCAGGGCAGTTTTTCATCGGGCGTGTTCTCGTTGGACTTGGTCGGCTGTCTGTAATTCTCCTTGTGCATGCGGTTGGTGATGGGATTACACCACGTTTTAAATTGCCTCTACCAGCTCCCTGCCCAGTTCTCGGGTGCCGGCATGTCCACCCATGTCACGCGTCAAGCACCTACCTTCTCGAAGAATGGTTTCAATGGCTTCCATCAACGTGTCGTGTATCATGGGATAGCCCAGGTGCTGCATCATCATCGCTCCGGCCCAGACCGTACCGATGGGGTTGGCGATTCCCCGGCCGGCAATATCGGGGGCGGAGCCGTGCACCGGTTCGAACATCGACGGGAAGATCCTTTCGGGGTTGATATTGGCCGAGGGAGCGATAGCGATCGTACCGGCGCAAGCGGGTCCCAGATCGGAAAGAATATCGCCAAACAGATTGGAACCGACCACGACATCGAAATACTCGGGCATGCGAACAAAATTGGCAGTTAGAATATCGATATGAAATTGGTCTACGGAGACCTCGGGATAAGATTTGGCGATCTGTTTTACCCGGCTGTCCCAGTAAGGCATTGCGTGAAAGATCCCATTGGATTTGGTGGCTGAGCTCAGATGACGGGCAGGCCGGCGTTGAGCAAGCTCGAATGCGTATCTGAGAATTCGGTCGGTGCCTCGCCGCGTAAACAGGCTGACTTGGGATACGACCTCGTTCTCGGTGCCTTCATACTGAATGCCGCCCACCGAAGAGTATTCGCCTTCGACATTTTCCCGTACCACATAAAAATCGATGTCACCGGGTTTCTTGCCCGCCAACGGGCAGGGTACGCCATCGAACAGCCGCACCGGGCGCAGGTTCACGTACTGGTCAAAGGCGCGCCGGATGGGTATCAGCAGCCCCCAGAGGGAGATGTGGTCCGGTACGCCGGGGAAGCCGACCGCACCGAGATAGATGGCGTCGAAATGGCGCAGCTGGTCGATCCCGTCTTCGGGCATCATGCGCCCCGTTTTATGGTAGGTCTCACAGGACCAACCGAATTCGGTCCACTCGAATTGGACGCCCTGCCTGCTCCCGGCGGCTTCCAGGGCATCGATTCCTTCGGGGATGACTTCCTTGCCGATGCCATCCCCCGGAATGACCGCAATCTTTATGGGATTCATGCCTGAAACCCCTTGTTTTCTGTTTTGCTGGTATGCGCCAATCAATTCTCATTTTCCCTTTTATTTTAACAACCGATCTGATGGGATAATAGAGATCTGAAATCTAGGATCCAATAAACGCTACATGATTTTCCCCTCTGTTTCAAGGAAATGGCACGATCATTTTACATTCGGCCAAAGCATCCCTATTATTTAATCAAGCTGGGTTGGCGGCCTACTATACATAGCGTCATAAATTATTTCGCATAAGATTAATCCGAACCATTGAAATATGGGCCTTTAGTGATGCTGGTTCGCATTTATAATGGACGCTGTGTATAAAAAGTGCCACACAGCCTAACTCCCGCTGAAACGGGAGTCTAAAAACCAGCTGAAACCAGTAGATCTCCGCTTTTGCGGTAATCACACAAAAGACATACCACAGAAAGGAAGACGCCATGGGAGAGATTATCCATCAGTCACACATCACGATTACCCGCGAAAAGGGACCCACGCGTGTCGCCCACATACGGGGATTCGATAAACCGGTTTATTATGGTGTGCACGGCGGGATTAAGAAATTTTACAATGTCGATCCGGAAGAGGAACACGCCGCCACCTTGGACCATCTGGTGGGCGCGGTGGGCGGTTGAATGATGGGCACATTGGCCGCGGTGCTGGCCAAAAAAAAGATTCGGACTTTTCAGGATCGTTACATGGCGACGGTCACCGGCGATATCGAGGATGTCAACGGTGTCTTGAAAATCGTACGCATTAACGTACACTATCATTTGAAACTGCCGGCGGACAAGCGCGCGGATGCCGAGGATGCATTCAACAATTACATTACGCTGTGCCCGGCCGCCCAGAGCGTGGTCGAGGCAATCACGATTACGCATGAACTGGAGATGTCGGACGATGCCTGACCTGCTCAGGTCATTGATTTAATTGACAACATTTGGATGCGAGCCAGATCGAAGCTTGAAAAAATGATAACCCAACATCTCTAAGGGTATAGATATATGCAGCATCGTTGCAGGCATCCCAAAATTCCTCTATCTCTTTTGAATTGTGATAGCCAAATGAAAGTCTGCTAATAAACGAAAACGACCAACCACCAGATGTAGTGGTCGGCCTTTCTTATTTCTTATCCATTGCATGTTACACCCTAATAGCAGTAAGCGCAGGTTTGCCCGTCCATCGAGCATGTTTTGGCTATATTTATTCGCCATCTAAGATTCGACTGAAAGAGACGAGCTTTCCGTTGTCAAATTCAAATTGGGTCGCATAGGATTCAAAGCTTTTTTGAAAACCTTTCGCCGAACCGCAAATAAAGCAGGTTTGGCTCACCCGGGCCACGTAGACTTTCTGGCTGCCCTGTTCGTTCACCAGTTGCGCTGATGGCAATTGTTGGGTAAATTCACTCTCCGTCATGCCGATGGACACCTTATCTTCCAAGGCAACGATTTTCTGATCCGATGTCGCAAACCGCCCACACCCGGTGGATACGGATAGCACCATGATCAACACCATCATTAAAATAGGTCTAACCCTCATCGTTTATCTCCTGAACAAAAAAGGTTACAGCCATGAGAAGGCAACCCCTAAATAGGGTGCGTAGTAGACGACATCATTCTTGATATCTGACGTATCGATGTTGCGCTGCCAATAGGTATAACCTGCTGTAAAGTCCCAGCGCTCGGTAACGCGATAATTCAAAAATGCTCCGGCTTCCAGGGATGAATTGTTGGAAAGATACATCCCTTCTGCCCGAATGCCTGCTGAAAACTTCGGGGTTATATGGTAGCGCAGCGTTGCGTTCAACAACGGTAAAAATAGATTCTCTTTTACCTTGCCGGAAACGGATCCTGAAGCCATCTCCAATGAGGTCTCCAGATACTGGTAGGCCAGCGCCGCTCCCACCTTCACATCCCAGGAACTGGCGGGTGTCAGGTTGTAATGCCAGCCGGCACGCAGTTCGTAAAACAGCCAGTCTGAATAAATGGTTGTATCGGCGGGGAAAATCTTGCCGTCATAGGATACCGGGCGCTTGAACGTTCCAACGTCACGGCTCTCGTAGGGCGAAAAATATAAAGAAAACGTGTGACGATCATCCATGTAGTAGCTGAAATCGATGGCGGCCGTGCTGGTGGGGTCATTGATTTTATCAAAATCCGCCAGGTCAAAGGTGGTGCCTGTGTCTGACGACGCGGTAATTTCATTTTTGTCCAGGAAAGCCGGGCCGAAGAGAAAATCATAGCGAAATTTAGGGGTTTTAAAAGCAGATTGCTTGACCTTGGCACCTGTCTTTATGCTGTCGGTAACGTTAAGCGAAAGACCGTAGCCGCCATCGACCACCATGGGCAAAACAAAGACGTTGCTGGATTCGGACTGTGGGGTGACGAACAGCCAATTGTACATCATGCCGATACTGGCACCGGCAGTCACATCATCCATAAAATGGTTATATGATTGAACCCGGCTGTAGCCGACAAACCCGGCCGCCAAAAGGGCGGGTATGCCCCATCCGTGACCATAGCGTTGATCGATGAAACCGGCCCCGGCGAAAGCGGCGGTGGTATGACCGGATGGGTGCGAGGCGTTATCACTGGCATCCGGGCGCAATTTCTTGGATACCTGCTTGCCTATGCCCATGGTCACCAATGATGAACTGAGGGATTTTGTGAACTGGTACAAGCCTTCGCGATCCACCCATCCGCCTTCGGGATTGCCGGCCACAAAAGTCGACAAACCGGCTATTGCCGGAAGGATGATTTGCAGGTAATCTCCGGCTTCGGTGATATCTTCGTTTTCTGCATGGGCTTTAGGGATGCAAAAAACGAAAGAGATGGAAATGGCGATTGCTAAAAAAGGTTTTAAGCGTGGCTTTCTCAATTTTTCCCCTTTCTTGATTTTCAATACCAGACACCCCCACATGCAATTGGGACTCATTTGGCGGGCTCATGAAGGAAGCGCAAGCTGTCCATTCTGAATTGACATCTAATAATTAACGCCATGCGCTACCTATGCCCATATATAGAACCGTATCATCTGGCCCCACTGCGACGTCAAGTCCTACACGGAGTCCTAACCGGCGGGCAATCAAGTATCGAAAGCCTCCCCCGCCCGCAAACTTGGCACTTTCGTCTCCGAAATCACTGAAATTCTCCGCTGTCCAGCCACTGCCCCCGAAGCCGACCAGGCTCCATCGATAGGTGATATCCCACCGCGCCTCAAGCTCGGCAACGATTACGTTTTTCCCCTGATACCTCAGGGCCGGGATCCCACGCATGTCTATGTAAGGAACATCGTAGAAGGGGGCGTCATCACCGATAAAATCCCCCTCGAGGCGAACGCCCAGCACAACACTCTTTAAGACCGGCCAGTAGGAGTAGGTACTTACCTTGATCTTGGTGTAATCATAGTCACCGCCGAAAGCATTATTGTAGAACATGGTGTGCAGCTTGGCCTGGTGGCCATCGCTTGGTGAGATAATATTGTCTCGAGAATCGTAATTGATGATCAATCCCAACCCCCCGGTGGCATCATCCAACTCATTGTTGGGGATGCCGGGAATGGCACCAAGGATGTCAGATTTTGTCGTGGAATTAAAGTATGAGTAGCGGCCACCGACAAAAAAGTTGCTCTTTTTGACCCGAAAGGTCAATTCCTGGAGTAATAGAAAGCCTTCTATGTTAAACGCCAACCCGTTATCATCAGAGGGCGGCCGGTCGGGGTCGATTCCGTAGAATTTTAAATTAAAGTCCGCATAACCGGCAGCTCCGGTATATCGGATCGAGTCCTTCTTCCAGCTGCCGACATGTCCTCCAGCTCCAAACCAACTGCCGTTCTCGGTGCCAGCACCCACCAGAAACGATACACTCGGGGGGAGGCTCAGCATGCCGTCTTCGTTATCCTCATCCTGTGGTTCATCCTTCGATTCGTGAAAAAAGGCCGCTGCCAAGCCACCGCCGTACCCCACGGCTGGATCAGAAATAATTATCGGAATCGGTAAGAATCCGGTTCTGCCGGCAAGATATTGACTCGCGTCCAATTTCCCGTCTTTCGGATCGATGAATTGGCTGAAAAAGGAAGTGCCCCAAGCCGGCAGGGTGCAAAGCACTATAATCAGTACCACACAAGAAAGCTTAATGATTTTCAATGGTACCCCCATGATTGATCTTTCTTCATTATAATGGCGTTCCGACTGGAACTATAGGGTTTAAGATAATGCTTTTTGGCCAAGCCAGAGAAAGGAAGCTTTATGGTTTATACTGCCACGACCGATAACGCAGCCTAATGATGTTATCTTGAATTCTATACTTCGCAGGACCAGAAGCGCAGCGCAGAGAGTGGATTATTACGAATCCGTCGACCGTCAATGGGCCAATTTCAGAAGAACGACACCTGAAATGATCAGCAGCACCGAGAAGATCCGCATTGCCCCCACCGGATCGCCATACAGAAAGATGCCGAGCATAAATGTGCCTGCGGCGCCGATGCCGGTCCATACCGCATAGGCAGTGCCCATGGGGATGTGACGCTGGGCCAGAAAGAGCAAATAGCCGCTGATGATCATGCAGACCCCAGCGAGAATAATCCCGACAAACGATCTTCCGGGTGTCTGGGCCATTTTCAGGCCCACGGGCCACCCGATTTCGAACAATCCAGCGGCAATTAAATACGTCCATGCCATTTTTATCATTTGTGCTCCTAAATTATAGTGGAAAACCGACCGAATGAAAAGCTAGATGGGGACTTATGCCTTGCCGTGGCCCGAAGATACCGTTAAATTGCTCCCTTCCCGTTGCTGTTTATTGTAGCGCATAGGCGCTTTGATGAAATCTTCGAAGGATGTATAGCCATCAGGTGTCACCACGGCTTGGTGACGAAACCAGGCAAAAACCTCCAGGGGCTGGTTGTACTTATCAGCAACGCGAGACCGGATCTGTTCGAGTTCTTTTGGGGTCAGCGGGCGGAGAACTGTCGTTTCGATAAGCACTTTCCACTGGCCCTTGACAATACGCAGATTGCACCTGCGGAAAAACACATCCTTTATAGCGGCCATCTCCGCCTGGGTCGCTTCTTCGATGGCCACCATTTGCTTGTCCATCTCTTCGGTCCAGTATTCGTAATTCTGCCACTCCGGAATTATAGGACCACGCGCGTCGATGATATTCGGTTTCAAACGGCTGATGATGAGAAAGACATCCGGATCCTTAAGGCGTTTGCGTACCGCCGCTTCCGCATAGACCAGTTCCTCTTTGGTAAAGGCATAGGCATTTTGAACATTGGCCAAAATGAAGTCACCGTCCTCATGATCACGATATTCAACATTGTGAACGTAAAAACCGGGCCACTTGGAAAAATGCTCCCAGAGTACCTGTTCAGCCAAAGCAACCTTCTTGTTTGAAGGTATCTGCTCATCCGACACGGTAATTTCTTCACTATCCCCCTCGGTCCCCGTCTCCACGTCAGCAACTTGGCCGGTCGACCCGATGGCGGCAATGTCTTTGACTAAGGGGGTACGGATGATCAAGTGCGTATCCTCCTCGAGTGCCGTTGACAGACGGTTCTGGATTTCGACGACTCCTGCCGGACCGATGACGCTTGGTGTACGCACCATGGCAAGGACATGCAGGCCGTCAGGCGCTGATGACCAATTGAATTCATTGAGATGGGTGCTGGGGATCTCCGACAAGGCCTGGACCAGTTCATATTTGATCGATTGGCGGATGTGGCGTTTATTAACGAGCCCTACAAGCGAGTAAGTGAATACGGTGGTGAGAGCGAGTAAGCTAACGATGGCCACACCGAATCGCCGGACCAGGTCCTGGTGTGATAATGACTTCGCGTGGGTACCCATCCCTGTGGCCGTAAAAATAACCGAAGCCGCGATCAGTATGGAGAAGAAGTTGGCCAAAAAGAGGGATAGAGAGCCGAACCCGTACGCGATCTCTCCCATTGCAAAACAAAGCCCGGCATTGGCCAGCGGGGGGGCTATCGCCGTTGCAATCGCTACCCCGGGCAGGGAGGGGCTGATCCGCTCATCAACCATGGCATAGGCACCGGCCAGACCGGCAAAAACCGCCACCAGTAAATCAAGCAGGTTCGGTTGTGAGCGAGAGAGCATCTCCGGGGTGGGGTCCAAGGCCAAGGGGATCAGGCCGAAGATGAAACTGATGCCAATGCAGAGCAACACCCCCATTGTTTCGGCCCGCAGAGCCCGGCCCAACAACTTGGGAGTTCCTCGTACCAAGGACAATGCAATCCCAAATATCGGCGTCATGAGTGGTGCGACCAGCATGGCCCCGATAATCACGGTCGGGCTGTTAGCGATCAAACCCAACACGGCGATCATGATGGAAACCACGACCATGAAGTAGAACTTCGGAGCCGGTGTGGAGCCGTCGCTGATCTCCTTGAAAACCTCAATGCGGCGTTCAGCGGTGACTTTAAAAGTGATCGGATTTTTCAGCATCGTCCTGCTCCAGTTATGGATAATGGTATCGAAACTTAGTCCTGGACGGCCGCTATGTGGCGTTCATCTCGCGTATCCGCGTCTATGGAAACAACCAGCTAATGCCGAACCGAATCACCCAGTCGGCAGCACCATCCGGCCGTTCAACGTTGTAGTAAGGGCCAGCGAGGACATCGAGACCATGCCCATTTCCCATATCAAAGGTTCTGCCAATACTTAACCCGACCGGAATTGTCCATTGATTGCTGCTGTCTGCCTTCCAGTCTGCAGTAATAGCAGCGTTGTATCCCACATATGCCCCTGGCATAGACTCGAAATTATAGAACATCATAGGCTGGATGGTCGCAGAATTAAACGCACCGTCGAACGATCAGTGGTTGCCAAAAATTGCAGCTATCCCTACTGGGCGTGAGTACTGGTTTGACATACTGAAACGCAGGCCAAAAGGTCATTCCACTGATAAATTATCCGATATTTTCATCAGTGAAAGACCAATTCAAATTTAGTCACATTGTCTTTCATGACCGAAAGGAGATCCCCTTCCGGCGGTACATTCCCACAGGGATTAAAAACAACACTCTTAATGCCCATCACTTCCAAGACATCAACAGCGGATTTGATCGGTGTATTCTCCCAAATCATCCAGTTTGCCGGATGGCTTTCCAACAGCTTGTTTAGCTCGGCGACCTGACCGGGGGTCGGATCCTGATCCGGTTCCCAATGAACCGATCTGCCATTCAAGCCATACGCTTTTGCAAAATATTCATACACGGGGTGAGAAAAAATGATCGGAATCGTGTGGTTTGGTGAAACGACCGCTTTGATCCGGCTGTCGAGTGCCAGCAATTCCTTTTCCAACGACCGGTAATTGGCCCGGAACAGGTCTTCGTGTTGGGGCCGTTTGCGGACTATTTCGTCGACAATCGCTTCAGCCTGTTTGGCCGCCAGGGAGAGATCCATCCAGGTAGTGAATGCCAGCCCCTCGTGGGCATGCTGCCCTTCGGCGCCGTGGCTGTGGGTCTTGGCTTCCTTGACAGTGATATATTGGTCCCTGAACTCCCGGGATGTATCCACGGTCTTGGAGCGCGGCAGACTGACTTTGCTTACCCATTTGGCGTATCCGGCGCCGTTGAGCAGGATCAGATCGGCCTGCTGATAAGCGCCGATATCCGCAATACTCGGTGTCCAGTAGACGGGATCTACCTCCGGGGGCACCGGCAGCGTCACGTTGACATGGGGGCCGCTGATTCGTTCGGCAAAGTATTTTAAAGGATAGTTGACCACGTACACGTTCAAGGAGGCTTCAGTGGCACCTGCGTTCGCGCCAGAGAAAAGAAGAAACAGAAATAATACCAACCATCTGTGTAGGCTGTGAACGAAAATCATGGGGCCCTCCTGTTTTGGTTTTAAATTGGTGAATCCGGAAATTTTGGATTTGAGAGTGCGGATTGATGTATTCCCTGTTACGTATCCGGCATCAAGCGGTTTCGTAAAAAGGCCGAGATCAAGGTTTGCAAATCCCGAGGAACGAGGCGTACATTGAGTACTCCGCAGTGACAAAGGATGAAGCGTAACGCAGATATCGGTCTTTCTACGAAACCGTCATAACTATGCTATAAACAGCATCCTCACCAGATCGTTGGTAAACCGGTTGACAACCGTCAGCATGATGCCGCACAGGACGCCACTGGCGGCTACAATGATCAGGATTTCAGCGGCCAGCAGCTTGGCGATCGTCAACCGGCTGCAGCCGATTTTAAAAATGGTTTTAATTTCCCGCTGCCGCAGCCGCAGGGAGAGGGCAAATACCAAAACGATGGCCATGACCGTCGCCAGGGCCACTACCGACACGACGGCATCCAGCACGTTTTTGATGCGGAAGATGTTTTGCAGCAGCCCGTCGATCACCTCTGCGGGTCGCAGAATCTGCTGGGTTTCATTCTTGCCCAGATAGCGACCTTGGAGAATCGTGCCTGATTTTTCATCTGCCGGTACAGCAATGACTGCGCTGATGGGATAGATGTCAGTATTGCCATGAAAATGGAAGCTGTCGATATTTTTCTCGCTGATTTCCGTGTAGTGATACAGTTTGGCGGTAGCGGCCACATTGGTTCCCGAGCGCTTCAATACCAGCGTGGGATCTTTGAGCTGTGTGACGTCCTGGTGGCCGTGGCCCAGACCCTGAATTACCCAGGCCGTCTTCAGATCGACGAAAATGGCCAGGTCATCGGAGGTATGGGCCTTTTCAAGGATGCCCACCACCTTCATTTTGAGCGGGTATACCCCGGCCAGGTCGAAGAGGCTCTCAGGTGAGGAAACCAGGCTGTTGCCCGGCTTGAGCTTCAGATCCTCAGCCGCCCTGGCGCCGACCACACACTCGCCTATCACGGCCAGATTTCTGCCTGATTCGACATTCAAACCCCTGAAATCAAAATAGTCGAGGGTGGTCCCCACGATGGGGTACCCGCGCGCCTTGAAACGTGTATACGTCGGAATCGGAAGGGCCAACTCCGAATCCCATATCCGGTTGGCCGCTTGCATGCTGATGACTTCGGGGCGTTCATCGCCGAAATAGAGCGTGTTCATGACCAGGTCCAGGGCACTGCCCTTGGCGCCGATCACCAGAGGTGTGGACACGGCCCGCGACATGAGCTGCCGTTCGCTTCCGTTCAGCAACAGCTGCAAGGCAAAAGGAAGAAACGATATCAGGGTGACACAGGCCACCAGCACTGCAGTTTTGATGCGGTTGTAGGAGATGTATTTCCAGGCAATGTAGAAAGAATCTAACATTTTGGATTTTGGATTTCGGATTTGGGATTTCGGAATGACGCAGTCAATTTCCGTTTCACCGTTTTGATTGATGCGACTATGATGGCGATGAGTTCGTTACATTCCTTCATCAAAGCATCCACTGACGATTCTTTCGAGATATTCATCTCTTTAATCAATTCGAGCCAGAATAGAGTTTCGTCGGCCTCTTCTTCGACGATCGCCAATTTGGATATAAACTCGGCTTTGGATCTTCCGCGGCATGCGGCTCGATAGTTGGCGGCCACTGACGTTCCAGAACGAAATATCTGATTGCCAATGAGCCTTCCTTCCCGGTTTTTCGGCAGATTTCGGCAAAGGATGATGATCTGCTTGGCAAATTGTTTAGTTCGGTTTTTAAGTTGACTCTCATCCATAAATTGCTCCATTCCAGCCACTTTATCGATGGAAATGCGTTGGTTTCAAATCCAAAACCCGCAATCTAAAATCTAAAATTTCCAAAGTCCTTGAAGTCTATAATTCTGTCAAATCTTTCCAACAACTCATGATCATGTGTCACCGCAAGCAGGGTCGTATCGTGTTCCTCCACGGCCGCAAATAGCAGGTCCAGAATCTTGGTTTTGTTTTCCGGGTCAAGATTGCCGGTGGCCTCATCGGCCAGGATCAACCTGGGCTGCGGGAGCAAGGCCCGGCAGATGGCCGTGCGCTGCTTTTCGCCCTGGGACAGGTCCGTGGCCCGGCGCTTCAGTTTGTCTCCGATGCCCATGGCATCCGCCAGGTCTGCGGCACGTGCTCTCACCGAGGCGTCCAGGTTGAGGGCATCTGAGATTCGGTAAGGGTGCACGATGTTGTCGAGCACATTGAGATAATCGAGCAGTTCGAAGTCCTGGAACACGAATCCGATAGTGGTGATCCGGAAACGTCGACGCTCCCTGTCGTTCAATCGGCCCACATCGATGCCGCCGATGGCGATCACACCGCGGTCGAGGGATGCAATACCGGCGATCAGATTGAGCAAAGTGGTCTTGCCGGTGCCGCTGGGACCGATGACCGCGGTCTTCTCGTTTTTTTCAATGCGCAATGCTTCTATGGCAAGCGAGAAATTACCGGTCGGGTAGTGGAATTCAAGGTCGTTAATCTGAATCATGGCATGCCTTATGATATTTTCAAAAAACCCGCTTCTCATCGATCAAATCAATCTCACGAATTTTCCATACATCGTCAACCATCACGAAGGAAACCAACGCATGATACCGGTTCTGCCGGTAGTGGGTATGCCCGAAATGGCTCACCGACCCGCTGACCGTCCAGGCGGTATCGGCCACGAAGCCATCCTTCGTCGCCTTTTTAACCGCGTTGACGGAAAGAATGGTGACGTCATCCACACTGGCCCGTGCACCGCCGCGGTTCTCGAATTCGAGGGACTTCCGGTTTTCGAGGTAGATTTGGGTGAGTTGATCACCAGTGACACTGACAGCCAGACGATCGTAGACCCGGTTTTCATCGCGAACATCAAAAGCACGATACACATTGGTCAACAACTTGTCCAGGATGACCGTCGTTCGCTCGCTGGAGGGCGCCCATTGGGAAATCCAGGGCAATTCCAGGGGGTAGGTAACGAACGGGTAAAGCATAAATCCCAATCCAACGATGCCCAACAGGATTGGTCGGCGAAGGACAATGCGTTTTTGCACGATAGAAATGAGCATCAACGCTACGACACCGGCAAACAAGAAAATGGAAACCACGGGCAGCCTTTGTTTCTCAACCCCTATTGTTTCGATCACCGGCACCTGGTAGCCGCTAAGGCGGCTTTTCCAGTGCCATTGACGCTCCTCCGGCGACAGAATCAGGGTCGTGCCACCGAAGGGGTCTATGCTTGTGGCTTCAATTTTTTTGACCTTGTCTGAAAACAAACGCCAATCGATGCGAATCTCATCCGCCAATCCGGGTGTTTCATACACCAGCGTCAGGCCGATGATTCCCCGATCCAGGCTCTCGATAACCGGTGAAGGGCGCAAGATCACGCCGGCCGGTCCCAGGGTGACGAAATCGGCCCGCTTCAAAATCGGCTGAGATGGCTGCCCGTCGATGACCATGGGATTGGCCGATTGGAACACCTCGAGGATTCCCTTTTTGACCGGGCCCAGCGATTCAACGGGAATACTGCCCTTGCCCGTGACATCCACCCCCAGAAACTGGACCGCCGCCCGGGCCTGGATGAGAACCTCCAGGCGCACTTCATAAGGCTCCACTGACAAGTAGCTCATCACCGGGCTGGTCAACTGCCGCGCCCCCTTGGGCCGCTGGCTCCCGGGCGGTGCTTTCTGCGCGGTGGGCAACGCAAAGCGGGTGGCGATTTGCGTATCGCCAAATGACAGCACATCGGTTTTACCGGCGGCAACGTGTTCGTGAAAAACAGTCAGCAGCAGGGCCACGGATAACGCACCGGCGGCGTAGGCGGTGACCTGTCTCCAGCGGAAACCGACCCGGGCGGTCCGGGCGATCAAAAGCAAGACACCCGCAAAGGCAAAATGCCCCGCATCAATGGCCAGGTTGAATATGAACGGGGCCGGGACCTTAAGATCAAGGGCGAGAGGCAGGCGTGTCAGTTCGTGAGCATAGGCAAGCCCGTGCAGCAACCCGTAGCAAGCAAATAATGATAGGTAAGGTTCACCGGACTTTTGCCGGATGGCCGCCCGGGCAACGAGAAATACCAGTAAGATTCCCAGGATGTCCGCAAACAGAAGATCGAAACCGGGCAGGCCCAAATCGCTCAGAATTAAAGATAGCGCCTGCCCGAAGGTATAGAAACCGAGCGCCTTAAGGGCTAGCCGGTCGGGAAAGAGCAGGCAGAGGGCCGCAACCAGAAGCAGGTGAACCCCCTTGAAAAAAAAGTGTCGCAGGCCCATCTTGAAATGTTGTCCACACACTTCGGGGAGGCTCTGGCGCGGTTCCAGGAGCAACCGTAACGGCACGTGGATGCCTTCCAGGGCGCGTAGAAACAACTCCTGCCGAATCGTCCCGTCCAGCCATTGAACCGTCAGGGCGACGCCGTTGCGCTTCTAGGGTAAAAGGATTTCATCTTTGGCGGTCAGGGGGGAACCCTCGGTCGTGGCCGTGGCCTGCACCACGATCCAGCCGGACTGGTTGATGAATTCGAGCTCCGAAACCCGGAAGCGATCGGGGAAAATCGGCGCCTTGATGGCCCACACCAGGGCCCTGGAGACATCCGCTTCCACCTGGTAGCTTTTGGCCGATTTCTGTATCAGACGGGCCTTGGTGATGCCAACGTCGTCTGCCAATGCCATAGGTGCGAATAGGAATAGAGCAACAGAAAGAATGATGGATACAGACAAGAAAATACAGGCGTTAGATTTGATTTTGGATTTTGGATTTTGGATTTTAGATTGAAGGATTTCTACCATTTTGGATTTTGGATTGCGGATTTTAGATCTGGGGTATCGCTGCGCGCTGGCTGTTTGAATGAGAGTTGTCATTATTCTAAATCTGTATTAATTATTGTTTTAATTCCGAAATCCCCAATCTGAAATCATTCGACAATGATTTCATAATTCTTCATCAACTCCTCGATCTTGCCCTTCTGGCTTTCGCGGCTTTTAATCATGAGATAATCGGTCCGCAGGTAAGATTCCATTGTCTCGAAGGGCGGCAGCTCAGCTTCGTGGGTTCCGGTCACGCGTATATAGTGAATCCCCTGGAAGGATTCCACGGGTCCGCGCCACTGGTTCAGGGGCTGGGCGAACACGACCTCCGCAAAAGGCTTGCCGAAAGTAGCTGCTGTCCGTTCGAACGGCGTTTTTTTGAACCTGTTTCCCAGTTGGCTGAATTCGCCGAGCTTTGAGATGTCGTCGGTTTTCTCCAGTTGCTGGATATACGCATCCGGGTCAGCGGGTCGTTCATTGCTTGCAAAGGAAAAAAAGACCTGCTCAAAGGAGCGTGACGGCGACGTCTGGTAGCGTTCCTTGTCGGCCTGGTAAAATGCACGCAGCTGGGCCACCGACGGCTCGGGGATGACTTCGCTGAGCGAACTTCGCATGATGTTCAACAGTCGTTTACGGACGCGGTAGTCGTTCTTGTCGAAGCCCCGCTTGTAGGCTTCACGCAACAGGACCTCGTCTTCTATGTGACTGTCGACAATCGATTGACGGCCGTTGGGGGAAACCGGGTTCTGGGTGATACTTTCCCGCTGCTGGATCAGTGCATCGATGGTCTGGGTGGTCACTTGAATCGTTTCGCGATCCGGGGGTTTGAGGTGACTATAAGCAGCAAAGGCAATCGTACCCAACACAATGAAATGCAGAACCGGGGATTTCAGCACGGACATCAGGGCGGGTTTCATAGGCAAATCCAAAATAAGCGCGTCCACAATCCAACATGGTGCCGCTGTTAGAAGCATTTTCTGCAGGTATCACTTTGCAGTCATTTAAAAACAGTCGTCAAATGTTTTCACGACACAGATGTCGCCGGTCCACCAAACCCACCATCCGACAACGGTGCGCCCCACCGGCGGTCAGCTGTGAACACGATATCGACGGCGGTCACCACGTGGTCCTTGCGCAGCGCCTGGTAGGTTTGCCGGCGAATGGTGTCCAGGGACGCCATGGGCCCCGGTTCATACTCGCCGGGCAGCACCACGTGGACCAGCACCAGCCGCTGTCGCCCGGGTTGGATCACCCGGATGAAACGTTCCCGAACCGGCAGTTCGGCCAGGCTGACATCCACAATCTCCGTTACCTGCGCGAGGATTTCGCTGCCAGGAGCCTTGTTCATCAGGGCCATTAACGCATTCCAGGCCATTCGTACCGGAACGGCGATGGAAATAGCGACGACTGCGAGAACCACCGTCGGGTCGACATAGGGCACAAGACGGTCAAATTCGAGTGTCTTCAGCAGGAAAATACCTGCAAAGGCCAGTAGGACGCAAGAAGAGATAGCCGCGTTGACCAGCCAGTTCTCAGCATCAGCGCTGACCAGTGGGCTTTCGCTTTGCCTGGCGCCACGGCGCATCACCAGCGCAACGCTCCAGCAAACCGTCGATGCGAAAATGCCGTATGCAATGGCGACCCCCGCCGCGATGGCACGGCCGCCGGTGAGCAGGGCCTGTACTGAACCGATTAAGGCCATAACGGAGACGCCCAGAACCAGCATGCCCTTGATGCCGTTCACCAGCGGTTCAAAGAATGCATATCCATGGGGGAATCGCTCGTCATCGCCACCCGCCACCAGTGACGCCACCTTTATCGTAAAAAGACCGGTGGCGAAATAGGTCAGGTTGAACATACCATCCAGCATAATGGCCTGGGAGGAGCTGACCGCGGCAACGGCAATGCCGATGCAACCCACCAGGATGTTGCCCAGGGCCGAAATCTTCAGATATTTTTTTTCCTGCTTTAATGCTTCTGTCTGCATCGCCTGCTATCCCATGTCGAATGTTGACGGCTTCGCCGAAACGATGTGCCTGTATAATAAACAAGGCCCGGAGGGTCGCAAACCCCTCCGGGCGATAGCCGCATTTCTGATTTTCAGATCTTTTTTTATATACGTTGTTTAACCAGATGAATCAACGCCTGGCCAAACCGAGCGTCAGCATGTCATTGCACGTGGTCCAGCCGTTCCGGGTCGTAGTACAACGGGTCGGTGATCCCTTCCTTCCTGGCCTGGACACCGGCCAATAAGGAACGAATCAGGCGATCCATCAATATGCCGGTGGTGGTGTGAGCGTCATCCAGCAGCGGGTTGTACTCGTTGAATTCGGCCGCGATGATTTCGTTCTGAATTCCGACTGCCCGTAGGAGCTGCAGGCCCTGCGCCGCGCTGAGGCCGTCGGGATCCTGCGTTCCCACAGCCGGCGCGGCGGCCGGATCCATGCCGTCCATATCCCATGATATGTGCACCTTCCTACCCTTCAGCTCTTTGAGGATTTCCTTCAGAACGGCATTCCAACCCTTTTTTTCGATCGCGGCCATGTAGTGGGACTTGATTTTTTGTTCACGCATCCATTGGAGTGACGCGTTGTCCGGGTACTCTCCCCGCAAACCCACCTGGATCAGGTCGCTGCCGTTGATCAGTCCCTTCTCGATGGCCACCTTCAGGAAGGACCCGTTGTGAACGAAGCGTCCAAACCCGTACATATAGGTGTCGTAATGCGCATCGATGTGCAGGGTGACGAACGTCCCGGGACCATATTTCTGCGCCAGGGCGGTTTGGAAGCCGTAGGTCTGCACATGGGTGCCGCCGACCCCGATGGGGATCGTGTCTGCTGCGAGGATCTCCGCAACCACCCGATGAACTTCTTCAACATTGCGCTGGTTCTGGGCAAAGAAGTTCCAGCCGACGTTTCCGTAGTCGGCAATGGTCAGCTTACCGTAATCAACGCCAATCATATTGTTGGTGCCACCGGCCGGAAATGCCAGCCAATCGGTGAGCGCACGCATCTTGTTGGCCCCAAAATTCCCACCCGGGACCGGTTGGTCGCCGATAGATATTCCGACGAGGGCGACATCGACCTTTCCGGCCTTTAGATCTTCGGTGGTGAAGGCCATGGGTGCGCCCAGGAAGGTCGGAAAACCGGCCAGCAGTTCTCCAAATTTATAGCGCTGCGGATTCACGAGGCCCGCCTCTCGCTTTGGATCCCCGGACGTTCCCTGCGTTCAAAAAATTTATCCTTGTCATCCTGCAATATGATCACATTCGGATTGTTCGGGTCTTTCCAGGGTGCCCATTCGTCCGGAATGCCTGCTTTCAGGGTGCTCTTTTCAGCAGAAAGCACAGCGGCTGGAAAGGCGAATGCCATGGCCACAACAGCGAGTAAGATTATACATCCTGTTGTTTTCATTTTTCACCTCTTCTCAGATTGTTCAATGATAGTTAAGTATTGAATCTCTGTTAATTTATTTTGCCCGTGCGTTTTGGTCAGATCACTTTCGTAGTCGGCTTCGGTGATGCCTTTTTTGCGCAAGGCGATGCCGACCATGGCCTCTTTAACGATCCGATTGGCAAGTTGGCCGGTCATCCAGTTAGAATCTCTCAACGGGTTGTACTCTACCATTTCCATCCCGACTACATTTTTCTCGGCACACAGGCGCCTTACCATTCTAAAAACAACAGGCGTTGTCAGACCATTGGGTTCCGGTGAACCGACAGCCGGCGCATAGGTTGGATCCATGGAGTCCATATCAAAAGATATGAACCAGTAGTCGGGACCATCATCAATTTCTTTCATGACCTCTTCAAGTACGGCTTCCCATCCGTGTTTTTCAATCTGGCCCATGGTGTGGTATTTGATGCCGACTTCCCGCATCCATTTCCAGGTTACTTCATCCGGATACCATCCACGCAGGCCGATCTGGATGTAATTCTCGCCCTTGACATGCCCCTCCTGGATCAGGCGCTTGGTAAAGGAGCCGTTGTGCCCAGTCACGCCATAGGCATAAGACCCATCGTAATGCGCGTCGAAATGGATCATCCCGACATTGCCCTTTCCATACACATCAGCCAGGGCCGCAAGATCGGGATAGGCCAGGGAATGGTCGCCGCCCATGATGATGGGGATGACGTGCTTTCCGTTTTCATGCTTGACACCGGCGATTTCAGCAATGAATTTCCTGATCTCATGGATACTGCGCTCGACGTTAAATGGTTCAGTTGGCGCATCTCCGTAGTCGACAATGTTCAGGTCTTTGCCCAGGGTGATCATGGTATGAACATGGGCCTGTTCAAAAATACCCCATGCGCCATAAATTTCCGACATGGCCCGTAACATATTCGGGCCATAGGCCGCGCCTCGCATGGCAATGGTGTTGTCCGTATAGGCGCCGACTATGGCGACATCGACTTTGCCTGCTTTCAGGTCTTCCGGTACCAACGCCACCGGTGAACGGTAAAAGGTCGGGATACCGGACGGATAGAATCCGCCCTTGTAACGCTGAAGATTGATGGGGCCCGGCTCACGCCCTTCACTCAGATCGGTGCGCCGTTCCTTCCACATATTAATTGATGAATCCTTCGTGTACAGATGAATCGAATATTCTTGGCCCTATAAAGTTAACGGAACCAAATGTTCCTTATCACCAGCCTTTGCTTTTTTCTCCGCTGCCATGCTGGAACCTGCCATGCAAACAATGAGAAATAGTGGTATCAATGCAAGGCTACATACCTGCATAAAAAAAGTTGTTTCAATAATGGTGGTTTTTCGCATCATCATTTCTCCTTCAAGCATGTTTTTGATAGGTTGCTATCAAGTTCGAAGATGTTTGTTTATTCCGGTTGGTCTACCTGGCGCCTAACGGATGATTCACACCCTGTTGAATCAATTGGTTTTATAAAATTGGCGATTGCTTCAATCTGCGGGCGCTTTTGATCGCGGGCTGCGCATTCGGATCATGAGCCTGTTTGAGAATGGCTTCACTTAAGCATGAATCGATGAAGACAGACCTCCATCGTAGATGGCCCATCTGAATAAAATTCGCGAACAAGCTCTGTTGCGAGTGAAATACGACTTTCGGCCAGCAGTTATCCGTGGACAATATCACGGATTTTCACGGATTGGTTGTGGAAGACCCGCCATGTTTATGTTAATCAATGGTTTTCAATATATATCTGACTTGTCTTGCAGGCAAGTAACCTATATATTTTTAACTGTTACCTGAAGGGTGTCGCAAGGCAGGCTCGATTCATCATTTCCCTCTTTATCGCTACTTTTTTAAGGTGGTCCGCGTGAATGAAAGCTCAACCCATCCGCATCGCTCTGTTAAGGAAGCGGATCCTCACGAGTCGCTGTCTCCCGAGATGATTCGGGCACAGCTCGAGCGGATTGTTGCCAGCGCACTGTTCGTGAGGAAAAAACAACTCTGCCATTTTTTAACCTATGTCGTGGAGAAAACCCTGTCGGGGGAACCTGACCGTCTGAAAGGCTACACGATCGCTGTAGAGGCATTTGGGAGGAACCCGGATTTCAACCCGCAGCTCGACCCTGTTGTCCGGGTTAGAGCCACCCAACTGCGCAACGTGCTACAACGCTATTATCAATCCGAGGGAAGCCACGATATAGTTCGAATCGATGTTCCCAAAGGGGGCTATGTGCCCACCTTTCAAGAACATCAATGGCCTCGTACTGATACCGACACGGCTGCGGGGGAAGCCTCGCAGGATATCCTCCTCCTGGAGGAGGTCAACGCCAATCATCCAACGATCGCCGTTTTACAACTAGAAAATTTAAACGCGAATCCGAAACAGGCCTATTTTGCCATAGGCTTAACCCAGGAGTTTGTGACCGCTTTAATGCGTTTTGCGGACTTTATCGTCGTAGGCCCCCTGCTTCGGGACCGGCTGAGAGCCGATGGCTTCAGTGCCCGTGATATCTACCGTGCATACGGGGCGAGGTTTCTGCTCGACGGCAGCGTTCATTGGCATAATGGCAGCCTTCGCGTAAAAGCGAAACTGATCGAGACACGCCGGGGTGTGAACCTGTGGTCAGAAACCTACCAGCATAAGATTGAAGCCGACAACTGGTTTGAGATCGAAGATGATGTCGCCGGCCGGGTTGTGGCGACGATTGCCGATACGTTCGGTGTGATCCATCAAACCTTGTGGAATGAGGGGTCGTCTCAGCCTCCAGCATGCGGTGGTGTCTATGATGCAATGTTGCGCTTTCAGCATGCCATGTATTTCCCTACGCCCGAAGCGACCACCGAGGCACTCCAGGCACTGGAACGGGCCCATCAAGAAGTTCCGCATCACGTCACCATCACGGCCATGCTCGCGGATCTGTATGGTCAGCAGTTTTTTCTTGGCATGCGTGATGAATCCGTTCTCGAACGAATAGAACCACTCGTGCGCCAGGCCATCTCGCTGGATCCAAATCACCAGCATGCCCGCTGGGTTGCGGGATGGCTCCATTTTTTTCGGCTCGAAACCGAACCGTGTGCGAGGGAACTGAACATCGTTATGTCTCTCAATCCAAACCATGCCAATCTTGTCGGAGCGACCGCCTATCTGCTCGCCATGCTGGGACAATGGAATCAGGCAATCCCCCTGGCACGCAAGGCGTTGCGTTTGAATCCGCATCATCCAGGCTGGTATCATTTTGTGTTTTATCTGGGACACTATCGGCATGGAGAATATGCAGCGGCACTGAACGATGCCTTAAAAATCAACTCTCCGGACTTTTACATAGATGCCCTCTGTCGTGTCTAGGAGCAGCTGCGCGGCGGGTCTGTCCCCGACGTATGCGGCTAGCTGGCACATGGTTTATGGATAAAATGTGATCGGCTATAAGCTGTGGGATTCCTCGAGGGTGATCCATCCCTTCTCGATGGCGGTGATGCCGGTGCGGGCGGCCTCTATGATGCCTATTTGCTTCACGTCCCGCATGAACTCGCTCACCTCGTTCACGGAGCCCGTCACCTGCGCTATTATGGTGTCCGGCTTGATGTCTAGGATGAGTCCCTTGTAGTGGTTGATGGTCTCCAGGGCCTCCTCCTGGGCCATGGGGTCCACGGTGTGGAGCTTCACCAGCGCCAGATCCCTCTGGATGGTCCTCAGGGGGTCCAGGCGCTTGACGACGATGACGTCAACCATCTTGTCCATCTGCTCGACGAGCTTGGTGATCTCATGGGCTTCGCCGTGGGACGTGATGGTTATCCTGGTGGTGTCCTCGTCCTCGCCCGCGATGGCGGTGATGCTGTGGATGTTGAAGTTCTTGCGCCTGAAGTTGTTGCTTATGTTGAAGAGGACACCC
>JAQYWF010000387.1 GCA_030145105.1 Desulfosarcina sp.
GCCAACGTTGTCATTATCGGCGGCGGGATTATCGGTTGTTCGATTGCCTACCACCTGGGCCATCTGGGTTGCAGGGACGTCGTCCTTTTGGAACGGGATGAACTGACTTCCGGGACCACATGGCATGCTGCAGGCCTGATGGTGACTTTTGGATCGTTGTCGGAGACGGCGACGGAGTTGCGCAAATATGGCCGTGACCTCTATGGCCGCCTGGAGGCGGAAACCGGCCTGTCCACAGGCTTCACACCGATCGGGTTTATTGAAGTCGCCAGCAATAAAGACCGCTTGGAAGAATACCGCCGTGTGGCCGCGTTTAACCGATACTGCGGGGTTGATGCACAGGAAATTTCACCCAAAGAGATCCAGGAACTGTTCCCGCTGGCCAGAGTGGATGACCTGCTTGCCGGCTTTTACGTCAAAGACGATGGACGCGTGAACCCAGTGGATGCGACCCTTTCACTGGCCAAAGGTGCCCGCAACCAGGGCGTTCAGATCATTCAGGGCGTGTCCGTCACCGGTATCGTAAAGAAAAATGGCGCGGTTGCCGGCGTCAACACCCGTCATGGGGATATCCAGGCCGAGGTCGTGGTCAATTGTGCCGGCATGTGGGCGCGCCAGTTGGGCGATGTGTCCGGCGTCAATATTCCCAACCAGGCAGCCGAGCACTATTACCTGATCACCGAAGAGATGGACGGCATTCCTCCCAACATGCCGGTATTGGAAGACCCGTCTCACTATGGGTATTATCGTGAAGAAGTTGGTGGGCTTATGGTCGGCTTGTTTGAACCGGTTTGCGCGCCCTGGAACATCAAACGGATACCTGAAGACTTTTCCTTTGGTGAGATCGAACCGGATTGGGATCGCATGGGGCCTTTTGTGGAAAAGGCCATATCGCGGGTGCCGGCGATCAAAGACCTCGGCATAAAAACATTCTTCTGCGGACCTGAAAGTTTCACCGCCGACCTCCAACCCATTGTGGGTGAAGCACCGGAGTTAAAAAATTATTTTGTCGCTGCCGGGCTGAACTCAGTCGGGATTATCGCCGGACCGGGACTGGGTCGCGTCATGGCACACTGGATAATGAACGGCAGGCCCGATGTCGACATCACCGGTTTTAACATCGATCGTCTGCACACCTTTCAGAACAATCCGGACTACCGTAAACACCGGACGGTCGAATCGCTGGGAATGGTCTACCAGTGCCACTACCCTTACCAATCGATGCAAACCGCCAGAGGCGCCAAGAAATCGGCATTTTATGATCGTCTATCCGATCAAGGCGCCTATTTCAGGGACGTCAGCGGCTGGGAGGGCGCGGACTGGTTCGCCCCCGTGGGCCAAGAGGCCAAAATCGAGCGACATTCCTGGGGCAAGGACCATTGGTTTGCCTATTGGGAAGCCGAGCATAAAGCGGCCCGCGAGAATGTCGTCCTCATGGACATGTCTTTCATGTCAAAATTCATGGTCCAGGGTCGCGATGCCGGAAAAGTACTGGACTACATATCCACCAATGACGTGGATGGCGAATCTAACCGGATCACCTACACGCCCTGGTTGAATGTGGACGGGCGGCTCGAAGCCGATTTGACGGTCGCCAAGCTGGAAAGCGATCGCTATCTGGTGGTGGTGACGGATACCATGCATCGTCACGCCCAGAACTGGTTGAAACGTCATATTCCGGACGATGCCCATGCCTTTGTCACCGATATGACCGCTGCCTATGCCCAACTCAACATCCAGGGACCTAAGTCCCGTGAATTATTGCAATCCATCACATCAGCGGATCTATCCAATGCGGCCTTTCCCTATCGACATGTCTCCGAGATCACCATTGGCTACGCCCGATTGATCTGTGTCCGACTGACCTATGTGGGAGAGCTCGGCTATGAACTCTACATCCCGACGGAACAGGCCACGCATGTTTACGACGCCATTGCCGAAGCCGGCCGACGATTCAATCTTCGTCATGCCGGGTTAAAAGCATTGGCCAGTCTGCGACTGGAGAAAGGCTACCGCGACTACGGCCATGACATGGACAACACGGATGATCCGTATGAAGTCGGGCTGGGGTTTACGATTAAACTGGAAAAATTAGACGGATTCATCGGAAAAGAGGCATGTGTTCGAAAAAAAGCCCAAGGGCATCCGACCCGGCAACTGGCCCAGGTATTAGTCAAAGACCCGGCCCCGCTGTTGTTCCATGCCGAAGTGGTCAGTAGAAATGGTAAGCCTGTGGGCTATGTCCGGTCCGGTTCTTACGGATACACGCTGGGCGGTGCCGTCGGTCTGTTCATGATCGAAACGGATGAAGCGATCGATCAGGCGTATATCGATGCGGGAAAATGGGAAATTGATATTGCCGGCAAGGTATATCCGGCAATCGTTTCACTCTCACCACTCTACGATCCTGGGATGGAGAAGATCAAATCCTGACCGCAAAAAAAATGGTTCAGTGCCGTATGACAGACAAGGGCCCGGTTGTACTGCAACCGGGCCCTTGCCCATTGAGGGCTTCGCTAATAAAGGAGTCAGGTTAACGAATTATGCCCTTGTATAAAGCTGCATTTCAGATGGATCCGTCAAAGAATCTGGCTGAGGAACAGTTTGGTCCGGTCATGTGTCGGGCTGACGAAGAAATGTTCCGGGGTGCCTTCCTCCACGATGGCGCCGGCATCCATGAAAATCACGCGATCGGCCACTTCCCGGGCAAAGCCCATTTCGTGGGTCACCACCACCATGGTCATGCCCTCTTTGGCCAGGGTCTTCATGACGTCGAGCACTTCACCGATCATCTCCGGATCCAGCGCAGACGTGGGCTCGTCGAACAACATGATTTTGGGGTCCATGGCCAGGGCCCGGGCGATGGCCACCCGCTGCTGCTGTCCGCCGGAGAGCTGGTCCGGAAAGACATCTTTCTTGTCGACGATGCCCACCTTTTCCAGAAGGGCCATGGCCTTCTTCAGGCTTTCGTCACCCGATCGCTTGCGCACCACTTTCTGGGCCAGAGTCACATTTTCCAGCACCGTCTTGTGGGGAAACAGGTTGAAGGACTGGAAAACCATACCCACCTCGGCCCGGATTTTGTTGATGTCGGTCTTCTGGGCCAGGATGTCGGTGCCGTCGATAAAGATATGCCCGCTGGTGGCATGCTCCAGGCGGTTGAGGCACCTTAAAAAAGTACTCTTGCCGGAACCCGAAGGGCCGATCACCACGACCACCTCGCCAGCCTTGATGTTGGCCGTCACATCCACCAGCGCGGGGATCTCATGGGGGGCATAAAAGGTTTTGTATACATTTTTTGCCTGTATCACGATGTCGCCATCCTCCTCTCAAGGTGTTGCACGTACATGGAAAGGGTAAAGGTAAGCACCAGATACAACAACCCCAGAAGAATGTATACTTCGAAGGGTTGAAGCGTTGCCGTAACCGCTTCCCGGGCCGCTTTGGTCAACTCGCGGATGGCAATGATCCCCAACAGGGAGGAATCCTTGATCAGGCTGATGAACTGCCCGGCCAGGGGTGGAAGGATCCGGCGAAGCGCCTGGGGAAGGATGATGTAGCGCATGGACTGGGCATAGCTCATACCTAAAGAGCGGGCCGCTTCGGTCTGCCCGCGGTGGATGGACTGGATGCCTGCCCGCACGATTTCCGAGACGTAGGCGCCGGCAAAACAGGCCAGTGACGCGACGCCGTACCAGAAGGCCGGGATCTGCCCGAAGCCGTATGCGTAGAGCAGGTCGTTGATCAACGTCCCCAGAACGAAGTACCAGATCAGGATCTGGACCATCAGGGGAGAGCCCCGGATCAGTTCCACATAGACGATGGAGGTCCAGCGCAGGGCCGGGTTGTCGGAAATGCGCATCAATCCGCTGATGATACCAATGATCACACCGAATATCGTGGACATCACACTGATCTTGAGAGTGATCCACAAACCGATGACCAACAGGCCGGGTTTCCACTCTTTGTGGCTGGCCAGGGTGTCGCCATAGGATATGTACTCCCCTTCTTCCACCTGCAGGCCTTTGGCAGGAGCGGTGTAACTTTCCTCTTCACCAACACCTTTGACCGTTATGGTCACCTGGCTGCCTTCCGTCCGGATGGATGAGACTTCACCATCGATGTCGGCGGTCACATCGATGTCATCCTCATAGGCAAAATAGATCGGCGTCCGGTTCCATCGCCAGTTGTATTTGATCTTCTGGGTTGCGTAGTAGAACAAGCCCAGAAAGACCAGTACGCCGAGGCAGAAAATCATGACCCACTTGCTGTAACCGGCGGGTCGTCCGGTTATCCGTTGACTGTTTTCATCGCTCATGATCGCATCTTCTTCCTGCTAGGGTAAAAGCTTGAGGACAATTGGTTTTATATTTTAAGATGAGCAATTTGGACGGCGCTATCGGCCGCTGCAGTATACCGATGCGGCTTCCTGCCTCTGGCCTTGTCAAATAGATTGTCTTAAAGAGAATAGAAATACCTGCGCCATGATGACACAGGCCGGCCGAAAGAAGTCCGGCCGGCCTGTGTGTAGGTCATAATCACCAATCTTTTCCAGTCATCAAGGTTACTCGAGCTCTTTCTTCCAATCCGAGCTCAGGATCCATTTGTTGTAGGTTTTTTCGTAGACAAGCAGCCGTCGCACATGGTCGTGCGCTTGCTTTATCCGTTTCGTTCGACCGCTCGGCCTACCAGAC
>JAQYWF010000114.1 GCA_030145105.1 Desulfosarcina sp.
GTACGACTTCGCCGTCGACCTGACCGACGACGAGTTCAGCAACCTCCGCCGCCGGCTGGCCGACCGGACCATCGAGCTGATGCGGGCGCTGTAGACTCCTGGGCCGAGGCGGTCGTTGGGTCGAGACCGGAAGGAGGGGGTACAGCTATGACAGCCTACTACGTGAAGCCCGCGACCCAACGCCCTGACTTCCGCCTCGTGATCGCATTCCTGTGGGGCGATCTGCACAATGTCGATACGGAAGGTGACGCGGATGACCCGGCGAGCCGTGACTGGACCGAGCTATACTGCATGAACCGCGAGAACAGGGCGGAGGTGTTCGAGATCTTCCCGGTCCGGCAAGACCCTCTGGTGTTGCGCGTTGAGTCGGAGTTGCCGTACCTCGCGGCGCGCGTCGCCTACTTCCTGGCAAGCGAGACCGGTTCGGGCTGGGCGGAGCAGGCGGAGGGCCCTTTCACTGACGCCGCGTTGTTGGCGCCAGTGATGGGATCGGGTTTCGACCTCCAGGCGGCGTCCGAACGTGTTGCGCGCAGCCGCTGGCGATAGCAGGCCTTGCCCGATACCCGATTGGATGAAATAGCTGCCGGCATCGCCAAAGGAGATACACGCTTCCAAGGGGCCGTCGCAGCCGTGGCCGGCCATGCGCCGTTCTTTTCGGCAGATACAGGGGGAAATCACAAAATGATCTTTGGAACGTATCAACGCCGCCGCCGCTTCATGGGGCATGACCGGCAGCTTCGGATTGATGCTCCGGTTCACCGGGATGGTGCGCATTTGAGGGGCGCGACGCCAGCCGTCGGCATTGAAAAGCAGCGGAATATAGGCGGCCATGTCCGCCACCAACCCGGGGTCCAGGCGATTGACCTGAAATTCCCAGATTCCCACCACAAACTGGCAAGCCATGTACCGCAACGGCTTTCCTTTGGATTCCTGCTTCAGGATCAGTCCCTTTTGCCACATGGCCTTCAGCATCACTGCCGCCGTGTCCCGAACCAATCCACCTCGATACGCAAGGACCTGGGCCCTCTCCGGGATCAGTGCCAGATGGCAGGCCAACCGGGCCTCGGGTTCCGTGAACAGACGCCTTAAAATACGCAGTTCAAGCCCGTCCGGGGTAGGCGGGAACCCTCCAGGCAGTCGATCCAGATGCTTGGCCAGTTCATGATATACCGTGTTCTCCATACCCCGGAGCCTTACCATGATTCCACACGGTGGAAAAAGGAAAATCCATTGGCGATTGCTTTTGGCGTAGAAAGGCTTACGTTTTTAGGCAACTTTATGTCCAATCCGCCTGCCGGAAAATCCGGCATGGGCACGTTTATCAGGAGAAACACTGTGAAACGCCAAGCCATATGCCTTCCCCACCTTGCCCTGATTTTCCTGTCGATCCTGGCCGTGATGCTTGGCACTGTGGATGCGGCGATGGCTGTGGTCTTAAAGGCGCACCACGATCTGACCATTCGCCTGTTTCCCGATACATCAGAATTGGAAGGCCGGGACCGGATCCGCATCCAGCGGCCGGAAAACGGCCCCATCCACCTGCTTCTTTCTCCTCGCACCCGCATCCAGGCCGTACGAATAGACGGCCACGATCATCCTTATTCCTTTAACCGGGGACGGTTAACCTTGAAACCGGACCGCAGTGAATCGGCCCTGGACCTTGATCTGAGCCTTGAATATACCTGCCGGTTCGACGATCCTGCGCCGGTGCGCCCCGTGAACACGGACAACCCGGGGTTTGGGGTCAGCGGCACGATCTCTGCTTCGGGAACCTTTCTCCTGTCCGGTGCAGGCTGGTACCCTCGGGTGGCGGATGCCAGGCAGTCATTTGTATTGACCGTGGAAGGGCCCGACGACACCGTAGCGGTCACCGCCGGCCGGCTTCTGGGTCTCGACCACCAGGGCACAAGAACCGTCAGCCGCTGGCAGATCGATAATGATTTGGAGGGGCTGAGCCTCTCCGCCGGCCCTTATGTGGTCGAGAAACGAATGCTGGACGGGCTGAGTGCCACCACCTATTTTTTCCCGGATAATAAGATTCTGGCACCGCGCTATCTGGAAGCATCCCTGCGTCACCTGAAGCGATACAGCGATCTTTTTGGAACCTATCCCTTTGATGGATTTGCGGTTGTCGAAAACTTCTTTCCCACCGGTTACGGCTTTCCCGGCTACACCCTCATGGGAGGAAGGGTCCTTAGGCTGCCATTCATTCCGGAAACAAGCCTGCCCCACGAAATCGTTCACAACTGGTGGGGCAACGGGGTTTTGGTGGACGTCGCCTCGGGCAACTGGTGCGAAGGCCTTACGTCCTATACAGCTGATTATCTGATTAAAGAACAGGCGTCATCTCGTGCGGCTATGGACTACCGGCGCCAAGCCCTGCGTAACTATGCGACACTGGTATCACCAAGGACCGACTTCCCCCTTAGCCGATTCCGGAGCCGCACAGATCCGGCCACCAAGGCGGTGGGCTATGACAAATCCACGATGGTCTTTCACATGCTGCGCAAGAAAGTGGGCGAGGATGCATTCTGGGCCTCACTGCGACATTTTTATGGGCAATTCCGGTTCAAACACGCTTCATGGAAGGATCTGCAGGCGCGCTTTGAAAAGCAAACGGGACGGTCCTTGGATTCGTTCTTCCGGCAATGGGTCTACCGGCAGGGTGCCCCTCAGATACGGCTGGAAAATGTCCTGCAGAAAAAAGCCAGCCGGGGATGTCGGACAGTCGGCCGCCTGGTCCAGGACAAACCCTTTTTCGACGTTACGCTGGAACTGGCCCTGGACACCGATGCGGGTCCGGTGGGCCAATCGATCCGCTTGTCCGATCGATTTAAGGAATTTGAAATCATCAGTCCCACGTGCCCCCGGTCGCTCACCGCGGACCCTGATCATCACCTTTTCAGGCGACTCAGCCCTGAAGAGATGCCCCCCACGGTCAACACCCTGAAAGGCTCGGCACCCGTCGTGATGGTGATTGCGGATCGATTGGGTCGGCGCGGCGACACCATCGCCCGCCTATTCTCCGAAGCCATGGGACGGGGCAATATCCATATGGTTCATGAAGCGGATTTCATTGCAGCAGAAGCCGACGCAATCAATCTGCTGTTCATCGGTCTACCCGATCAACCGGAGGCGCTCAGGCTGTTTCCGCGGGGCCTTGCACTGACACCCAAGGCATTTGACGCAGGTGGACAGCATTTCAGCGGATCTGGGGATGTGTTGTTCGCTGTGGCCCGACACCCCGACCAATCCGGAAACATCGTCGCCCTGCTGCACCCGCTCTCCGCGGAGGCGGCCGATCAGGCAGCGCTGAAAATTCCCCACTACGGCCGTTATAGTTATCTGGCCTTCAGCGATGGACCCAACCGGATCAAAGGCACGTGGGAAATCATAGATTCGCCGGTAATGGTCCGCTGGGACCCGGACCCACCCAATAACCAAGGAGTCACGCCATGACTATCTTCAGCCGAAAACCGATCATGGGTTTACTGGCATTCTCGATCCTGCTGCTGGCAGCCACCTGCCGCGAACCCAAACAGGCAGTCCCGCTGAACCTGTTTGATCTTCAGACGCGGCAATCCATAGCCGGTGTGCAGGCCATGGACGCACTGAAAAGCGCCCGCCTCGTGCTGGTGGGCGAACACCACACCGATCCGGGCCACCATGAGGCGCAACTGCAGGTCATCCAGACGCTCACCGCGCAATCGGTTCCCCTTTCCATCGGGTTGGAGATGTTTCGCAAGGATAGCCAGGCTGCACTGGATCGATGGGTGGCCGGCGAGTTGGATGAAGCAGCCTTCGAAAAGATATATCTGGACAACTGGAATTTTCCCTGGCCGCTTTACCGGAACATCTTCGTCTACGCCCGGGAGATGAAGATTCCCATGGTCGGTCTAAATGTCTCCCGGGACATCACCCGGCAGGTGGCGCAACATGGATTTGCTTCACTTTCCGATCAGCAGCGGGGAGAACTGGAGGGCGTCACCTGCACTGTGACCCGTGAGTATAGGGATTTTATCCGCAGTGCCTTCGGTGCCCATGGCCACGGCAACATGGATTTCGTCCGTTTTTGTGAAGCCCAGCTGGTCTGGGACACGGCCATGGCCATCAACAGCCTCAACTACCTTGATCAGTACCCTGATCGGGCCATGGTGCTGCTGGCCGGATCGGGCCATGCGCGCAAGATGGGAATCCCCTACCAGATAAAGAGCCGATTGCCGATCCCGACCACCGTACTACTGCCCCATACCCCGGACATCTTCGAACCCGCTACCCTGACCAGCAACGATGCGGATTTCATCATCATGCCGTGAACCCGGATAAACCGGAAACGAAAACCTGCAAGTACCAAATTTTAAATCACAAACTACAAATAAGAAATCTCAAGTAAATCCCAAATGACACTATCCAACTCTCAAAAACAGGATTAAGATACTAAGACCAAAGGGGGCGCCGGCATCCTCCGGCACCCCATATATCTTTTTGCTAACCGCTTACAGCCTTCAGTCTATGCACCCATTCTTCACATCAGCCGCGCATTGATAAACAAGTGACAGACAATGCTGGCGGCATAACCCAGCATAATGACGGGTGTCCATTTCAGGTGGGCGCCGAATGTGTAGGTTCCCCGGGCTGTCCCCATGAGGGCGACCCCGGCGGCTGAGCCGATGGATAGCATGCTGCCCCCCACGCCGGCGGTCAGGGTCACCAGCAGCCATTGGCCGTGGGACATGGCCGGATCCATGGTAAGCACAGAAAACATTACCGGAATGTTGTCCACCACAGCGGATAGAAAACCCACGATGACGTTGGCCCACGTCGCACCCAGGTCGTGGTACATATATTGTGAAACGGCTGCCAGGTAGCCGAACTGGGCCAGCCCCCCCACACACAATATCACACCGTAAAAAAACAAAAGGGTGTCCCACTCGGCCCGGGCAATTTTTTTCATGAGGTCGAAATGCTGGGCAGCGGCCTTCTTCTCCGTAAAATCCTGCAGCACTTCCACGGCACCGATCAGGTTGCCGGTTTCATCCTTTAACGGCGCTCCTGAAAAGGAGACCCAGCGCCCCTCTTTTCCCAGTGTCGGCACAAAACGGGATGCCTCATAGGCGCCCTCGATATACGCGTTGCGTTTGAAATGGCCCTCATAGTGCTGATCGATCACCTTTTCCGGCATATAGTTGAGCACCAGGTCGGCCATCACCGGCTGTTCATTCTCGTAAAAGGGTTTCCACTGGTTGCGGGTGCCGACCACCTCCTGTGCCTTGATACCGGTATAGGATTCGCAGGCCTTGTTCCAGTGGGTAATCACGTGATGGGTATCGATGGCAAAGGCCGGCAAGGACACCGCCGCCATGATGGCCGACAGATCCAGCTTGCTCTTGACGATGGTGGTAATCGGGTAAACGGACTCGGCGCCTCGCGCACCCAGTATGTAATCATAGCGCTCTGAACGTCCTTCATGGAGCTTGATATGATAGGACAGCGGGCCTAAAAACCCAAGCCCCAGCATCATACCGCCCACCGGAGGAAGGTGCAGAAAATTGTGAAAACAGACCGCGGTGGAAATGGTCACCAGAAAAAAGGCCATGATGGCCTTGGCCCCGTATTTCATCTCCACATTTTCATCGATGGTTTTGGGTACACCCTTTTCAATGGCCAGACTCATGACCACTGCAGGAATCAGCCAGTTTACCAGGGAGGGGAAAAAGATATTAAAAAATTCACCGAACTGAACTTTTCCTTTCTGCCATACCATCAGCGTGGTAATGTCCCCGAAGGGCGAAAAGGCTCCGCCGGCGTTGGCGGCAACCACCACATTGATGCAGGCCAGGGCCACGAACTTCTTGCTATCGCCGCCCACAGCCATGACGACGGCCCCCATCAGCAGGGCCGTCGTCAGGTTGTCGGCAATGGGAGAGATGACGAATGCCAGGGCGCCGGTCACCCAGAAGATCATCCGCAAGGAGAGCCCCCGGGACACCAGATACGCCCGCAGCGACTGGAAGACGTTGCGCTCCTCCATGGCATTGATGTAGGTCATGGCAACCAGCAAAAATAAAAATAACTCCGCATATTCCAACAGGCTGTGCTTGATCGCTTCGTGGGCTGTGTGGGTGTCTCCGATTCGAATGTAGGCAATCGCCAGGAGCACCCAGACGATGCCGGCAGCCAGAAGCACCGGCTTGCTTTTTCGCAGATGGATCGTGTTCTCCAGGGGCACCAGCGCATAAGCCAGCACGAAAACAAGGATACCCAGATAACCGTAAACCGTGCCAGTCAGATCGGCCGGTGCGGCCGCAGCATGCCCCCCTTGAGCCCAGGCGAAGACTGGCATCAGCAAAACCGGGATGAACCACAAGAACCTATTCATGTTGACCTCTTATTATGGCTGGTAAAAAAAGGGGGCACTATAGGCTATCAATTTACAGATGCCAATAGTTTTTTATCGGTGAATTTGATCGCAGGAAAATAGGAGCGTATTCATATTGCTAAGGTGAGCCGAAAAGGGGCCGCTTATAAAGGAGAGGACCCTGGACTGATGATCGTCGCCAAGGGGTGGGCTGCGCGCAGGCAGGCGTTCACGGGTTCAGAGGTTCAGGGTGCACCGAAAACCTCAGCCGAAGTACCCATTTACGATAAACGCTGATCCGGTGAATGGTTACATGCCGGCGTTACTCGCTCTGGGATTGGCGGTTTCATCGGGAACGTATTAGCCGGCGAACAGGGTCAACCAATGCAGAACAAACCCAGAACGGTGAACGCTGAACCTGTGAACGCTTACGCCCGCAGGCAGTTTATTGATGGTCCAGCGTCAGGCCAGCCTCCGGGAGCCGGCTGTTTTTTGCATTTTGAACTTTTTATGAAACTTGAGCACTTTCTTGATGTAGCGCTGTGTGGCCTTGAACGGGGGGACCCCCTCATAGTTTCGAACGTGGCGTGATCCGGCATTGTAGGCAGCCAGGGCCAACTGCACATCACCATCGAACCGGTCAAGCAGTGACCTGAAATAGCGGACACCGCCATCGATATTCTCCTCCGGATCGTAGATATCCTCAACACCCAGGGATTTTGCCGTGGACGGCATGAGTTGCATCAGTCCCCGGGCCCCTTTTTTCGATTTGGCCTTTGGATTGTAACCGGATTCCGCGAGAATAATGGCTCGGATCAGGTGCGGGTCAACTTCATATCGCCCGGCCACCTGAATGATAATACCGTGAAATGGAATGGATTCGTTGGGCAAGACCCCAGCAGGCACCGGCGATATTCCCGTGAGCGTGTCGACCCAGGCCGGGTCCTGCTCGGTCTCCGGGAAAGCCAGACACACATCAAATACCGGCGGCGCCCAGGCCACGTCGATATCCGGCATAACCGGGGCCGTTGCAACAACCGGAAAATCTGACTCGGGTCCCGATGCCAGTTCAAGCGGTACCGGAGGCTGCGGCATGGCCAGTACCGGGGTGGCATACGCTTCAATCTCAGTCTGTTTGGTGAACGTGCTGGCAGCGGTCAGGAAAAAGCTACAAACGGCTACGGTAACCAAAAAAATAACGACATCCTTTAAGTGGGAAAACATATGGGGGTGTTGATTATCTGGATTCATGACATTTCACATTGGTAAGGGTTGACCAACAAGTTGCAACGCCTCGCGTCGAACTTAATTAGGATAATAGCAATTAGAATGCCGAAACATCTCTAAGTGAACAATTTTATATTTTATTCAAATAGTTATGTAGAAACCAGTGCGGATCTTAAGCGTCCCGGTGTGAAAACCGTTCATCACAAACTATGGCATTTTCACCATATTGTGAAAATAATTTCCTTCAAGCCTGAATCGTGTGGCCGCAATGCTAAATACCCAGGTAGGCCTTTTTCACGTCTTCATTGGTCAGCAGTCTGTCAGCGGCATCGGAAAGGGTAATTCGACCGTTCTCCATGACGTATCCACGGTGGGCGACCTTCAGGGCAAGGTTGGCGTTTTGTTCCACGAGAAAAATGGTAGTGTTATTTTCGATGTTGATTTTCCTTATGATTTCAAATATCTGTTTTACAATCAACGGGGCCAGCCCCAGAGAGGGTTCATCCAGCAAAAGCAGCCTGGGCCGAGCCATCAGGGCCCGGGAGATCGCCAGCATCTGCTGCTCGCCGCCGCTCAAGGTGCCGCCAGCCTGGTTGCGCCGTTCCGCCAGGATGGGAAACAGGCCGAACACATAGTCCAGGTCTGAATTCACACCATCCTTGTCATTCCTCAGAAACGCGCCCATATCTAGATTTTCCAGCACAGTAAGATAGGGGAAGATTCGCCGGCCTTCCGGCACCTGACTGATGCCCATGGAGACGATCTTGTCTGGATTCACGCGGGAAATGGATTCGCCCATAAATAGGACGTCACCGCTGCGCGGGGGTACGATTCCGGAGATGGACATCAACGTCGTGGTCTTACCGGCGCCATTGGCGCCGATCAGGGTGATGATCTCCCCCTCTTCCACCTCCAGGCTAACGCCCTTCAAGGCTTGGATATTGCCGTAATAAGTATGAATATCAGCCAGACTAAGCATCGATTTCTTCTCCCAGGTAGGCTTTGATGACGGCCGGATTTTTACGAATCTCTTCAGGGGTGCCCTGGGCGATCTTCTTGCCGTAGTCCATGACGAAAATGCGGTCCGACAGACTCATGACCAGTTTCATGTCGTGTTCAATGAGCAGAATCGAAATCCCTTCGGTGTCGCGGATTCTGATGATCAGTTCATCCAATTCGTGCGTTTCCTGTGGATTCATGCCGGCGGCCGGTTCATCCAGAAGCAGCATGAACGGATCGGTGGCCATGGCCCGGGCAATTTCCAGGCGCCGCTGGGCTCCGTAAGGCAGGTTCTTGGCGAAATCATTGACGTACTTTTCAAGGCCGATTTTTTTCAGGATCGTATAGCTTTTCTGAATCACCGCCTCCTCTTCACGGCGGGTGGAGGCGCCCCTGAGCACCGCCCCTAAAATGCCGGCCTTCATGCGGCAGTGACAGCCGATCATGACGTTTTCCAGCACGGTCATGTTGTGAAAGAGGCGGATATTCTGAAACGTCCGGGCCAGTCCCTTTTCGGTAACTTTATTGGGCTTGATCCCGTTGATTCGCTGGGGCCGTCCATTTTTAGGCGGAGAAATCAGTACATCACCCCCGCTGGGATCGTACATCCCGGTGATGCAGTTGAAAAACGTGGTCTTGCCCGCTCCGTTGGGGCCGATCAGGGCCACGATTTGGCCCTGGTAAACATCCAGATCGACCTTGTCCAAAGCCCGGAGTCCGCCAAATTTCATTGTCAGCTGTTTAACGTCGAGTATCGGTTCCATATCCATATCTGCTCAGGTAATGACCCTTGTGCGACCCTTCTTTCGCATTGCATGCATACCGTCATTACGGGCGGCAAGACGAAAATATTAGGCCGTCTCCTTATATTGATACGTTCGCCGGACCGTTTCCACGATGCCCCCGGGCCTAAACACCATCATCACCACGAGCACCGCGCCGAATGCCAGTATGCGGTATTCCGAGAGAAAACGCAGGTATTCGGGCAGTAGAATCAAGACAAAGGCGCCGACGATGACCCCCACGATGGATCCCATGCCCCCCAACACCACGACGCACAGGATATTGATCGATTCCCACAGGGTAAAGCTGGCCGGATTGATAAAGGTGGTTTTGGCCGCAAAGATGACCCCAGCGAAACCGGCCCAGGTAGCCCCTAGCGCAAACGCCATGAGCTTGGTTTTGCGTTTGTCAATGCCCATGGCCTGACAGGCCACCTCATCCTCACGCAGGGCAATCCAGGCCCTGCCGATCCTTGAATCCTGCAGCCGATTGACCACAAAAATAGTGAACAGGCTCATCCCGATCATCAGGAAGTAGACATAGATGGTGACCTGTTCGATGTTCATCTCCACACCGAAAAATCCCGGCCGGGGGATGTTGGCGATACCGCTGGGTCCGAAAGAAAAAGCGTTCCAGTTTTCCATGATCAGGCGGATGATCTCCCCGAAGCCCAGGGTGACGATGGCCAGATAATCCCCCCGTAGCCGCAGCACGGGAAACCCCAGGATAATACCGAACAGGGCCGCCAGTCCGGCGCCGATCCCCAGCACGCTCCAGAAACCAAACCCGAAATGGTAGTTCAGCAGGGCGTAGGAGTAGGCGCCTACGCAGTAAAAGGCGGCATAGCCCAGGTCTAAGAGGCCGGCGACACCGACCACGATGTTCAATCCCAGACCCAACAACACATAGATCATGGCGGTAATCATGATGTTGGTCTGATAGAGGGAAAAAACGAATGGAAAGGCCAGAGCCAAAATGCTGACAACAAACAACGCAGGAATGGTAAAACGCCGATTATTAAGCAGGCGCTGGCTCAGCGTCACCCGGGCGACGCCATCGACCTCCGTTTCTTGAATGCCCTGTTCCTTCCGACGAATCAGGTAGCGCCAGAGGGCACTCAGCACGAAGCTGCCGACACCCACGAAAAACAGGTTGGCCCAGCGCCACTGGATGATGTTTTCCACCGTGTTGACCTGGATCACCATGATGGGAAAGGTCAAAAACATGAACCAGAGAGATACAAATAATGATTTTTTAAGTTCGTTTACAAGCATGTGGTATTTTATCTCAATACGCAGGTGGCCGACGGGTTGTGGTTACCAGCCACAGTAAATATTAAAATGCCCTTATACCTTTTCCGCAGTTGACCGGCCCAGAATGCCCGCCGGCCTGAAAATCAGAATCAAAACCAGAAAAATAAAGGCGAACACATCCTCGTAGTCGCTGGAGATATATCCGGTGAAAAAAGACTCTGTCCATCCGAGCACCAGAGAGCCCAGCACCGCACCGGGAATGGAGCCGATGCCGCCCAGCACCGCCGCCACGAAGGCTTTGATGCCGGCGATGAAGCCGATGTAAAAATTGACCTGGCCGATGTGCGAAGCGATCAGCACCCCGCCGATGGCAGCCGTGGCGGAGCCGATAATGAATGTCACCGATATCACCCAGTTGACATTCACCCCCACCAACATGGCCATATCGCGATCCTGGGCCGTGGCCCGCATGGCTTTGCCGATTTTAGAAAATTTGATCATAATCGTCAGCAGGACCATGACGATAGCGGTCGTGATCAGGATCACCAGTTCCGGCGATCCGATGATGTGAGCATAGGGCTCCATGAATTCGAAATCGGGGATCAGTCCGGGAAAGGGCATAAAATCAGACGTCTGGGCCAAAAGCACATAATTCTGCAGGAACAGGGACATGCCGATGGCACTGATCAGGGCCGACAGCCGGGGGGCTTTGCGCAAGGGCTTGTAGGCGATCTTCTCCATCGTGTAGCCGTAGGCCGATGAATAGACCACGGCAACCCCGGCGGCGATCAGCAGGATAGCGATCTGGTTCCAGCCCAGCATGGTCAGCACGCTGATCACGATCAGGGCGGTGAAGGCGCCGATCATGTATATTTCGCCATGGGCAAAGTTGATCAGTTGTACGATACCGTAGACCATGGTGTAGCCAAGGGCGATCAGCGCATAGATGCTGCCCCGGGTGAGCCCGCCCAGAAAAAGCTCGAAAAAATATTCCATTTTATAGGACCATATTCAGTAAAAGGATATCGCCCGGGCATTGGTGTTCGGGCGATGAAGGGTGCCGTTCAGAAAAATCAGGGGCCAGACGCGTGGTTGTCTGCCCCCTGATTGATCATGCAATCGCTTGCCCTACTTCAATTCAACGTAGGCACCATTTTTAACCTGGTACATGGAGAATCCCACGCCGATGGCATCACCGCGATCGTCAAAGCGGATTTTGCCCAGCGGTGTATCCACGTCTTTGGTCCGAAGCGCATTGGTCACCGCGGCAAAATCGGTGCTGCCCGCCTGCTCGATGGCGTTGAGCAGAGCGATGGCGGCCGAGTAAGCATTCAGGTAGAATGCGCCCGGATCGGAACCGTAGGCTTTTTTGTGGGCCTCGTTGGCCGCCATGGCCATGGGGTTGCTGGAAACATCCATGGGACCGGTGGCGTAAACGCCCTCAGCGTACTTCTGGGCCACTTTGATGAAGGTGTCATCTTTTACGCCGTCATCGGAGATGAAGATGGTGTCCATTCTTTTTTTGCGCATCTGGCTGACGATCTTGGAGGCTTCGGGATGGTAGCCGCCGAAAATGACTGCCTCCGCCTTGCTTTTTTTGATCTTTTGAACGACGGCAGTGTAGTCCACAGCACCGGGGGTGATGCCTTCATAAAAGACGACTTCCGCCCGCGAATCGGCTTCCAGGAATGACTTGGCGAACTCGGCCAGACCCTTGCCGTAATCGCCCTTGTCGTGCAGCACGGCAATTTTTTTCAGTTTGAGGACATCCAGCGCAAAGTCAACTTCCAGGCGGGCCTGGGCATCATCGGAAGCGATGGTACGGAAAAAGTTGGGATAGTCGCCGCTCTGGGTCAGCGCGGGGTTGGTGGCAGATGGGGACATGACCGGAATGCTGGAGTCTTTGTAAATACCCAGAGCCGCCTTGGTGGCTCCGGAGCAGATGTGGCCCAGCACCACATGGACGCCTTCGGAAACCAGTTTGGTGGCCGTATTGGTGGCCACTTCAGGCTTGCACACATCATCTTCCACCAGCAACTCCACCTGTTTGCCGAGAACGCCGCCCTTGGCATTGATGTCTTTAACCACCAGCTCAGCGGCTTTAA
>JAQYWF010000111.1 GCA_030145105.1 Desulfosarcina sp.
CCGTGCGCTGCGTCATCGACATCGGCGGCCAGGACAGCAAGGCCATCGCCATGGACACTACCGGCCGGGTTACCGACTTTGCCATGAACGATAAGTGTGCCGCCGGTACCGGCCGGTTTCTCGAGGTGATGGCCCGGGCATTGGAGGTGGACCTGGATGCCTTCGGGGAGATGTCCCTGAAAGCGGACCGGCCGGCCGCCATCAGCAGTCTTTGCACCGTTTTTGCCGAGTCCGAAGTAATTTCCCTCATCGCCAGGGGCGAGCGTCGGAAGAACATCATTGCCGGCATCCACGAATCCATCGGTTCCCGGGTGATCGCCATGGCCAGCCGGGTTGGCATCACCGAACCGCTGATGATGACCGGTGGGGTGGCCAAGAACATCGGCGTGGTCCGGGCCCTGGAAAAAAAATCCGGCAAATCCATCAGGGTGTCGGCCAGTGCGCAGGTCAACGGTGCCATCGGTGCCGCCCTGATCGCTGCTGCTAATGCCTGAGTAGAAGGCAATCAAGTTTTTAAACATGCAGCCGGCGGCATCCATCAAAATCAATCGGGAAAGGAAGGAGTTCGGCACCAATGGAAAAAGCATGCAAAGGCTGGGAGACTTTAAACGCGGATAATTTTCGTGACCTCAATCCCGGGGATCGTGTTCTGATGGGACCCGGACCCAGTGATGTGCCCGCAAGAACGCTGCAGGCCATCGCCGCGCCCTGCATCGGGCATCTCGACCCTTATTTTCTGGCAATTATGAACGAAACGCAGATTTTGCTGCGCGCGCTGTTTCAGACTGACAACGAGTTGACCATTCCCGTCTCCGGTACGGGCAGCGCCGGCATGGAGACCTGTTTCGTCAATCTTGTCGAACCGGGCGACGAGGTGGCAGTGTGCGTCAACGGTGTCTTCGGTACGCGCATGGCGGACATCGTCAAGCGTATCGGCGGCAAACTGATCCGGATTGACGCCGAATGGGGGACAGCCGTCGACCCCGAGGCTGTGCGGCAGGCCATAAAAGGCAAAGCGCCAAAGGTGATTGCCGTCGTGCATGCCGAAACCTCGACCGGTGTGTGTCAGCCGCTTGACGACCTGGCCCGGATCAGTCACGATGCCGGCGCGCTGTTTCTGGTGGACGCCGTGACGTCGCTGGGCGGCATGCCGGTGCCGATCGACGAATTGAAGATCGATGCGGTCTACAGCGGCACGCAAAAATGCATCTCCGGCCCTCCGGGGCTGTCGCCGGTGACCTTCGGCCCGGCTGCGGTCAAGGCGATGGAACGGCGAGAGACACCCGTGGTCAGCTGGTACCTGGATCTGAGCATGGTGCGGGACTACTGGGGATCCGAAAGAAAATACCACCACACCGCCCCCATCAACATGATTTATGGATTGCGCGAAGCGCTGCGCCTGATCGCCGAAGAAGGGCTGTCCAATCGGCATGCTCGGCACCGCCTCAATCATCGGGCGCTGGTCGCAGGCATCGAAGCCATGGGGCTTGCCATGCTCGTTCCAGAGGCGATCCGGCTGCCCATGCTCAACGCGGTGCGGATTCCGCAAGGGGTAGACGACCTCACCGTCCGCAAGGCGCTTCTGAAGGATTACGGGATCGAGATCGGCGGCGGGTTGGGCCAGTTTGCCGGCAAGGTATGGCGCATCGGGCTGATGGGTCAATCCTGCCGCCCCAAGAACGTGTTTCTCCTGCTGGCAGCCCTTGAAACGGTGCTTAGCGCCCAGGGGTACCGCTCGCAACCGGGAGCGCTCGCCGCGGCTGCGGCCGTTTACGACGAGGCGTGTTGACCGACGCCGGCAAAAAGGTAAATCGGTACGTTTGGTCGGCAATTCAGATTGTGATCGCAGCCTTCGATCATCCGCGACCGATAAAAGGCATCTTGGTGGCCATGATGGTCATGAATTGGGCATCATCAATTAAAGCGGTTAAGATCCTTGCTTTTTTCGCAAGGTAAAAAAGGGTGATGTTCGAAAAGGCGGGATGATTGTTGAACTAAATTTCACGAACCCATTTTGAAGGTGTGCCGGTAAGGTAAGGGGAGGTGGCCTGGTTTTTTCTCTTTTTAATATTTTCCGGCTTGCAGTTTGAGATGAGCCTAATTCACGACGGTAACTCTTGTCAATTCATTGGCTTACCAGACCACACCTGCCGATAGGATACTGCTGATGACTGGAACTGAGTTCAAATAAAAATAGCCGGCACAAACCTACATGAAACGCAGAGTTAGGTAGTTGGAGAATGGTGTAGCGGACAAATTTCATTCGTGGCTGTTGTAGACATAACGTACATGCAAAGCAGACGCGACAATTTGGAAAATCGGTTAGGCTCTACATATTGTTGTTCGTGAAAAGACTGGATTATTCCAAATAGATAGCAGTAAGTACAAGGGCATTTAGGCGTGTGATTTGTTTTGGCTATATGGGATAAATCTTGCCTTGGCTTGAATTTTAGATAACTTTACCAAAGTTGCTAAACACATACCAATCACATTGGTCTGGTTTATCCCTTGACAAATTATGTTTTTTTTCAAATACATATCTGAAGATGGTAGGATCACCAACTTTTTCAGTCAAAACTAAAAAATGGATAATACCACCTGTAAACCATTGTCGGTTTCTTCCGCGCCTAATGCGCTGACCGAGCGTATCAAGGAACTGAACTGCCTGTACGGCATTTCCAACCTTTTTGAAAACCAGGATGTCTCCCTGTCATGGATCATGCAGCGTGCTGTTGAATTGATTCCGGCGGCTTGGCAGTATCCTGAGAACGCTTGTGCGCGGATCTTGTTGGACGGCCAGGAATACCAGTCCAAGAATTTCAAGACGACACGCTGGCACCAGAACACGCCAATCATATTAAACGGCAATCATGTCGGCGACGTGGACGTTTTCTATATTCAAAAACCCCCGGTTTGCGATGGCGGACCGTTTCTGGAGGAAGAAGATCACTTATTGAGAGCGATTGGCGAGCGGTTGAGCAAAGTGCTGTGGTTAAAGCGCTCTGAAGCGGCGCTGAAAGAAAGCGAATCGCGTTATCGGGTGCTGACCGAGCAGGTCGCCGAAGGTGTCTCCCTAGTGCAGGATCATCGCTTTTGTTACGTCAATCCAGCCTTTTGTCAACTATTCAACGTCTCTTCGGCTGTAGAAATGCACGATGCATCCGTACACCATCCCCCCGGGGATGATGCTGGTGACATATCCAGACTCTTCGGATCAATCGATGATAGCACCCTTGAGGCTAAGGTCGAAGAATTTCAGCAGTTTACACTATCTGAAAAGATGTTTTGGATCCAGGTTTGTCACAGTCCGATCACTTTCCAGGGGAGACCGGCGCTGCTGTCAACGTTCAAGGATATCACTGAAATTAAAGAGCAACAGATGGCTGCCCAACGAATGGCCGACCTGTTGGACAGTGAAAACCGAGTGTTGCGATCATCGTTGAAAGAACGCTATCGACTCGGCGAAATCCTTGGGCGTTCGCCAGCCATGCAGGAGGTTTACGAGCTTATTTTAAAGGCGGCCGCAACAGATGCCAGTGTTGCCATATTCGGCGAATCCGGTTCCGGCAAAGAATTGGTGGCCCATGCCATCCATGACCATAGCGACAGGAAAAAAGAACGGTTCGTCGCGGTGAACTGTGGTGCCATCCAGGAGACCCTGTTCGAACGGGAATTTTTCGGCCACCGCAAAGGATCGTTTTCAGGCGCCCACGCTGATTCGCCAGGCTACCTGGATATGGCCGATGGCGGTACGCTGTTTCTTGATGAAGTCAGCCAGTTAACCGTCAATATGCAGGCCAAGCTCTTGAGAGCCATTGAAGGAGGAGGATACCGACCAGTTGGCAGCACAGAGATTAACCTGGCTAATTTTCGGATTATATCGGCATCCAACACTGCTTTGGACGATAAGGTCAACAGTGGGCATATGCGCAACGATTTTTTCTATCGTATTCAGGTGATCCAAATTCAATTGCCACCCTTGCGCCACCGTAAGCAGGATATTCCGCTGCTGGTAGAACACTTTTTACGCAAAATGAAAAGGCCTTCCGGACCGACAAGCATTCCCGGACGTATCATGGATACACTGATCGAGTACGACTGGCCCGGGAACGTCCGCGAATTGCGCAATGTTCTTCAGCGATATGTCGCCATTGGGCACCTTGATTTTCTCTCACCCGATCCAAAATTCGCAACTGCACCGATCCTGGCCGAACTCAATCTTCGTGAAGCCACTCAGCAATTGGAACATGCCCTCATCTCAAAAGCGTTGCGCCAGGCAGGCGGTAACCGCACCCAGGCCGCCTCCCTGCTGGGAATATCGCGAAGAGCGCTTTTTCGGAAAATGTCCCCGCCTTAAGTGCCAGATCCGCCCACCATGGGCGTGTTCGCCCGTTTTAAATATACTATGTTATTACGATAGGTTACGACTAATTTAATTGATTTGAGCGGGCGGTTATTTCCCATCCATATTTTTGGCAGCATCTGCTATTTCTCAATTTTATAATTAATATCAGAGAGTTAAAAAATACCTCAATTCTGGCACCGTCATTGCTCTATCCCGCCGTCAGTAATCAACTCATCAAAGAAACCGTCTACGCACAGAAAAGGAGTAAATCAATGAAACAAGACCCTTTTGGAAATCTCACGGATTGGGGACCGGTTCTGGACACCTTCGATGAACTTGCCGACAACGGCAGATTGGCAGACTGTCAGCCGGGTTTGATTCGGATCCTGCGTTTCAAGGGCAACTGGAGGCTGCGTGAAGAGGTGCTCAAACGCGTCGGAGAAATCCAAACCCCGTCGAAGGAACTGGTCCTCCAGGTCCTTGCCATACTGGCAGACGATAACACCTATTATGATGCCAGGGTAATTGCAGGCGATGCACTGGTTCAACTGTTGAAAAATGGGCCTGCTGATTCCCATGATGAATTAACCTCAGCGGCGAGAAAATTGGTCGACAAGCTAAAAAGCACACCACAGCCGCCCTTTTTCGATGAGGCCCTGGACAGGTTCCATTGCGAAGCTGGCGTCCCCTGCGCGTTGGAGAACTAACGTCGCTGCCGTTAAAAGTCATTATAGGAGATTACCAATGGTGAAAGAACTGGACGTTCCGGGAATATGCTGCACCTGTAACAGTCGCTGGTCGTGTTTGTCGCTAAGCAACAGCCTTAAGATAGGAGATCGGGTTGAGGATTATGCGCAACAATTCAATGTCGATTTCCATGCAGCCAATAAACCCTGGGGCATAACCTGTGACGTCGCCTTCCCCTGTGCCTGTGAGAATGAAATAGATGGAGACGATGCCAGGGAATTACTGAACAACGGATGCCGGTGCGTAACCGAATGCGCCAACATACCGGCAGCGCAGGAAGCCATGGACGTGCTCCTTGAAAGCGCGATTTTATACTCTCCCGGAAAGGCTTCGAATGCTGCAGGAGTTGCTTGCTCCGGTTTAGAGATGGCCCAGAACAGTTCTAAAATCAGATGGACAAGGGAAGAAGTGGATTTGAGGCTGCGGACCATCATGATCGATATCCATGAAACCTGTCTGCGTGCCGCAGAGCAGGCCGGGCATAAAGGCAATTACTTTACAGGCGCTAATATTGCGGGTTTTATAAAAGTCGCCAACGCCATGATGGATCATGGTAACACCTGACGTTCGATGGACACCGACACAATACATCTACTTTCCACCTTTCAACCGAAATTTTAAAATGAGGTAACATTATGTTAATCGGAATTCCAAAAGAAATCTTACCGGAAGAAAAAAGAGTTGCCGCCACACCGGAAACAGTCAGGAAATACATTGACCTGGGGTTTGACGTTGCCGTTGAATCGTCGGCCGGTGAAGGGGTGTTAATCAGCGATGAATCATATTCCCTTGCCGGGGCAACAATCATCCCCGATGCACCGGACCTGTTTGCCAAAGCCGATGTGATTTTAAAAGTCAAACAGCCGATCTTCAACGAACGGTTGGATAAGCATGAAGTCAATATGTTTCGCGATGACTGTATCCTGATCACTTTTCTCCACCCGGCTGCACCGGAAAGCCACGATATTGTCAAACGGCTTCGGGATAAAAATATCACAGCCCTGACGATGGACGGCATCCCTCGCATCTCCAGGGCCCAACGCATGGACGCCTTGTCTTCAATGAGCACGGTCACCGGTTATAAATCCGTGATCATGGCCGCTAACCAGCTGCAAACGTTCATCCCCATGATCGGTACCGCCATCGGTACAATCAAACCGGCAAAGTTTTTAGTTGTGGGGGCCGGTGTTGTGGGACTGCAAGCCATTGCAACCGCCAAACGTTTAGGCGGCGTTGTCAAGGCCTTCGATATTCGCAAGGACGCATGTACGCAAGCCGATAGCCTGGGTGCCAAAATCGTAGAATTCGATATCCCTCAAGAACTGGCCGTGGGCAAGGGCGGTTATGCAAAAGCCCTGGAGGCCGAATGGCTCGAAATTGAACAGGGCCTGATCAGCCCCCATCTGGAAGAGGCGGATGTGGTCATTCTCAGCGCGTTGGTGCCGGGTGAGGTCGCGCCTATCCTGGTTACTGAAAAAATGATTACCAATATGAAACCCGCTTCGGTCATTATGGATGTGTCCGTCGACCAAGGGGGCAACTGCGAGATTACTAAACCGGGACGTTTTGTTCAACGCCTGGGCGTCAATGTCTGCGGGATCCAGAACATCCCCGGCAGGATGGCGGTTCATGCCAGTTGGCTGTATGCCAACAATATGTACTATTATGTAGAAAATCTTTTCAAAATCGGTGTGGGAGAACTTGATCTGGAGGATGAGATTGTCAAAAGTTCTCTCGTCACCCATAGCTCATTCATCCATCACCAGGGTGCCCTCAAGGCCATGCGGGGTGGTTTGTCTAATTAAGCGGGGAGAGGCACACAGATGGCAAACTTATTATTGATGGCGGGCGTTTTCCTGGCTTCCTTTATTGTCGGTTATCTGCTGATATCCAAGGTGCCGTCATTGCTACACACGCCCCTGATGTCCATGACCAACGCCATTTCCGCGGTTACCATATTAGGTGCGTTGATTCTCTTTTCAGTGGAGACATCGGTTATAGAAAAGGTGTTGGGTGCACTGGCCATAATTACGGCCACCTTTAATGTCGTCGGCGGTTTTGCCATTACAGACAGAATGCTGAGGCTTTTCAAAGAAAAACGGCCGACAGTGAATAACCCATAAATGAAATCCATCGGGCTATGACACTTATTATCGACTTTTCGGTTATCTTGATTCTGATCGCGGGAATATGGCAGTTCCGGGAACCCCGCAGGGCAAAGTCCGGCAATTTGACGGCTGCATTTGCGCTGACCTGTGCTTTTATTTTGGTCCTGTATCGCAACGGGATCATGGACGCGGGTGTCGTCGTCATATCGCTGCTGGGGGGTGCGATCGCCGGCTATGCCGTGGCACGCGCCGTCAGCATGATTCAGATCCCGGCCATGGTGGCCTTCCAACACGGTGCAGGCGGCGTAGCGGCATTTCTTGTGTCGCTGGTTGAACTGACCCGCAGCACCCATGCATTAGAACCAGTGAGCCAAGTTTCAGGTGTTTTAGGATTGACCATCGGTGCGTTGACGTTCAGCGCCAGCATGGTTGCCAGCGCCAAATTAGCGAACCGCATCAGGCAGACGCCGCTAATCCTGCCGGGCCACAATTTACTCCTGTGGTGGAATATTGGCGGCCTGTTTTTTGTTGGCGTGTTATCCTTTTATTTCACATCCGAACTGGTATTGGTTCTTTATCTCACCCAGATCCTAATGTCCGTTCTTTTCGGCATCCTGTTTTCGATTCGCATCGGCGGCGCCGATATGCCGGTGCTGATCTCATTCCTCAACGCAACTGCCGGTTTGGCCGCCTCATTCTGTGGAATGGTGATCGGCAACCAACTGTTGATTGCCTTCGGTGCAACAGTGGCGGCCTCAGGTTCTATTCTCACCCATGTGATGTGCAAAGCCATGAATCGAAATCTTTTCAGGGTGTTTTTCCCTGAACAAAAAAAGCCACCGAACACTCTGCAAAAAGAAGAATCATCGACTGCATTGTCCTCCCAATGCGTGGTCGCCGAGACCGGGGTGACAGACGGAGAGCAGGGTCTGGAAAAGGCGGTGGCTGTCATCTTGAAGGCCGAAACCGTGATCATCGTTCCCGGCTATGGGATGGCCCTGGCCAAAGCCCAAATGGAGGTTGCCGATCTTGCCCAACGGATGATCACCATGGGCAAGGATGTCAAATACGCCATCCATCCGGTTGCGGGAAGGATGCCTGGGCATATGAATGTGCTCCTGGCCGAAGCCGGTGTGGATTATGACATGCTGGTGGAAATGGATGCAATCAATCCCGATTTTCAGCACACCGACCTGGTTCTGGTCGTCGGCGCCTGTGATGTGGTCAATCCCGCGGCCATCGATGTCGAAGGCACACCCATATCAGGGATGCCGATCCTGATGGCCCATCAAGCCAAACATGTTGTTTGCTGCAATTTCGATGAAAAACCAGGATATTCAGGTGTCGAGAACCCGTTGTACGACAAGCGCAATACCATCATGCTGCCGGGAGATGCAAAAAAGACTGTCCATCAGCTCTTGGCGAACCTGAAGGATAGTAAAACCCAGGAGGTAGTCGTTGAAAAACCTGCTTCCGACAATTCCGCTGAGGCAGTCAATGCGCTGGCTTCGGCTAAAAACGTAGTCATCATACCCGGATACGGCATGGCGTTGGCCAAAGCTCAATTCGATGTGGTGGAGCTGGCCTCCCTTTTAGAAAAAAGAGGTGCGCGCGTCAAATATGCCATCCATCCGGTTGCCGGAAGAATGCCCGGGCATATGAACGTGCTCCTTGCAGAAGCCGAAGTCGACTACGACAACCTGCTTGAAATGGATGAGGTCAATCCCCGGTTCGCCGATACGAACGTGGCCATGGTATTCGGTGCCTGCGACGTCGTGAATCCGGCTGCGATCCAGAGCGAAGGGACACCGATTTCGGGCATGCCGATTTTGATGGCCCATGAGGCCCAAAAAGTGATCATCTGCAATTTTGATAAAAACCCCGGTTATTCGGGTGTCGAGAACCCGCTTTATGATAGCGAGAAGGCCATCATGATGCTTGGGGATGCCAAAGTCTCGGCAAAGGCTTTAATTTCGTCTTTGCGATCGATGGGTGGTTGACTTGTCGTTTTATTACTCAGGGATTCGGCAATAGGGCTGGACATGCATAAAAAGTATTAAACGATAGCTCGTGGCCTCGGCATGCCCAATGCAGGATAGATCATAGAAACTGAATCTATTTGCGCTTGCAAAAACGGCAGATTACTTGCCAACACCTTGAGATTAAATTTTATTCGGTGAGATCTACATATTGTGTTAGGTTGGAAGACCGGTTCGGTTGCGATTACATTTTGTAACTTTTCTATCTCGTGTCAATCAGCCGAGTTGGCATACATTGAGATTAATCCAATAAAACCTGATTTGCGAATACCTGCACTTATCCACCACTAAATAAAACCAAAGCAGAGCTTCCAACGATGATCAATTATCTTGGCTGCGGCATGCGTCCGGATAGACCGCTTTTCCGATTGCTTCAACGATTCGACCGGTTTTTCCGGGAGGCGCGTTTCACCGGATCGGTGAAGGAGCAGGGCACGATGGCGGCGCACTTGCCGCAGACATCGGCCAGGCCGTGGCGTTCGTGCAGGCGGGCGTTTTCCAGAAGCCGATCGTAGCAGGCGTGACGGCGAAACGGATCTGCTTCGAGGGCCTTGGCCGGGCAGCGCTGTTCGCATTTACGGCAGGAACCGTCGAACTTGAACAAGCAGCGCTCTTGTTCGCATCTCGGCGTGGGCGCGATGACGGCGTCGGTGACCACGCTTCCCAGCCGCCCGCAGCACCCTTGGTCCGTAATGAGCATGTGGTGGTGCCCGAAACTGCCGATGCCGGCAATAAAAGCCACATGCTTGTGGGACCAGTCACTCATCAGCTGTTCTTCGTCAAAATTGTGGGTGGCCGGCAGGCGGGTGCCCTGCCATCCCTCCTGTTCAAGAAGCCAGTTGATCCGTTCATTGATGCCGGCGATCAGGCGGTTGGTCTCGATATAGGCGACGGCCCAGGCTTCGGAACTGAAGGTGCCCCGGTGGTTGGATCGGGGGATGGATGGATCGAAGGGCAGAAAATAGGCGATCACCGTGCGGGCGCCGGGTAAGAGGTCCCCGGGCAATCCATGGGACGGGCGGATGGCTGTTTTCAATTCGCCGAAAAGCGGATCCCCGGCATCGGCAAAGCCAACCAGCGGCGTTTTCCAGCTTGATGCGATTTCTGCATGGCAGCTGGCTTCTTTAACCTTCATCTCAATGGTTTCGATTATTCTATCCCGCATGATTTTTCCCCAGAATTCAAACGCTTAAACGACCAGGGCTTTGTATGACACTTCAAAATTCAGAAATTAAAAAGCTGAACGTTGACGGATCCGTAAAAAGTCGAATTGCCCTCTTTTTTGTCATCCCCGCGCAGGTGGGGATCCATAAGTTTCAATTAGTTATAGACTCCCTCCTTCACGGGAGTGACACTGTTTAAGACTTTTTACTGGATCATCAACGTTGGATGTTCGATGTTCATGCGTCCATCCCTATTCATTCAAGCTTTGCCCCTCCCCCTGCTCCCACATGCCAGTGCGCCGCCTCTTCCTGCATGATTCGATCCATGATGGCCCGTCGGCTTTCCCCCACCTCGTCCAGGATTACCTTTTTGGCGCCGGAGACGTCATGGGCCTGCAGTCGATCGATCAGCCGGTCGTGGATTTCTTCGAGGCTTTTTCCCGCATGGCGGATCACCATGAAGCGGGCCAGCCGGTCGTGTAAGCCCCGCAGGGCCAGGGCCAACTCCTGGTTGCCGGATGCCTGGGCAAGCAGATAGTGGAACCGCCTGTTTTCATCGGTGTAACGGGTGTAAGCATGGTCGTCGTCGCCGGTGTATCCGGCGTGAACCTTCTTGAGTGCCACCAGCTGCGCATCGGTGATGGTCGCGGCAGCCCGTTCCACAGCGGCTGTCTCAAGAATCTCACGCAGTTCCAGCATGTCCCGCAGCGCTTTCAGGGTGATCTGGGTGATAAAATATCCGGAGCGGGGTTTGATGGTGATCAATCCTTCCTGGTTGAGCATCTGCAGTGCATCGCGCACCGGGGTCACGCTGGTGCCGAACCGGGCCTTGAGGTCGTCGACGACCATCCGTTCGCCGGGATTGCGGTGCCCCAAAATGATTTCACTTCTCAAGGTGGCATAAATCTGTTTTTTTGATGCGCGCACGTTGGGTTTTTGAGGCATCGAGGGCTCCATGTTCAAGCGATTGAGTGTCAGATTTGATGTGAACTCTTTTTAAATATCAGTAACCAGCAAAGGAGCAACAATAAAATTGACTTTTAGATTTCCATAAATTAGTAGTTGATACAACTTAAATATAAATTGATATATCAAAAAGAGGTGACACATGATACCAACGCATGAAAACCGCATGTCCAACGCCCGCTATTCCCGCATGGGCCACCAGGAATGCGATCGCATCCACATCGGAACAATTGAGATTCTGGAACGTACCGGCGTGGATGTCCACGACGAAAAAGCCCGGGAGATTCTGGTGGCAGGTGGCGCTTCGGTCGATGGCATCCGCATCCACATTCCCGAACACATGGTGACCCGGGCGCTGGCCCTGGCGCCGCGCCGCCTGACCCTGTATGATCGCCATAAAAACCCGGCCATCCGGGCCTGGGGATACAGCACCTACTACGGAGGCGGTTCGGACTGCCTGACCCTGCTTGACCACCATACGGGCAAACGCCGGGAACCCTTACTCAAGGATGTCGTGGCCGCGGCCACGGTGATGGATTTCTTGCCCGAAATCGATTTTGTCATGTCCCTGTTCCTGCCAAAGGATGTGGATCAGCGCATCTACGACCGTTACCAGATGGAAGTGATGCTCAACCACACCACCAAGCCCATCGTGTTCGTCTCTCCGGATTTCGAGGGCTGCGTGGCGGCCGTTGAGATGTGCGAAGCCGTGGCCGGGGGGCCTGATGCCTTCCAACGTCACCCCTTTGCCACCTGCTACATCAACGTGACATCCGGGTTGGTGGCCAACCAGGAGGCCCTGCAATAGTGCATCTACCTGGCCGAAAAAGGGGTGCCCCAGCTGTGGATTCCCTTGAATGCCGGTGGTGTCAACTCGCCGGCCACGATTGCCGGATGCATGGCTTCCATGAACGCCGGCATCTTGTTAGGGGTGGTGCTTGCACAACTGGTCCGCGAGGGTGCCCCGATCGCGGTGCCTGGTTGGAACGGCGGTCCCTACAACCTGAAAACCATGGTGGGCAACTACGTATTGGCCGATGAGCAGGGCGTACCCACCAGTATGGGAAAGCACTACGACCTGCCCGTTTTTGGTCTGGGCGGCTCCACCGATGCCAAGGTGTTGGACCACCAGGCCGGTATGGAATGCACCATCAGCCTGATGACCGCCCTGCTTCACGGAGCCAACATTGTCCACGATGTTGGTTTCATGGATTCGGGCCTTCAGGGCTCGCTTCAGCTTCAGGTGATGGCCAACGAGACGATTGGATTTTTGCGTGCTGCCACCCGGGGCGTCGTCGTGGATGACGAAACCCTGGCCCTGGATGCCATCGACGAGGTGGGCCCCACGGGCAGTTTCCTGCAGCATCCCCATACCATGCGCCACTACAAGGATCCGTTCTATTCCAAGCTGTTCGACAAGGGGCCATACTCGCTGTGGGAGAAAAACGGCCGCCTGACCTTGGAGGACAAGGCGGCCAGGGAAGTGGACCGGATATTGGAAACCCATACGGTCGATCCTTTACCCGAGGATGTTCAGGCGAAGATCAATACCATCGTAAAACGTGAGCAGTATTGGATCGACGGGAAAAAGGAATAGTTTTTTTTCAAGTTCAATTGTAGAATTAATTTCTCAACATAATATCTTATTGGTTCAGGGTTCAGGGTTCAGGGTTCAGGGTTCAGGGTTCAGGGTTCAGGGTTCAGGGTTCAAGGTTCAGGGTTCAGGGTTCAGGGTTCAAGAGTCAGGAGCCAGAATTAAGGATGTCGCCTTCGGCGCCGTTAAGTTTAAATTACGCAGGAGCGAAGCGATCACAACGCTATTCTGAATTCTTAC
>JAQYWF010000042.1 GCA_030145105.1 Desulfosarcina sp.
AATGCCCACAGGGCGCCTGTGAAAAAAAAGAGGGCCACGAGGGTCAGGATCAGGGAGAGGGTGTTGAGGCGTTGAAGCTTGGACACGGGTTTGTGAACGGTCTGGGCCGACCGGGAAGGGATGATGTTGAGGGACCATATCAGTGCCGGAAGGCCGATGAGCAGGGTGAGATTCGTGACGTTATTGACGAGGCAGTTTTCAACGATGACCGATCCACTGCCCCCCTGTCGGCCAAGGGAGAAGGCGAACATCAGGTTGGGAAATCCGGATGCATAGGGCATCACCAGCGTGCCCAGCACGGTGCCTTCGAGTCCTTTGCGCTCCAGCACGTTGAGGCGGTATACCATGAGCATGGAGCAGACGAGAAACAAGGCCAGGGAGAACCACGGATCCAAGGCCTCGGCAAGACGATACCACCCGTTCAGTTGCTGGAGGCCAGCCCGGCAATAGGTCGCTGCCTGGTCTGCATAGGCGATAATGGGAGCGAAAAATCCGGTGTTACTCATCGGGATGGCCGGCAACCAGTTCCTTCCAACGCTGATCCAGCGCTTTGAGCTGTCCGACGAGGGTTTCCAAATCGTCCACGTCGGTTCGGGGAATGTCCAGCTTTTCAGCGTAGGTGTAGAGTTTTTGTTTTTCAGGCAGGGAAAAGTTGCCGTCCATGGAGGCGATCATGATGGCGTCTTTGAGCACGCGAAGGGCTGTCATGCGGGACACTTGATGGGTACCGATTTCAAAATCACTGTCCGTGTCTTTCAGAACCTGTTCGTAGTTGACACCCAGCTGGATGGCCTGTTTTCGTATGAAACGATACTCCGGCAGACTATTGTCCTTGTCTGCCCGGGCAATGGAAATCAGCATTTTTAGGTAGGTTTCGCGGTCGAACACGTTAGTGCGTCTATCCTGGTTGGCGCTTGGCATCCCTTTCTCCCCTTTTGTCTCGCTGGTTGAATGGTGATTTACGGTCATGGTTTTTTGCAACAACCATTCCAATCGGTTGTATTTTTTCTGGATTGTTTTTCGTCGTGATCAGCCGGCGGTTCTGCGCTCCGGGTTGCCGTGTATCCATTACCGGGGGCTGTTTCATTTTGTACACATTTGTGTGTGGTCTTATACCGGTTGTATTCTTATGCATAATAATTATAGTATATTATGAACCGTTGATCACCTGAGAGTCGATTTGTGGCGAACCGGCGCGCGGAGATTGATGCGGTTGCCATTGGGTCCGAATTGTGAATTCAAATCGGTCCTTGAAACGGTTGAAAAAGACCAACATGACGCCGGATATCGGAATCCGCCAAATCTGTGACGGTCGGTGTCTGAGTTTTCGGCACCTGGTGTCCTGTGCCGGCCAAAAGCCCGCTTCACCGACCCGTTTACCTCACGCCCCTCGGGAAAGATGGTCAAGTTGAGGGGAAAATATAAAAGCGAGTTATCCATGAAAATCGAACAGACGACCTTGGTTGATTACGATGAGGTGGATACGAAATTTCGAATGAAGCTACCGGTTTTGTTTCAACGTCTCCAGCGTGCTGCAGTCCATCATTCGGAACAGGTGGGGCTGGGATCGGCGGATATGGTCGCGGCCGGTGCGGTGTGGATTTTGAACCGCATGCGGGTGGACATTTATCGCATGCCCGTGTACCGGGAAGAAGTTACCCTCAGGACATGGCACAAAGGATCGGCCGGATTTCGCGCTGGCCGGGATTTTTTAATGGTCTGCGGTGACGAGACGGTGGCGGCAGCCACCAGTCTGTGGCTCTATTTCGATCTGAACCGCAAACGAATATCCAAGATCCCGAAGCAGATATCCGAACCTTACACGGTCGAGGCGGATGATGTCCTGGCCGCCGACGCCATCGATTTTGCGGTGGACAAGACATTCGTGCCGGCTCAGACGATAGCCATCACCACCCGGGAAGGGGATTACGATCCCAACGGGCACGTGAACAACACGGTTTACCTGGAGTACCTGGATACGCTGATCAAACGAAGCGGGATCGGTGAAGCCGAGGCGGGCCAGGTGGGGATTCAGTACCTCAAGGAGATCGGCCGGGAGGTCCACACCCTCCAGGCCGGTATCACGGCAGCGGACAGCGCTGCCAGATTCCGGTTTTTCGATGCGACGGCCGTCTATGCCGCTGGTTTTGTCACTGCCGGCAAACCGGGCTGAACCAACTGTTGCAGCCGTAGTTCAGTCTGTTTCGTTTCCGTGCCTGATACCATTCCAATAAAAGGCAATCGGCCACCCGGTGGTGTCTACTGCACCGCCGGAAAACTCAGGTTGAATGTGGTACCCTGGCCTTCTTCGCTGTGGATGTGGATCTTGCCGCCGTAATCTTCGACGATGCCGCTGGTAATGGAGAGCCCCAGCCACATGCCCTCGCCCATTTTTTTGGTCGTGAAAAAGGCTTCGAAAATCTGAGCCTTGACTGCCGGATCGATTCCGATGCCGGTGTCTGAGACGGCCACCGCCACCTGGCCATCCTCAGCATAGCTGCGGATGATGATGTTGCGCTGATGATCTCCCATACCGGATTCTTCTTTCAGGTTGATCGCATCCCGTGCGTTGGTCAGCAGGTTGAAAATAACCTGCTCGATGCGGTTGTGGTGGGCCAGAATGGGCGGCAGGTTGGCCGTCAGCTGAAGTTGGACATCGATGTTCTGCAATCGAAGCTGTCGTTCGATGATGTCCAGCACGGCATTGACGGGATCGTTGATTAAAATTTTCTCTTTGGTAAAGTCCGCTTTGCGTCCGAAGTCTCTCAGCCGGCGGATGATTCCTTCCGCCCGGTCAACTTGACTGCTGACTTCACGCACGATTTGAAGAAGTTCCTGCTCGGGGATGCGTGCTTTTTTCTCGATCATCATATCCAAAAACTCACTGCCCATTTTGATGGCGTTGAGGGGTTGATTGAGTTCATGGGCGATACCGGCGGACATCTCCCCCAGGGTCGTCATCTTGCTGGCCTGAATCAGCTGGCTGTCCTTTTCGACCATTTCGGAGATGTCGGTAGTTGCCACGATCAGCGCATTCTTGTCTTCATAAGGCGCCGGACAGGCATGCACATTCACATAAAACGCCTGGTGCCCTTTTTTGAAATACTGAACCTTGGAGCTGATGGTGGTGACATAGCCGGCGTGCTGGGCGTTGAATTCAGTCCATTGGTTGTCGTCCAGTTCAAATGGGCCCAGGTCGGTAAACGGCCGGCCCACCAATTCCTCCTTGGTATAGCCGTAAGTCTCCTCGGCGCTGGGATTGGCGCTGAGGATCTTCAGCGTTTTGCGATCCAACACAAAGTTGGGATTGGGGCCGCTGGCAAACAGGGAGCGGTATTTATTGTCCGACTCTTTGAGCTTGGCCTGTGACTCTTTGATGCGATTGGTCATATTGATAAAGGATCGGGAAAGCTGGCGCACTTCATCTTTGATCCCGCCTTGTTGGAGCCCATTTTCCACGTCCAGCCGAACATCGAAAATCCCCCGACTGATCTCATCGGAGACCTTGGTCAATCGGGTGATGGGTTGGGTGATGTACTTTGATAGATGGTGGCTGATGATAAAAAAGAAGAGAATCACCACGGATACAAAACCTAAAAAGGTCGTGCGCAGTTTGTTGATCAGCTGATCGATGTGCTTCTTATAGAGGCCCACATGCACGGAACCGATGCGGTAAATGCCCTCGTTCACTGCCACGGCGATATCGTAGATCGCTTCTTTACCCGCGTTCATCAATTGAATGCGATGGTCTTTTTCGGGTGCGATCCGGTTGGCAAGGGCGATCTGCTGCGGGAAATCGCGGGTAAACGTGTGGGCAAGAATCCGCCCCTGTTTGTCCAGGATAAAAACATAACCGACCAACGCCTTTCGTGCGCCCAGGCGGGCATCGAAGATTAGGCTGGTCAGTTGGTTGACGTCGTTGGTGAGAAGATAGCCTCTGCAGCTTTCGGAAATGCTGTAAGCGATGCCCAGGCCTCGCTGCTTGAGCTCCGATGTCAGTGTGGATATGAGTATCCAGCGGGTGAACAAGGCAATCAGGACACTGATCAGTAAAATCACAGCCGTGACCGAAAAGAAGATCTTGTTCTTCAGGCTGGAGTTCCTGATGCGATCGATCAGTGATTGCGCCATACGAATTTTCCATCCTGCAGATGGGTGAAGTAAACTCTCTCCAGGCCCTGATGGTCCCTGGGGCTGAAGGACAACAGATTGGCAATGCCCAGATCCAGTTTCTGGATGGACTCGATGGCATTGATAAATGTTTCGCGGTTGAGCTCCCGGCCGGCGCGTTCGAGCCCTTCCACTAGAACCTTGGCATTGATATAGCCTTCCAGACTGACGAAGTTGGGTCGATCCGAGGGATAGTACTGCTTCAACAGGGCGACATATTCGCGAGCTCCCCAGAGTTCTTTGTTGCTGCCCGATACTTCAGGCGGCGGCACCACCTGGGTGACGATGATTTTCTCATCGATTCGGCCCAACAGCCTTGCCAACTCATCGGCACCCACGAAAGAGACATTGTAGAAAACCGGTGAAAAGTGTTTCTCTTTGGCAAGGCGAATGAACTCGGCACAGGGTTCATAGGTGCCGATCATGACCACGGCTTCCGCCTGAGCGGCCATGATCTTGCGCAGCCCTTCATCCACATCCAGCGTACCGCGAATATAGGTACCCGTGGCCACCGGAACCAGCCCGTATGGGCGCAGCGCAATCTCCGTCCCCTTCAAGCCGTCGAAGCCATATGCGTCATATTGATAAAAGACGGCAATTTTCTTGAGTTTCATCGCTTCGACGAGATGCTTTACCGCCGCGCCGGTCTCCTGGTAATAGGATGCCCTTACGTTGATCTAGTAGCGATTGAGGGGTTCCCGAAGGGCATTGGCACCGGTAAACATGCCGACGACGGGAATCCGGGCCTCCTCCACCAGGGGAAGAATCTTAACCGTAGTGGGCGTGCCCACATAACAAAAGAGCGCAAATACCTTGTCTTGAACGATCAGCTTTTGGGTATTGGTCACGCATCGGGGCGGGTCATAGCCGTCATCATAGGCAACAACCTTGATTCTACGGCCATAAATGCCGCCCTGCTGGTTGACATGCTGGATATAGGCCAGGGCACCGTGCAGGGTTTGGGTGCCCAAATAGCCGGCGTGTCCGCCCAGGGCCAGGGAGGAGCCGACGAGGATTTCTTCATCAGTTATCCAAAGCAATTGGGTGGCCGATGTCTGGCTCTCATTGGTGTTGCCGCAGGCCAGAACCATGAGGGCCAACACCCAGAGAATGACGCATTTTTTCATTTAATAAAGTCCAGATTTATTCCTTGGGATTGCTGCGTTGCCGGATTAAACTCATACGCCTTTTAGAGACAGCTGCTATACAAATTTAGTCTTCCACGCCTTCATTTTCTCCGCCGGCCATGCCACACAGTATGCTGGCCGGCCTTTCATGACCATGTGCATGCAGGCATCGCCGCATGCTGGATTGCAGTGGATGATGTCGGCCTCCCTGCTTTCTCGGACTTTTTCAGGCCACTGCGGATCCGCCCATACTACGCGCGCCAGGCCGATTAAATCGGTTTTCCCCTCAGCAATGGCTCGGTTTGCAACGGCGCCGGTGGCCAGGCGGCCGGCGGCGATGACTGGCACGTCGACCGCCGAGCGGACCGCAGCGGCCAAATCGAGCATGTAGCCTTCCTGCTTGGACTTGTCCACAATAGTCGGCAAGGAGAAGGACTCATACGTGCCGCCCATAACCGAAATGTAGGCGATGCCGGCGTGGTCCAGGCTTTTGGCGAATTGCGTCGACTCATCCAACTGCAAGCCGTCCGGCAGCCACTCGTCGGCCAGGAACCAGTACCCCACCGGAAAGCCGCCCACTGCGGCCTTGACCCGATTAAATACTTCGAGAGCAAACTGTTGCCTGTTTTCCAGGCTGCCCCCGTATTCATCGCTTCGCCGGTTGGTCCGCGGAGAGAGAAACTGGGCCAGCAGATAGCCGGTGCCACCGTGCAGCTCCACCATGTCGAACCCGGCAGTTTTGGCCCTGGCCGCTGCGCTGGCGTATTTGTCGATGATCCGATGGATTTCATTTTTTTCCAGAGCCATGGGCATGCAGCCGAATGTATTCACAGCGGATGGCGCCACCGGTTGGTCAGTCGCATGGGCAAAGCGGCCGGCGTGGTTGATCTGCAGGCAGGCCAGCGAACCCGCCTGTTTTATGGCACCAGCCAGCCGTTTCAATCCGGATAGGTTGTCGTCGGTATCCACCCGCAGGGTCCGGTTGGAATCGCTGCCGGTGGGATGGTCCACCGTCGCATTTTCGACCACGACCATGGCCACGCCGCTTTGAGCCATGAGGCGGTAGTGTTCCAGCAGCATGCCGCTGACTGTGCCGCCCTGGCCGGCATAGCCCAGGTAGAGAGGCGCCATGGTCAGTCGATTCTTCAAGGTCAGGCCCTGGATGGTGATCTCGGAGAAGAGTTGGGGATGCATGCTGTGCCCTCATTATTGGATCCAGTGAGTCGGATGCCCAAACCCTGCTTTCATTGGTTCCGGTCTGAACCCGGCCTGTTTATTACGCTTCAATCGGGACGGCCGTCCCGGTTAGGACGATTCCTCCTGCGGCAGGAATCTCGACGGTAAGTCGACTCGGGCGGCCCATCGCCTCCCCTTGGCGGATGAGGATGGTCGTTGGTACGTCGACGAGATGGGCGTCCCGGAGATATCCCCCGAGTGCGGCTGCCGCCGCACCCGTGGCCGGGTCTTCGACGACGCCGCCGACCGGGAACGGATTGCGTGAGTGGAATAGGTCCGCACGCGCCTGCCAAACGAGTTGCAGCGTTGTCAGGCCCTCGCCCAGCATCAGCGTCTTGAGTCGATCAAAGTCATAGTTCAATCTGGCCAACCGGTGCGCGTCTGCAACGGCTAACACCAGATGCCACGCCCCGGCGTAGGCTTTGGCAGGTTGAATCGTGCGGTCCAGGTCTGACGGTTTCCATCCGAGCGCCAGGAGCGCCTCGCCGACCAGTGCATCGGACGCGCCCGTATGCCTTGGCGCCACGGACGTCAGCGACGCTTCGCGGAGCGCACCTCGCTTGCGCACGGCGACCGGCACAGCTCCAACAGCGGTCGACAATCGATACGTGCCGTCTCCCTCGACCTCTCCCAGCACCACACCGGCAGCAATGGTGGCATGGCCGCAGAACGAGACTTCCGCCTCGGGACTGAAGTAGCGCACGGTGCGGTCCTTTCCGGTGGATGGGGCGATAAAGGCGGTTTCTGAGAATCCGACGTCGGCGGCGATTTTCTGCATCACCTCAGGTTCAGGAAGCGTGTCCCCGATCCAGACACCGGCGGGGTTGCCACCCTCAGGATGGCTGGAAAAAGCCGAGAAGCGGTATAGTGTGCCTGCCGTCATAATGTCGTCCCTCGTGTATATCCGTTATTGACTACCAGCGGTTGAACCGCGATAGTCGCCGATTCCTTGCGGAGTGGCATGTTGATGGGGGCGTTGTGGTGTACTCAGACTCATTCGAGTTTAGCTCCCCGCTTCGTCAATAACTCGCGCAGTATGGATCGGTGGCAGCGGTGTTCGTTTTCGCAGTAACAGCCGACTGAAAGGTTGGCATGATATGACAGCGCGGCAAGCAGATCGAGAATCCTGCTCTTTTCGGGGTTGGCCATCTCTGCGCGGTATTTATTGAAAAATGCGGCCCACTCCTTCTCGGATTCGGCAGCCTGCCCGATCTTCATGAGTTCAGGGGTCGGTGCAACGTTTGGGAGCCACACGTCATACCAGTTTTGCGATGCGTATTCTGTTTTGGGTACGCCCCGCGGTGGACGTCTCACCGTGCCTATACGCAGGCCCTCTTCCCGGGTACGCTTGGTGCCCAGACGCACGACTCGGATGGTCATGTGATTCCTCCTTTATACATAAATACATGCATAATCATGCCCAACGCAACACGAGACACCAAACCTATTGAAGATACTCACCCAAAAAACGGTTGTAGTTTTCAGCATTCAACGCCGCTTTCTGAGGCGCATGCAAAGCATTCTGCTTGCATGTGGTTACATCGTAAGTGATATCTTTGGTGCCCCCCACCTTGTGGCTGAGTTCGTGGTACATGGTTTCAGCCAAGTCACCAATCCTCCCGCCGTGTGTTCTGGGGACCAGAAGAACGCGCATGCCGCTGCCGGCGTGGATCATCTTCGAAAACTTATCGCCGGGACCTCGATTGCGCATTAGCCAAACGTAACCGCACAATCCCTTTTCCCCGCGATCTATGGCATTTCCAGTAGCATTGACAAAAGTAATCGGGCGGGTCCTCATGGCGTCGTCAATTTCCTTGACAATCGAGGACACTTTCATTAAATGCGCATTTTTTCCGGTACCATCGAACCAGGTTCTAAAATGGATCAGATTACCGGACAGCAGTGCTGCCTTGGCCTTTGCGGAGGCGGTTTTCAATATCATTACTGAAGCAATCAATTTTTGATTCTCTGGAACAGTAAAACCTTCGAATTTAATCATTATTTATCCTCCCCGTTGGATTTGAGATGGCGTCTGGTTTTTTCTGGATATTCACCAATGAACGTTTTGACGTTGGTCAAAATTTGATAAAATTGCGTTGCGCAGGCACACGGCATCGCTCAAGATCGGTTGTACTTCCTGACAAAAACGTACCTGCCGCGTCCTCGTCGAAAGACAAGGGAACCGGGCGATCTGCGGGGTCCTATTTTTTCCTGGGCTGCGGCCCGGAACTGACATGCGGAGATAGCTTGTCCCACTTCCCCGGCGCCGCACAGTAAAGGCAGAGTCACCGTGGTCGTAGGATGATCGCCACCTTATTAGACTTCGCAACGTTCGTGTTCATGACGTTTTTTAAGAGCTGCTAATGGTTTCCCATAGCGATAACAATTTTTCCCTTGTGACGTCCTTGTCCGAAGTAACTCAGCGCATCAGGTACTTCACTCAATCCATAGGTCCTGTCGATAATGGAAACGAGCTTGCCGGCTTCCATAAGCGCCTTCAGATCTGCCAGACCTTTGTTTGGCCCCTCGGCCACCAGGCTGAACTTTCTGCTCGCGCGGGTGAGTGACCCCCAGGAGTTCAGGAACAAGAGTTGGAGGACCCGCAACATGGAACCGCCGACCATGGCGTAGGTTCCCCCAGGTCTCAATGTGCACTTATGATCGAACATGGACCGATATCCCTGGCAGTCAAGAATCAGGTCGTAGCGCTCTCCGGTGGTCGTGAAATCGTATTGCGTGTAATCGATCAGGTGATCGGCGCCAACCGAGCGAACGGTATTCAACTTATGCGCGGCGTCTACGCCAGTTACTTCTGCCCCGGAGAGCTTGGCAAGCTGAACTGCAAATGTACCTACACCGCCGCCAGCCCCATTGATCAACACCTTTTGCCCCGGCAGCAGTTGTCCGGCTTTGCGAAGTCCCTGCAGAGCCAATACGCCTGCCTGAGGTACGGCGGCTGCCTCCTCGAAAGACGAATCGGCAGGTTTCGGTTCCAGGGCCGTTTCGTGTGCACAGGCATATTCTGCGAAACCGTTCCAGTTATCCCACAGATCACCAAATACCGCATCTCCCGGCTGGAATCGCGTGACTTGCCGGCCGACCGCCTCTATCGTTCCCGCGATGTCCGCCCCTAATATCTGCTTGCCTGGTTTTGGCTTCAGGATTCCGAACATGAGGCGGTTTACGAACGGTGTGCCGTTTAAAAACTCCCAATCCCACGAATTGATCGACGATGCGTGGACACGTACCAGTATTTCATGGTCCTTCGGCGCAGGTTTCGGGGCCTCTTTGAGTTCAAGACCGTCCGGCGGTCCATATTGGGTAAATACAATCGCTTTCATGAACCTCCTCAATGGACACCAGCCATAACTGCGATCGGAACCCGTCGATCGGGGGTTTGGCCGGATCAGGGTTAAAATCAGCCTTGTGCCCGTGCCTCTGAACGACCGAGTGCCTTGTTAGGTGTGCTTTCAAATTTCTATATATGAATATTCAAATTCAACTGTCGATCATCTTTAAGCGCCGCCAGGTTCTCTCTAAGCCGGGTCCAGTAAAGATCTTCTTTTGAGAATATTGCTGCTTCTATCGGTTCGATTAAATCGGGGAAGTGACGTCTTAGAATCTTTTGAACAGTTAACCAATTTTGACCCAAACGATCATTGATGGCAAGGCCGTAAACCCAGATTACATCGGTATGCGATGCCAGAAGATCAATCAATTTAACCGCATCGGTGATATAAGGGATCACCGGGCAGACCAGGGCCCCGGCCCTAACACCGGCTTGCTTCAGTCGACGGAGCGCTTCAACCCTTTTTTCAGTGTCCATGGTCGCGGCCTCGAACAGTCGGCGTGTCGAATTATCGTTGAATGCCACTGAAACACTGACCGCGGCGTCTTTCATCTCTATTGTATGGACAGGCTCTCTACCATTCACTTCAGGCCCTTTAAAGCTTAAAGAGTAAAATTATCAACAGCGCGGATACCAGGCTCGAAAAAGAGGTCCTGATCGCGTTCCATCGGTTCCAACGGGGTTCGAAGTCCTCACGAGCTTTCTTTTGCACGGTTTCATCCAAAGCATCGGCATCCAGCGTTTGTAGTTTGTTATTCAGCGGTACATTAACAGTGACCGTCGGCAATTGGACACCGAGAAGATAGGCGAGTGCAGCGACTATCAGAAGTAAACGTTCAATGCCTTCCAATCGTCCCATGCCAAGCACCACCGAACTTATCAAAGCGACAACGGAACCGATCCAGACCAACATAAAAATCGGCTGATTGTTCTGGATAACGCGATCCATCTTCTGAAAAGCGCGGATAAACGCCCTGTCTTTTAAACTGCTGATGCCCGGCATTACCACTGCTGAAAAAGCAAACAGGAAACCCGCTACGAGAGAACACAGAAGTGTAGCTAACATCAATGTGGCCTGAAAGATTCCCATCGTTTGATTGTCACCTCGATATGCTTGTATTCTATTAACAAAGCCTGAACCGTCAACAGCGATGTCATTCACCTAAGCCTTCGGTGGTCTGATAACGACCTTTCAGGGTTGACATCAATGTCATGATCGTTGTTGTCGATCCCGATTGAGATTGCGATGGATTCGCCCATCCTGTTTCAATCTGCCAAGCAAGTTTAAAGGCGTCGGGTGTTTGCGGTTCCTCCCGTGATAGGTCAGGCAAATCCCTTTGCCGATAAAAGCAGTAAACCAGTTCCCGACACAATGTTGAAATATATAATTACACTTGATATCAGTGAGTTGAATCGATCGGCTGTCTTGAAGACAAGCTTGTGCACGATAAAAGGAATTATCCCTCCAACGCCAAAAATAATGCCAAAAGTCATTCCGACCTTAGAGTTGTTTTCTATTTCGAGCAAACCGTAGAAAAGAAGGATCAATAGTGGAACGTGAAGCAGCAGAAAGCCGGTAATTCTGCCCGGTAGTTTAAGTATCTCCCACTCCTTTTCGTAAGCGGATTCGAGTTCGTGAAGTACAAGCAGGGTGGCATTCAGGATATACAGTAAGGTGACCATTTTCACTTGGATCCCCCATTTCCCTTTCTGTGACTCGCCTGGCGTGCTCGTGCCTGCTTTGTTTTAAAGCCATTTATACATGACCAATGCATCAACGTAGCCTAAAGCCGGGTGGTTGAATGCGTTGGGCAAACGACCAACGGTTGCAAAGCCCAGCTTGCCCCACAACCGGACAGCGCCCTGGTTGCTGGAAGCGACGAAATTAAACTGCATGGCCTTGTACCCCAGCGCCATGGCGATTTTCTGGGAATGCTCACACATGGCCGTGGCAAGACCTCTGCCTCTGGCTGATGACGAAACCATGTAGCCGCAATTGCAGACGTGGCTGCCCGGGCCGGCCTGGTTGGTTTTGAGGAAGTAGGTGCCTACAATCCTGCCTTCTTCCTCGAAGACGTTGGTTTTCCGCGGTGCTTCGATCCAGATTTCAAATGCCTGTTCCTTCGTCGTATCCGTCGCATAGGCATAAGTGTCGCCGGCCGTGACAATTTCACGGAAAATCGGCCAGATGGAATCGAAATCTTCTTTTACGGCTTCCCTGATAGTCATACGGATCTAAATAGCCCAACGAAAAAGTGAGGGACCGGGAAATGGAAACTTGAAAAACTAATGAAAAGCACTAAAGGTCAAAAACCACGATACGTTAAAAAATACACGACTTTCCCGGTCAACTGTCGGGTTGCGTTACGATGTGGGTTCCTTTGGCAACTGTGCACCATGCCACACTGCAACGATCCAAACGATATCGGTTTTGATTTTATAAAAAAACCGGTAAGGCGATATAATCACCTCCCGGTAGGGGAGTTCTGGAAATTCCGGTATGATTCTTCCGGATTCAGGTAGGTCTTCGAGCCTTCGCTGGATTTTTTCAGTTCGATTCCGAAAACTGAATGCAGCCGAAGGTTTATCCCGTCGGATATATGATAGCGCAGAAAGAAATTGGTTCCGGGCGGAAGGGGTAAACTGAACCTTCAAGAGGGTTCCTTGGCCAAAAGAGCGTCGGCTTCGGCAAAGACAGTATCCAGGTCGTATCCTTCACCTATTTTTATTTCCCGATCTCCCTTGGCTAAAAGAAGCAGGAGTTCTTTTTCATGTTCAGATTTCTCATAGGCATCCACCCCGATTATTACCGCTGTTGCCCGCCCCCTTTGTGTAATAATTAAGGGCTCTTTATTGTTTCGTAATTGTTTCAAAAGCTTGGCGGCATCTTGCCTCAAATCGCTCACCGGAATGATATTTGGTAACTTGCCCATAGCGTACCTCCTATTGTACCTTTATATGTATCACCAACAAATCTATTAAGCAAGCGTCCCCGTATATACGATGGAATGGTATGGGTACGCCAACGACTGAGAAGGTAACCTTGGTGCGTCTATTACTCAAAATGACAAAAACGAATATGGAAAAACAGGAACAGTATGGCTGGATCATTATGTGAAAATATAACCTAATCGATTTTCCGGTGAGGTTCAAGGATAGAAATGCTGCGGTGGGCCAATGCCGCATCCACCGCCCGCTGTGATGGAACCGTTGAGCTGGCAGGTCTTTTTTTCAAACTCCGTTGGTCTTCTTAGAACCCCTGGGGTTCATACCCCGCTTTTCGCGGCGGGATAGATTATGACGGTACCTGCGAAACCGCGGGCATGGCGGCGAATTCCACCCCCATTTCGATCAGCGCGGCTTTGCCGCGAAGGGTCAGATCGGTGATGAAATGAAACTGCTGGCGCGGATCGATCGGGTAGGCCTTGAGGCGATAGTGCGTTCCCCAGGGCTTTTCCAGAACGATCACGTTGATCGGCTTGTCGATCTGCAGAAACGCGCTGGTCAATGCCACATCGTGGAGTGTGTGCTTGACCTGCGCCGCGTCGTGGCGGGGATGGAGGTAGAAGTCGGCGACACATAACAGATTCTGCCCGCCGTCATTGGCGTTGAAAATAAGCTGGTCCCACAACTTCAGGTGGGGGATAACGACCACAGTATCGTCGGGGGTGACGATTTCGGCACTGCGCATGTCGATGGATTTTACTTCGCCATAGGCCCCGTTGACCTCGATCCAGTCGCCGGGGCGATAGGGCGCTTCATAAAGGGTTACCACACCGGCAATCAGGCTGCTGACGTAATCCTTGAACGCAAAGCCTAATGCCAGGCCCATGGCACCCAGCGAGACCATCAGGTTCTCGATGGTCGGTTCGATCACGCGGGTGACCGTCAGCACCAGGGCGCTAGTGATAACCAACAGCCGCAGCACCGGTACCGATGCCAGGAGATAGAAACGAAACCGGCCGGAAACCCGGTTGGCCAGCAACGGCAGAAGGCGCGTGGCCAACGTGATCAACAGCCAGGCACCCAACACAATCAACCCGATCTGAACGAGGTGGGCCTGGCTCAACGTGCGGAAAATTGCGGATACATTATCCGGGCTGTTCATACTTATCTCCTAAAAGCGATCAACCAGGTAGTCGCCTGCCTGAAGGAAATGGCGTACCGCCGGATAGCCTTGCGGTGTGACCTGCCAGACCGTTTCATCCAGGGCCACCAGCCCGCTATCTTCCAGATGGATCAGCGTTCCCATAATCTGGCCGGGCGACAGGGGCAGCAGCCGCTCCATCAGCTCAATGGGCAACCCGTTGTGTAGCAGCAAGGTGTGCAGGACGAACGCCTCTTCGCGCCTGGCACCGGAAGGAAGGCAAGGGTGAACAATCTGTGACCAGGGCTTTACCCAAACGGTCTGGTTCGCGATCCGGCATGCAGCATCGTCACTCTTCCCATCAAGCGTTTCATCCAGTTCTGATTGCAGGTTGGCGTGCCAGATCGCATGGGCGATCCCGCATACCCCCCGACTGTGGGCTGCCAGGAGCTGCAGAAAATTGCTGGTTTCACCGGGTGTCTCTTCGGCATCCGGCGGCGGCAGGACGTCTCGGCCGTCGTCTGATTGAAGAAAGCGCAACGGTCTATCGCCGAATTCATCGGCCAGCTTGCGGAAGTGCCGCACCAGGCGAGTTTCGTCGAAGGCCTGGAGGGTCACGGTCACGGGCACCCGTCCGCGCCAGACGTGACGTAAAAAAGCCCAGGCCCAGCTGTCACAACCGATGATGCCGCGCCCCAGGTTTCCGGCATATGCGTTTGCCAGGAAGCGGCGTACCAAGGTTAAGCCCGCTGGATGACGCAAATAGGCGCGCTCCAGACAGGGAAACACCCAGGGGGTGCCATCGCCGATCTGTTCGGGCGGCCAGGTGTCGTCGCTGGCCAGTATCTGCGCTGCCGTGGGCGGGGGTAAAATCGGCCATTCATGCCTCTGTGCCCACGTCGTAAGCGTCTCGCAATGGCCGTTGTGGGGCGGCCCGACCATGACGACCACCGGTGAAACCGGATTTTCCTGCGCCAACCAGTCTTTTAGTTCAACGTCCAGCGCCTCTGCAGGATCCTGCCATTCAGGAGCGGGTGCAATGCATTCGAGCTGCCAGTCAGGCAACGCCTGGATGTTCTCTGTCCCTTCGAGAGGCGGTTCTTGTTCCTTTTCGCCGCGCCCAAAGAGACGCCGAAAAAAGGCAAGCCGTTTCCTTACGCTATGCGATACGGGTGCGGCAGGAGGATGGTACTCGGCAATTGGAACGTAGTCCCAGAGCAATGGGACTTCTTTTTCATTTGCAGACGTGGGCATCTTTATCGGCTCCGCATGATCGGTTCAGTGGCCTTTTTTGTGCGCTGCCCGGTGGTGTCCGCACCGGCTGTTCTTGCCGTTGATTGGATCGGCGGCGGAATCAGGCTTTCAGCCGGACAACAGACTGTCCAGCAATTTCGTCAACATTTTTTCTCCTGGTTGTTAAGTCCCTTTTTCGCAGCTAAACGATCCCGGATATGGATACTTTTGATCAGACAAACCATGAGAATCCCATGAACGCCGGGAACAGCGTCCGCTCTTACCGGTAGCATTTTTGACAGAACAGGTGGTGGCGTTTCCCTAATTTTACGGGGTATTACGGGCAGAGAACGTCGTTAAGAAACGATACGGGTGAATCAACTCTAATTGAAATCGAGGATCGTTTCAAGCCAAGAAATATCACGTGATCATCCAAAATGGCGATCGCCGATGCCGTCATCAGCGTCTGGCCTGACGACGATAGATCCACAAGCTGCCGGTCAACCCCGTTGCCGGAAATGTGCTCGCTATCGCGGTTCATGCGGGGTTTCCCTCCAGCTGCGCTCGGGACACAATGGATGCAGGGTTTCTATTGGGCGTTGTTGTGTGAGCCAATCATTGTGGCAATGAAACAACTCCCGCCGCCTCCGCCATCGGAAGATGAACCATCGGAAGCCGGACCTGCAGTTGTTTTCAGCGACGAGGAGGTGGACCATCCAATATCCTGCATCAATGCCGCGGCCAGCCCCACGTCGTGGGTTGCACCGGTGAACGAAGGCTCCATCAGTTCGTCGGGGCTCAGTGAGGTGCTGAAGTGTGATACCGAAGACCCGGGATCCTGCGGGTCGGGGGCGTACATTTCCACGTGGCCGCTCGGGTGACGGCCTGAAGTCAAGCCGCTGCTTTGGGCAATCACATCGGGGCCGGCCCAATGGAGGTTTCCCGTATTGACGCTGGCTGCAACACGAGCCGCATCGGTCATCTCGGGAAAAAATTCACCGGTCGGGTGATTTTCAAGCCAAAGCATGAAAATGTCGTCTACGTCATTGAGCCTGGTGCCGGTGCTGAGATCCACGAAGGTTTGAAATCCAAGACCGTGACCCAGTTCGTGCAGTACAACGCTGACAAAGTCAATGGTGCCGGCAGGCGGATTCCCATCCAGACCGTAGTACCAGATTTTTGGGAATGCGCAGGCCGCATCGTCCACGGCGCTGTTGAAAAAGGCGTCAATGTCATCATTGCCTGGCGCCAAGTCGGCTCCCGCCAGTGCGTTGGCCAGCGCGGCAGGATACCATGTGTTGGACACCGGCGCCCCTGTGAAGTCGCGGTGCACCGTGTTCGTGCCGGCAGCGCCGAGGCTGGCGGTTGAGGCTTCGCAGAGCAAGGGATCGAATGTTGCGCCAACGACGATTGCCTGGCTGCTGTCGAGCAGGCCGGCCCATATGTCAGCGGCGTACGCGAAAGCGACGAACCGCTGATCCCCAAGGGTTGTACCGGCATTTCCGCCGGCTGCCGAGGCCGAATTAGGGGCACCGGGATCGTTGAACCCCTCGCCTGGCCCGTCAAGAACATCGATGACGATGGTTGCCTGCGCATGGACAAGGCCGGGGTCACCAAGGGCAACGGCTGTCACGGAAGCCACCAGAAGCGCAACCAACAATTTTTTGCGGTCCTGCATGTTCTCACTCCCTCCTGCCACTGGCCGGGTGTTCGATGGTGGTTTTGCCGCTTGCCTCGATAGTTGCCCGGACCGGGCTTTTAAAACGGCCCTTCAGATCGACCATCACCCCACCGCCCGGCACGGGGCTTGATTCTTCTTCCATCGTTTCTGCATGGATGCTGAAGGCGGACGGCTGGATGGACTCACTTGTGGCAGGCGTTTCGTGCTCAGGCGGGCTGACGAATTCACCGGTCTCAGGATCGATGGTCGCCCGCTGGGCGATGGTTGTGCCATGGGGGGCAAGGCCCATCCGCGCATACTGTCGGGCAGCTGTCACGCTGGTCTTGGTTTGTCCCACGTCGTCAATGGTGGAAGGCGAGCGCACTTGCGTGCAGTGAATGCAAAAAGCCGATATAGCCATAAACAAGGCAAACCGTTTCATCATAACCATCCTTCCCTGGAACCCGAACATGCGTCCCTGCTTTGGGATGAAACCACTCTGCCTTAAAACATAATACACGAAATATGAAAATCACGGCTTAATCGTTGCGTCTCTGGTGTGATTGTTATTAATAGCAGCGGTTTACTGGATAAATCGGGACCTCATGACGGCGGGATTTCTTCGTTCCTGCCCCCGAACACGTGAAGGGAATGCATTCATGCTGAGCGTTCAATTCCCCGGAATGGTTCCTCCGGGGTCAAGGAGCGGATTCAATGCTTAGGGGATCCGAATTATCATGCCCGAATGGATCGCCGATCACCAATGTTCCCACCACCATGCACTCCAGACCGAAAGGCAGATATCCGCCGTATCCCAAAATCGGCATTTCGAACAGGTGAAAGCGTTGTACGAAAGGGATGGTGTAGGTCCAGCGGGCCAGGCTGAAGAAATTCCACATCTCCCAGAAGAATCCGCATACCAGGGCCGCCAGGGCCGGGACCACCACCGGTCGCCAGTCGCCGATTTTCAGCCGATGGAGCAGGGTGGGTTGGCCGGCCAACGCCCCTAAGGAGAAGATGATGATCAAGGGCGATACCCACAGCAGGGCAAAGAGCTGATCCGGGAAGATGCCGATCAGGGCCAGTCCACCGCTCGCCGTTGTCAGTGCGGCCAGAGGCGTCCAGCGGCCGGAAGGCAGATTGATCGGCCGGCAGCTGGCCAAGCCTTTTCCCAGGGAGGGAAAGGTGAGCAGCAGGTCGATCATGCTGAGCACCCCGGGCAGCACCGTGGCAAAGGCCAGGCTGGAGTAGTACGAATACTCTTTGGGTCCCATGCCTTCGATACCGGTGTAGTACCAGTTCTGGACGAAGCGGTTGAAGTATTCGAAGAACCACCAGAATCCGGCACTGGCCGGAAATAGCAGCAGAAACCGAATCGGCCGGCGCAGCACCAGGCAGCTACCACTGCGTTTGACGGCAAGGGCATTGACGGCAAGGATGAAGCCGGCCCAGATGGGCAGGAAGGTGTGGGGCTGGAAAAGCCAGAACCAGGTGAACCGCTGCCAGGCCAGAAGCCATGAGGCCAAGCAGAGAGCCATGCCGGCCCAGCCCCACCAGGGAAGGCGTCCAGGCTGTCGAAAAACCGCTGCACCGGTGGCCTTCTCTAACACCCGGGGACATTCGGGCGTCTCGATTCCTTTACGTTGCTGCTGCTGCCCGCAGCGAATGGCCCACAGCAAGCCGCCGATCAGCAGCAGATCGGCCATGGCAAAAAAGGTGAACCAGGTCAATGAAAAGCCGGCATGCTGCACAAAACGGGTGGTCGGCGGCATTTCCAGGTAGGGTGCGGCATTCCGCCCGGCAGCAATGATGCCCAGCAGGGGAAGGACGGCCAGCAGCAGGACAAAAAGGGACCATCGCAAGACAGCCCATCCCGTTGGTAAACGCTGACGCATCCGTTGTTTGTCCCATTCCGATTTAAACAATTGAACCCTCCCCGCCGCTAGCGGCGAGGAATGCGCTCACTATCGCGGTTCAATTATTGATACCTCGCATAAAGCCCCATTCCCCGAGGGCTTCTTAAAAAGCCCGAGATCAAGGCTTGCGAGTCCTGAGGAAAGAGGCGTACACAGAGTACTCCGAATTGACGAAGGATGAAGCGTAACGCCGATATCGGGCTTTTTAAGAAGCCCTCAATTATTGAATCCAGGAGATGACCACGGTCCCCAATACCAGGGCGATGATGCCCACCAGCCGATATCCCTGGCTCGAAAGCGTGTCCAGCCAATTTTTGCTGGTTTCAAACAGGCCGCCGGGGTTGAAATAGATCAGCACACCTTTGACGATTCCCAGAACGCCGATCAGACTGATAAACCTGCTGTGGGTGGTCGACGATGCGGCAAAGAGCAGCAGCAGGCCGAAAATGGCGGGGATCATGGCCAGATACATGCGATCCAGCCGGATCAGCAGCCCCTTGAGAAAACCCTTGTAATTGTCCGTGTAAAGGATGGCGATGGCGCCGGCCGCAATCCACAGGAACCCCAACAGATAAACGATGAATTTCATACTTTTTCTCCTATTTGGAACGACAAAAACAGTTTGTTCATGAGGCTAAATGCATCGCCCGATAGATGTCAGGGTTCATGCAAATAAAACCTTCTTGCCTGATGATTGATATACCAATGGTATGGAATCATAGAGAACCAGTAGTACCAGTCAAGCAACGCATAATCAACACCACTTGTTTAAAAAGGGTTGAAGGGATCAAGGTGTCAGACGTTTGTTTTGCAATGTTTACAAATGATTATTTGAGGACTATTTTGGCTGAATTAATCGACGGGCACATGAACGTCCGGAAAGGTGGATTCTCATGATCAAAGCGGCATTGATCGTCGTTGACATGCTCAACGATTTTATTGATCAAAAAGGCGCCCTCTATTGCGGGCAGATCGCCCGGGAGATTGTCCCCTTCGTGCGCCTGCGGCTGGATGCTCACCGGCGGGCGGGCAGCCTGGTGGTTTATCTGCAGGACGCTCACGCCAAGGACGACCGGGAGTTTGAAAAGTTCCCCCCCCATTGTGTCGCCGGTACCTGGGGCAGCCAAATTATCGACGTGCTTGCCCCCCTGTCCGGCGAACAGGTGCTGCCGAAAACCCGCTACAGCGGTTTTTACGGCACCGACCTGGAAACGATCCTGGCTGCCTATGGCCCCGAGGAAGTGGAGGTGGTGGGCGTGTGTACCTCCATCTGTGTGATGGACACCGTGGGCGGGCTGGCTAACCGGGACTACCGAACCATCGTGCCGCGAGCCGGCGTGGCCGACTTTGACGCCGAGGCTCACAGCCATGCCCTCAAACGGATGGAACGGTTGTACGGAGCGACCATCCAATGAATGATCCCGAGTTTCCCGGACCCCTGTTTACCGATCTTTATGAATTGACCATGGCGGCCGGGTACTTTGACCGGCATATGGATGAACCGGCCACCTTCTCCCTGTTCGTACGATCCCATCCCAGACGAGGCTATTTTGTGGCTGCCGGGCTTCAGGCGGTCGTGGATGCGCTGACCCGGTTTCATTTCAGCGACGAGGAGATCGACTGGCTGGCGCAGACTGGCCTTTTTAAACGCGATTTCCTGGCCCACTTGTCCACGTTGAGCTTCACCGGGGATGTCACGGCCATGGCCGAAGGTGAGATCTTCTTTCCGGATGAGCCCGTTATCGAAGTGACGGCACCCCTGATCCAGGCCCAGATCATCGAGACGTATCTGATCAATTCCGTAGGTGTTGCCAGCCTGATGGCCACCAAGGCTGCCCGCTGCGTTCACGCGGCTGCTGGCCGGCCCATCGTCGACTTCTCCCTGCGCCGCACACAGGGCAGCCATGCGGGAATGACGGTGGCCCGGTCGTCCTACATCGCCGGTTTTTCAGGTACCAGCAATGTGCTGGCCGGCAAGACCTGGGGGATTCCCATCTCCGGTACCATGGCTCACTCCTTCGTAATCGCATTTGAATCGGAAACCGATGCCTTCGAGGCATACGCCGATCTGTTTCCGGACAGCGCCATATTTCTCATTGACACCTATGACACCCTGCAGGGGGCCAGGGCTGCTGCCGTGGTTGGCAATCGGATGCGCCAAAAGGGGCACGCCCTGATGGGTGTCCGCTTGGACAGTGGGGAGATGATCACCCTGAGCCAGAAGGTGCGCCGGATTCTGGATCAGGCGGGGCTGCCGGAAGTGAAGATTTTTGCCAGCAGCGGATTCGACGAGTATGTCCTGGAGCGCCTGATCGCCGGCGGTGCCCGCATCGATGCCTTTGGTGTGGGTACCCGCATGGGTGTGTCCGCCGATGCCCCCTACCTGGACATGGTTTATAAAATGGTGCGGTTGGGCGCTCGGAACGTGCGCAAGACCAGTGAAGGCA
>JAQYWF010000227.1 GCA_030145105.1 Desulfosarcina sp.
AGCCGCTGGTAAACCCCTTGGGGATCGTCGAACATCTGTTCCATCAAGCCGTTCAGCAGGGCCAGCTTGCCCCGGGCCACGTCGGCCTCTCGTCCGGTCTGATCGAAGACCGGGCAAACGGACTGGCACATGCCGCAACGCATGCAAACCACCAGTTGATCTTCCAGTTCCCGCATGAGGCGGGCGAGTGCGTCCATTGATGCCATGATCGGAGCTACGCTTTCGCGGCGATAATCTTGCCGGGGTTGAGAATATTCTTGGGATCCAGGGCCCGTTTGAGCCGTGAAGAAAAAAGAATGGTTCCGGCACTGGTCTCTTTTTCCAGGTAGCGGCATTTGGCCAGGCCGGTGCCGTGTTCGCCGGAAAGCGTACCCCCCATTTTCAGCGCTTCATCGAAGATGTCGTCGATGGCCTTCTCCACGCGCTCCCACTCGGCATGGTTGCGCTTGTCGGTAAGGATCGTAGGGTGAAGGTTGCCGTCGCCGGCGTGCCCGAAGGTACCGATGGTCAGATCATAGCGTTTGGCGATCCGTTGGATGGCGACGACCATCTCCGGGAGGCGGCTGCGGGGCACCGTGGCGTCTTCGAGCACCAGGGTCGGCTTGAGCTGGGCCAGGGCGGAAAGGGCCGCGCGGCGGGCAGCCCACACACGATCCCGTTCGGCCGCATCCTGGGCCACGCGCACCGAGGTTGCCCCCATGGACCGGCAAAGGGCCTCCACGCGGGCGGCGTCTTCTTCCACCTGCGCCGCGTGGCCGTCCAGTTCTACCAGCAGCATGGCTGCGGCGTCTTTGGGCAGGCCGGCCTTGCTGAAATCTTCCACTGCCCGGATGGTAAAATTATCGAGAAACTCCAGGGTGGCCGGAACGATCCGATCGGCAATGATGGCGGCTACGGTCTCAGACGCCCTCTCCAGGGATTCAAAAACGGCCATCATGGCCTTGCGATGGGCCGGCAGCGGGATCAGCTTGAGGATGATTTCGGCAAACACGCCCAGGGTTCCTTCGGACCCGACCATCAGTCCGGTGAGGTTGTACCCGGTGGCACACTTGACCGTCCGGGATCCTGATTTGACCAGGTTGCCCTCCACATCGAAAAAACTCACGCCCATCACATAATCGCGGGTGACGCCGTATTTCAGGCCGCGCAGGCCACCGGCGTTTTCAGCCACGTTGCCGCCGATCGTGGAAACGGCCTGGCTGCCGGGATCGGGCGGATAAAACAGGCCTTTGGCTTCCACGGCGGCAGCCAGTTTGGCCGTGACCACACCGGGCTGGACCACGGCATACATATCCGCCTCGTTGATCTCAAGGATGGCTTTCATGCCGTTGGTGACGATGACCACACCGCCGGGCAGGGGCACGGTGCCACCGCTCAGGTTGGTTCCGGCGCCGCGCACAGTTAGCGGCAAGGCGTTGTTGTTGCAAAGGCGCACGGTCTTGCCTAACGCTTCGCTGGTGGTGGGCCGAACGATGAGGCCGGGTTGGACCGGATCCACAACGGCTGCGTCGTATGAGTAGGTGTGCAGATCGGTGGCATCGGTCCACGCGTTATCGTCACCCACGATGGTTTTGAATTGACGGACAAGAGAATCAGCGATCATGGCAAAGTACCTTCATGTTAATAAAATGAATTGAATCCAGCCGAACGAGAACGCCGGCCTGGGCCGAAAGGTGTCGTTTGTGGATGGACACTTTTTACTTCCGTATCAGCAGGACCAATTCCTTGGGACCGTGAACCCCGAACACCAGGGTAAACTCGATGTCGGCGGTCTTGGACGGACCGGAGATCAGCAGGGCGTTGGTGGGCATGCCGTCGGCCCATCGTTCAACGGCAATCATCTCTGCCAGCGAGTTGTAGATCGTGTCGGCATCGAGCACCGCCACGTGGACCGTCGGCACCAGGGACATGAGCCGCGGTTCGTGCGGTGTGGGCCAGAGGACCACGACACCAGTCTCGGCCACTCCCGCGCGGACGCTGGTAATGCCGGCATCCATCTGAAAGAGGTCTTCCTTGAAGGTTTCCACCGGCCCGGTGTAGGCCACCAATTCCGGCAGTCCTTCGGTATCGGATGCCCAGGCCGTTTCGATTGCCGAACCAATCGGCACCTCCGGACCGTAAAGGAGCCGTTTCCATCCCTTTTCACGGGCCAGTTCCTTGAGTTTGTCCAGCCAGGCATCGGTATCCACGATATGGACTTCGGTGCGAATGGCCGCCATCAGTTCTGCCAGGCGCTCAATTTTGGCATCCCGGTCTAAAGACAACGGGGGTGGCAGCGGAGCGTCCGGTACTTCGGTCTGCTCGGTGCCGGAGGCGTGCAGACGGGCCAATATGCGTTCACGGGCAGTGTGGTTACTCATTGTTCACCCCTTCGTTGCGTGCGCGTTCGTGCAGGCTGCAGCGAGCCACCTTAGGTGACGTTCGCACTCGGGTCCATTTTTTAAGTGGGCCAACCCTGGGAATGCGCTTGCCAAGCTTGCCGGCCAAACGGGTACCGATGCCGTTGAGCAGCGGCGAGCGGTTGGCCAGTTCCCAGCCTTTCCACACCAGCGTTTCGGCCAGGTTTTTCTTGTAGCCGCCCCCCTCGACCACGGCGCTGCCGTCCTGGTCGTAACTTTCGTTGCGCAGACGGCGGATCAGATCGGGAATCGGGATCCGAACGGGACACACTTCACCGCAAGCACCACACAGGCTGGATGCCGTGGCCAGCACACCGGCGCGTTCAAGGCCTTCCATCTGCGGGGTCAGTATCTTGCCGATGGGCCCCGGATACACATGGCCATAGGCGTGGCCGCCGATGCGAACGTAAACCGGGCAGTGGTTGAGGCAGGTGCCGCAGCGGATACACAGCAGGGTCTGGCGGAACTCCGGGTCGGCCAGCATGCGCGAACGACCGTTGTCCAGAATGACCAGGTGCACCTCCTTGGGTCCGTCTTTTTCTCCGCTCTTGCGAGGGGAACTGATCATGTTGACATAGGTGGTGATCACCTGCCCGGTGGCCGATCCGGTGAGCAGGCGCAGCAAGGGCGGCACATCGGAAAGCTTTTCGATGACTTTTTCCAGGCCCATCACGGCCACATGAACCTCGGGGACGGTGGTGCACATGCGGCCGTTGCCCTCGTTTTCCACCAAGAGCAGGGTGCCGGTCTCGGCGATGGCAAAATTGACGCCGGAGAGTCCCACCTTGGCCGCAGCAAAGCGCTTGCGCAGCACCCGTCTGGCGATGGCGGTCAGCTCCTCCACGTCTTCAGTATAGGGCGTGTCCGGAATCTTATCGTGAAAGATCGCGGCTACTTCGTCCTTGTTTTTGTGAATGGCCGGCACGATGATGTGCGAGGGAGTTTCGTGGTTGAGTTGGATGATGAACTCGCCCAGATCGGTCTCAACGGCTTCAAGGCCCTGCTCATCGAGGAAACGGTTGAGGTGCATCTCTTCGGAGACCATCGATTTGCCTTTGACGATGGCAGGCGCCTCGTGGCGGCGCATGATATCCAGCACGATCCGGTTGGCCTCGGCCGTGTCTTCGGCCCAATGGACCTGGATACCGTTTTTGGTGCAGTTGACTTCAAGCTGCTCCAGCAGCCGGGGCAGCTGTTTCAACGCGCGGCGCTTGATGGCATTGCCGGCCGAGCGCAGTTGTTCGAGATATTCGCTGTCCGGAAAGACAGTGCGGCGCTTGTCGACCAAAATGTCCATCGCCTTGCGCAGGTTTTTGCGCAGTTGATCATCGGCCAGCGCCCCGGTAACATTGTGTTCAAAATCGAATCGTGTGTGATTACCCATTGGTTCTCTCCCACAGGAATTCAGCCAGGTGTTTGCCGGCAATCGCGACACCGGCGTGTTGCATGGCGCCGGTGATGTTCATCAGGCAGCCGCAATCTCCGGCAACCACGGTTGAGGCACCGGTTCGTGTGATATCGGCCACCTTGTCCTTGACCATGGCGGCCGAAATGGCCGGCTGCTTGACAGCAAAGGTGCCGCCGAACCCGCAGCACTCCGTCTCGCGTTCCAGCTCCACCAGAGTCACGTTCTTCAGCTGACGAATCAAAGCCTTGGAATAACGGATCACATCCATCTCGCGCAGGGCGTGACAGGAGCTGTGCCAGGTGATCGTCAGCGGATCCCCCCGGTCTTCCAGCTTCACCTCCAGCACCGTGGCCAGGTATTCGGACCATTCATAAACCCGTTCGGAAAAACGGTGTGCATCGGCTTCATCGGGTGTACCGGCGAACAAGTCCGGGTAGTGGTGCTTCATCATACCGGCACAGGATCCGGAAGGTACGATGATGGGGTAGGGTTTGGCAAACACACGGATCTGCTTGCGGGCAACCGCCCGGGCTTCGCGGATAAAACCGGAATTGTAGGCCGGTTGGCCACAGCAGGATTGATCCTGAGGAAACGTCACCTCCACGCCTTGGGCTTCCAGCAGTCTGATGGCCGCCATCCCAGCATCGGGGTAGGCGGCATCCATCAGACAGGTACCGAAAAAATATATTTGGTCAGATTGGTCGGGAGACACCCTTTTTTCCATGTTGCGCCTTTCGTTCCTTTGTCGACCGTCAGGCCTAAGATGCACCGAAAAACAGCGCCGGCAGCCACGTGGTCAATCCAGGGAAAAATACGAGAATCGCCAGGCCGATGAGCTGCAGGATCACGAACGGAATGATGCCCCTGTATATGTGCATCATGGTATATTCGGGCGGTGCCACCCCCTTGAAGTAGAACAGTGCATAGCCGAAGGGCGGGGTGACAAAGGAGGTCTGCAGGTTGACGCACATCAGCAGCGAGAACCACAGCGGGTTGAATTCGAGCTCCAGAACGATAGGCATGAAAACGGGTACGGTGATCAGCAAAATGGCAGCCCAGTCGATGAACATGCCCATGAGGAAGACGATGACCATCATGATGGTCAGTACCACCCAGCGATTCAGCCCGGATCCGATCATCAGATCGGCCACCACGTCGCCGCCGCCCATGCTTAAAAACACGGTACTGAAGAATTTACCGCCGATGAAGAGCATCATAATCATGGCGGTGGTTTTCATTGTGGCGTAGGAGGAATCCCGGATGACTTCCCAGTTCATTTTTCTGTTGAAAAGAGCCAAAAGAGCGGCCCCGGCGGCGCCCAGTCCCGCCGCCTCAGTCGGAGTGGCGATGCCGGCCAGGATGGTGCCCATGACCGCCAGAATTAGTGCCAGGGGCGGGACCATGGATTTGAGCGTCATGGCCCACTTCTGGCCCACACTCCAGCTTTTGGCCTCGTCCTTGGAAATGGGCGGACCCAGCTCCGGGCTGATGTTGCAGCGGATCAAAATGTATAGAAAATAGAGACTGGCCAGGATCAGGCCCGGGAAGATCGCACCGGCGAAGAGGTTGCCCACCGAGGTTTCCTTCAAACCGGTCAATCCGCCATAGATGACCAACATGATGGATGGGGGGATTAAAATCCCCAATGTGCCGGCAGCACAGATGATACCGCTGGTCATCTCCTTCTGATAGCCCTTGTTCAGCAACGCCGGCGTGGCCAACAAACCCATGGCCACCACGGATGCGCCGATGATGCCCGTGGTGGCGGCAAACACCGTGCAGACCAGGACGACGGCCATACCCAGCCCGCCCTTGATGCTGCCCAGAACGATGAACAGGGCGTCAAAGAGCTTTTCGGACACCTTGGAGCGGTCCAAGAGCTGGGCCATGAGAATGAATAGGGGGATGGCCACTATCACGTAGTTGTTCATCAGGCCCCAGCAGTTGTTGGCAAACATATCGAAAAGACTGGCGACATCCCAGCCGTTGTCAATCAAACCGAACAGGGTGGCGACGCCGGCCAGGCAGTAGGCCAGCGGCAGGCCGGTGACAATGGTGGCAATCAATACCACGAACATGGCAATGGTCATTAATTCGATACTCATAGGTGTTCAGTCCTTCCCGGCCGGTATCTATTTTTCCGGATTGTCGCTGAGGTTTTGCAGGTTTTTAAGTATGGTGGACAGCCCCTGAACCACAAGGAGCAAAAAGCTCAAAGCCATTAAGATTTTATAGGGCCAGATCCGCGGGGCCCAACTCGTGGAGTTGAGTTCGTTGGTCACGGTTGCCGTGTGGGCAAACTCCATCGCACCCCAGGTCATCAATACAAAAACCGGCATAAAGATTAGCAAATATCCGGCAATCATGATGATGGCCTGGACCTTCTTGGGAAACCGGGAGGTGACGATATCCACCCGGACGTGTCCTTCGGCATTTTCCATTAACGACAGACCCAGCATGTAGTGCAAGCCGTAAGCGAAGGCGGTGGCCTCAAACCCCCAGACGGTAGGTGCATTGAAGGCGTAGCGCATGAGCACTTCGTAAAGGACGATGAACAACAGGGGTACGATCAGAAACGAAGTGAGTTGCCCCTGTTTTTCGACCAGGAAGTCAATGCCCTTGATAATTGCGTTCAGCATTTACTTCGACTCCTACTGATTGTGTTAAAGATAGGGGAGAAGCCCCGGCGGATACGACGCACCCGGACTTCTCCCGTGTGTCGATCGGTATGGTCGGCGGTTATTCGGTGGTCCGTCCGCCAACGAAGGTTTCATAGGGCCAGGGGGTGACCCCGCTGCGGGCATCACGCCAGTCGGCAAAATCCGAGATGAACGCTTCCTGGGAATCCATGACTTTTTTCACGTCGGGATGTTTGGTCTTGAGGTCGTCGATATAGGTCTTGGTGGTCTTGCGAAAAGCGATGATGGTCTCTTTGTCCATCTTGACAATTTCCACTTTTTTCTTGAAACGGCGGATGGCCTCGGCATTCAGCGCGTTGATCCAGTTGTAGGCCCACAATTGGGTCTCTTTCGCGCAAATATCCAGGATGTATTTGTAGTGTTCAGGCAGTTTGTCGTAGGCGTCTTTATTAAAGAACAGGGCGCACTGGATGCCAGGCTGATGCACACCAGGCTGGATTACGTATTTGGTGATCTCGTCAAAACCCATGGGGTAATTAATGGCAGGAGAGGAGAACTCGGCCGCATCGATCACGCCACGCTCCAAGGCCAGGTAGACCTCGCCACCGGGCAGGGGGCTGACCGAGGAACCCAGACTGTTCATGATGTCCATGTACCAGCCGGGGGTCCGTACACGCATGCCTTTGAAGTCTTCCATTTTGGTGGCGCGCTTGTTGGAAAAGAGGCCCATCTCCTGGCCGCACTGTCCGCCGGGCAGGGCGACGAGGTTGAACTTGCCATACAGCTCGTTCATCATTTCGGCGCCGCCTTTTTCATACAGCCAGATGTTGTACCCTTCAGCGTCTAGACCGAACGGAACGGAGGCAAAGGCTACGAAGGCTTCGTTTTTGCCTTTCCAGTAGCCGGGCCAGTCGTGTCCGGCCTGGGCGGAGCCCTTGCTCACCGCGTCGAAGCTCTGCATGGCCGGAACCAGTTCACCGGCGGAGAAAGGCTTGATGTCGAACTGTCCGCCGGAGACCAGGCGCACGCTGTCGGCAAAGTGCACGGCCATGTCATAGAACAGCAGGCCCTTGGACCAGGGCATGACCATTTTCCAGCGAACCTTGTCCGTGGATGCTTTGAATTTAACACGTTTGGCCATGTCATGCCGTGGGTCGCTGCCGAACTTTTCACGATCGTCCGCTCGGTCAGCTTTGCGTCATCCAGCGCCTTCATGATCTTTCCCACAGCCTGGTCAACGCTGTGTACCATCGCCGCGTACTTGGGATTCTTCTGGTTGGTAGGCGTCTTGGCTGCGTATTTCGCGGTAATGTCTTCCTTCGCCTGAATCGGTGTGTGTACGGCGTAGTGAGCCATGTACAGGAAGAAGGGACGGTCGCGGTGCTCTTTGATGAAGCGGACCGCTTCGTCCCCCTCGCGGTCGGTGAGGTACTCGCCCTTCCTTCGCGGCTCGAGCGTCGGAATGCCGCCCTGTCCCTTTCTCTCGTACGGATCGAAGTAGCTAGGCGGCTGCCCGAAGTCGCACCCGCCGATGTTGTAGTCAAACCCCTGCTTCTCCGGATACCAGTCATTGGTCCCCAGGTGCCATTTACCAATGTGGCAGGAGACGTATCCTCCCTCTCCGAGGGCTTCCGCGATGGTGACCTCGTCGAGTTCCATCCACAGCGGATTTCGCGGGCACAGCAACTTGTTCCTCGGACCGCCCACGTACTCGGGAGGTTTCTCCCCGGGTCCGGGCATTTTGCCGCCCTGGAATCGCGCACGAATCCAGTCCGTGATGCCAACCCGAGCCGGGTATCGCCCCGTCATCACCGCCGCCCGCGTGGGGGAACACACGGCGCAGGCGGCGTAGGCGTTGGTGAACTTCATTCCCTGGGAGGCCAGCCGATCAATGTTGGGCGTCTCGTAGTAGCGGCTGCCAAAACACGTTAGGTCCGTCCACCCCAGATCGTCCAC
>JAQYWF010000158.1 GCA_030145105.1 Desulfosarcina sp.
GCACTCCAAACACTTGCCCACATGTGGTTGTTACTCCGTATCCGGTCAACAGCCCTTGTACACCGGTTTTCGCTTCTCTTTAAAGGCGGCCAGGCCCTCCAATCGGTCTTGGGTGGGAATGCAGACCCAGTATGCGTTGGATTCGATGGCCAGGCCCGTGGACAGATCCGTTTCCATGCCGAAGTTGATGGCGTATTTGGCCTGTTCGATGGCCACGGGACCGGTTTCACAGATCTCAGCTGCCATCTGCCGGCAGGTGTCGATAAGAGCTTCAGGTGCGCAGACCCTGTTCACCAGACCGATCTGTGCGGCCTCGGCCGCACCGATGCGCTTGCCGGTAAAAATCAGTTCTTTGGCCTTGCCCTTGCCGACAAGACGGGGCAGGCGCTGGGTGCCACCGGCGCCGGGGATGATGGCCAGCCGGGTTTCGGTGAGTCCCATGCTGGCGGTTTCCGAAGCGATGCGGATGTCCGATGCCAGGGCCAGTTCGGTTCCTCCACCCAACGCCACGCCATTGACCGCCGCGATCACCGGCTTGTTGAGCTGTTCAATGGCCGTGAACAGGTTGCGGATGGTAAAGATGTACTCCTTGACCTGGATCGGCGACAGTGTGGCCCGCTCCTTGAGGTCCGCACCGGAGCAAAACGCCCGATCCCCTGCCCCGGTGATGATGATCACACGAACATCGGGGTCAAATCGGATGTCGGCGATTTTTGCCGCCAGTGCATGAAGCAGCGCAAAATTGAAAGAATTCATCACCTCAGGCCGGTTCAAGGTGATGACGGTCACCCCGTCTTGGTGCTCAGTAAGCAGAATCATGTCGTTCATGCAGCTCTCCGTAAAAGGACATTTAGGTTGAAAAGGTCAACATCCGATGTAACGGGAAATGACGATGCGCTGGACTTCCGAAGTGCCTTCACCGATGTCCAATAGTTTCTGATCGCGGTAAAAGCGCTCCACATCGTACTCTTTCATCAGTCCGTATCCACCGTGAATCTGAACGGCATGGTTGGCCACCCGCCCCATGAGCTCCGAGCAGTAGAGCTTGGCCATGGCGGCCTCTTTCTCGAACGGGCGCTTGTGATCCCGCAGCCAGCAGGCCTTGTAAAGCAGGTTGCGGCCGCATTCGATTTCCATGGCGCTGTCGGCCAGCTTGAAGGCCACGGCCTGGAACTTGGAAATGGGCTGGCCGAACTGTTCGCGCTTCTGGGCATATTTCAAGGCCGCATCATAAGCGCCCTGGGCACCCCCCAGGCCCATGGCGGCGATGGAGAGTCGGCCGCCATCCAGGGTCTTGAGCATCTGGTGAAAGCCGTCACCTTGCTGGCCCAGAATGTTTGCCGCCGGCACCCGGACATCATCGAAATAGAGTTCCGCCGTGTTGGAGGAACGCCACATCATCTTCTTTTTCATGACCACGGCCTTGAATCCACGGGTACCGCTTTCCACGATAAAGCAGGTGTATTCCGGTTTGCCGTTGGGGCGGGTGCCGGTGATTGCCTGGACCGTCACCCCCAGCGTCATGTCACTGGCCGCGTTGGTGATGAAAATTTTAGAGCCGTTGATAACCCACTCGTTGCCGTCGCGCACCGCCGTGGTCTTGGACCCGCCGGCGTCTGAACCGGCCGTGGGTTCGGTAAGCCCGAACCCCCACAGCGCCTCTCCGTTGCAAAGTTTGGGTAGGTATTTCTGTTTTTGTTCTTCGTTGCCAAAGTAGTAGAGCGGGCCGATACCCAAAGAGTTCCCCGCCGCAATGGTGGCCGCCTGGGAGCCGTCCACCCGGGCAATCTCCTCCACGGCGATGATGTAGGAGATATAGTCCATTGCCTGGCCCTCGTACGCCTCAGCGACAAACATGCCGAAAAGGCCGATCTCGCCCATCTTTCGCGTGAGATCGGAAGAAAACGCCTCCGCTTCGTCGAGTTCCAGGGCCACCGGCGCGATCTCACTCTGGGCGAACTTTCGGACCTCCTTGCGAATCATTTCCTGTTCTCTGGTCAAATCAAAATCCACGACGACCTCCTTCCCGCATCAGCGGGGGCTGCTTTACCACACCGTGTCGATGTGGCATTGGCCTATTTTCGGTACCGGTGAAGATGTCCTTTTCAGCGGCCGGCAGGGCGTTCGAAGCGACCCTGCTTTAATCCGCTGATAATAAAATTTTCATAGATGTCGGCGATCTCATCCACCGTTAAACGCCCGTTGGGATTGTACCAGGTAGCGCCGGCCGTACACAGGGTCAAAATCGCATAGGAAAGGATCTTGACGTCCACATCGGCAAACACCCCTTCATCCGTACCCTGGCGAATGAGATCCTGAAAAATCGATTCGTATTCGTCCCGTTTATTGACGATGGAGCGATAGTGATCGGCGGTCAGCCCCCGCAGTTCTGCGTTGGCAATGAAGTTTTCCTTCTGTCGTTCCAGATGAAAGCACACATGGCTGCGCACCGCCGCCCGCATCCGCTGTTCAATTCCCTGCGCAGCCGCCAGCCCCTGCTTCAAGGCGCTCGTCAGATCGTCCATGGTGGACGTTAAGATATGAAACAGCAGATCCTCTTTGCTGGCGTAGTGATAATAGATGCTGGCCTTTTGAATGCCGCTGCCCCCGGCGATGTCGCTGATACTGGTGGCAAAATATCCTTTTTTGAAAAAGAGATCGATGCTTACGGATTTTATGGTCGTTTTCATGTCGGCCATAAAGGCTGCGTCTCCGGGTGTAACGGGCAATGACCGGCGGTCAAACAGCAGGGTCGAAAGAAAATCAGCAAAGTTTACCGACCGGTCGTTAGGTAAAATACATTTTTATCCATTTGCCGACACATTGTCAAGGCTAAACAGCAAGCAGAAGGGCGGGCGAGGATCTACGGTTTTTAACAGGTGTAGCCGGAGCCAGGAAGACGACATCATCCACTGTATTGCCTGTACCCAGGGGTTTCTATAGCGAATCGGTTGATGCCGTTGACTTTGGTGATGTGCGGATCTGCTGGACGGCGGTCAGGGATATCAGCGCCATGACGGCGCCGGCGATGAAAGGGATGCGATAGTCGACAATCCAGAAATAGCCGCCGATGGCCGGCAGAAAAACGGCGGCAATGTGATTGATGGTGAACCCAACGGCCATGGTCGGCGCCACATCGCCTGGATCGCCCACTTTCTGGAAAAAGGTGTTTATGGCCATGCCGAAGTTAAAAAAGATATGGTCGAGAATATACAGTCCACCGGCCACCCATTTTGAATCGGTGAAGGCGTATGCAAGGAATACGGCGATCAGGCTGGCGTATTCGAGGGAGAGCACCTTGCGTTCGCCAAAACGGATAATGGCCCGGCCGATGGTGGGGCTGAGAAAATAGTTGATGGCATTATTTAGCACAAACAGGAAGGTCACCGCTTGGACCGAATACCCGAATTTTTGGACCAGCAGCAGCACTGAAAAGGCGATGAAGATCTGACGCCTGGCACCGGCCATGAAGGTAAGAAAATAATATAGGCTGTAGCGCTTGCGAAAGATCATCCGTTTGCGCTGGGGAACGATGTCAATGCTGGTCGGCCTGCGGGTGAAACCCCACAGGCCCGTTGCCATGATGAGCCCCCCGATGATCAGATACATGCGCGTGAAGTCCAACGCGGCCGCCATGAAAAAGATGAATACCCCCACGACGATACTCGATGCGGCGGAGATGCTGCGCAGCTTGCCGAACACCCATGGTGAGGTGTGCTTGTCAAAATACTGAAGGGTGAGGGACATGTTGGTGGTTTCGTAATAGTGAAACCCGAAGCTCATCACCAGGGTGGTCAGGGCCAATCCAGCAAAAGAAGGAAAATACCCGGTGGCGGCAATGCCTAATCCCAGCAGTAGGATGGACAGGGCGGAAAGCCGGTGTTCCGGGATGAACCGGATGACAAAAATGACCAGCAAGGCCAGAAACCCGGGGATTTCACGGATCGACTGGATCATTCCGATACTGTCGCCGTCCAGCCGGGCCACTTCTACGGCAAAATTGTTGAACAGGGTCGTCCAGGCTTGAAGGCCCACCGTCGAAGCGATGGTGAGCACCACCAAATAGAGATACATGGGGTTTTTTTTGACGTGGTTCATACCGGCGGCGACTCCCAGTGCGACAACCCATTCTGCGACGGGTGGACCGGTCTACCACCGATGGGATCCCGAGGCAAGTGTGGACACAGCTATTAGGGTGTTTCGGAAGCGACGTAAGTGGCCAGAATATTGCCCGTGCGGGTTTCAAGCTCCACCCAGGCCTGGCGCAGAGCGACCAGGGCCAGGGCCAGATTGCTCTGGGCCGTGGTCAAATCCTTCTGGGCCTCGTTGAGGCGAACCAGAGACCCCTGGCCGGCGTTGTACTCCTTTTCCACCAAATCCCGCGTGCGCTGCACCAAATCCACATTTTCCCGCTGGAGGGCCACCTGGCTTTGGGCCGTGGCCACCAGCGCCGCGGAACTGCGGATGTCCGAAGTGGCCGACAGGACAAGCTCTTCCAGCAATTTTTCCAGCTCAATCTGTCGTTGTCGAGCCTCCCGCACCCTGGCACGGGTGAAACCGCCGGCAAACAAATTGTAGGACAGGCCCACTTGGATGCTATTGCCGAAATCATCCTGTCCGAACCCCGGATCATCGACGCGCTCGCCGTCCAGACTGCCGGCCACGACAACGGTGGGATAGTAGTCGGCCTGGGCGACTTTGACCTGGGCCTCGGTTTGTTTGATGCGCCACTGAGCCTGTTGGATGTCCGGGCGACGATCCATGGCATCGGCGATCAGATTCTCCACCGGCGGGCTGGACAGCTCTGCAGCTGTCTCGGCTGCGAGGCGGTCCAGTTGCACGTGGGCGGGCAGCCGGGATTCGGGGAGCCCCAGCAGGGCGGCCAGTCCGTAAAAGGCGATTTCGTAGCGGTATTCCTCGTTGATACGTGTCGTCTTGGCTTGGTTTTTCCGCACCTGGAAGTTGAGCACGTCGCTCAATGCGCCGGTGCCCACCCGCTGGCGGGCTTCGGCATCAGCCAACTGCCCCTGGTTGAACTCCTCGTCGGCCTCGGCGATAGCAATGTTCTCTTTGGCCAGTTGGGCGGAAAAATAGGCGAATGCCACGGCGGAAATCAGCAGCCGGCGGGCGTCGTTCAAGGCTTCTGCGCTGGACTGTTCACCATAGCGGGCCGCGGCGTTGGAGAATTGGCGTTCGAAACCGTCGAAGATCGTCCAGGATGCGGTCAGGTCGGCAGTGTAATATTCCTGGGGGTCATCAAGGGTGGTGGCCGGATTCAGGAGCCGGGCGGCGGCAAGATTCTGCTGGTAGGTGTTGTTGGAAAGTTCGATCCGGGATCCCGACGCGTTGGCGTCCAGCCGGGGCCAATAGGTGGATCGCGCCTGATCGACCTGGGCCTTGGCTTGCCGAACGCGGGCCGCGGCAGCTTCGAGACCGGGGTTGCCGGACAGGGCAATTTCAACGGCGGTCTCAAGGTTCAAGGTTGACAGGCCGGCCCAATCTACCGTTACCGAATTGCCGAGATCGCTTGTTGTGACAGCCCCTCCGGCATTGATTCCCTGCGCACGTCCGGCCGGCGGTAAGGCGATTATCCAGAATAGGATTGGGATGATCAAGTATCTGGTCCCTTTTTTCATTTTCTCCACGCTTTCCTGATTGGTTTATGAGTACTAGTTGCAAACATCCACTGACGGTGTATGCGCTTGCCCATAATCGTCGGCCAGTGGGTCCTCATGCCGGTTTCTGGCCGGCTCCACCTCAAGGCGCCGGGGCCACCGGCCGTGCTTAATCCGGTGCACCAACAGCCGCAGGTCATTCAGGATGGCCAGCAGGCTGGGTATCAGCACCAGCGTAAGGATGGTGGCAAACGCCACGCCGGCGGCGATTGACAGCGCCATGGGAATAAGAAACTTGGCTTGAAAATCGGTCTCCAGAATCAACGGTGCCAAGCCGCCCACCGTACTCAATGTGGTCAGGAAAATGGCCCTGAAGCGCCGAGTTCCTCCTTGAAGGATTGCTTCAAAAAACGGCATCCCGCCGGCGAAATTCTCATTGATACGCTCGATGAGCACAATCGCGTCGTTGACCACCACCCCGGTTAGTGCCACCATGCCGAAGATGCTCATGATGGACAGATCGTAGCCCATCAGTAGGTGGCCGAACACGGCACCGATAATGCCGAAAGGTACGGTAAACATGATCACGAAAGGCTGCACATAGGAACGGAACATGGTGGCGATGACAATAAAGATGCCCAGTACCGCCAGCGGAAATCCAATGAAGAGGCTGCCGAATGATTCGCGCATCTTCTTCTGCTCTCCCTGAAGGGCCACGAACATTCCGGGGTGGCGTTTCTTCAGCTCGGGGAAATAGTTGGTCGACAGCTCCGTAAAAATTTCGTTGGCATTGGCTTTATTGGTGTCCACACCGGCACTCACGGCCACCCGACGCATGCCGTCGGTGCGGGTAATGGTGGAGAATCCAGGGGCAAAGGTGACATCGGCGACGGACATGAGCGGCACCTCAAACCCAGCGGCAGTGCGAATGCGAACCTGGTCCAGGTCGGACAACCGGCTGCGTTCCCCGGCGGTGTAGCGCACCTTTACCCGGATGTCATCCCGGCCCCGTTGAAGCCGGAGCGCTTCGTCTCCATAATAACCGGCGTAAATCTGGCGGGCCAGATCCTCCACGGTGAGTCCCAGCGCCCGGGCTTCCGGCTTGAGGCTCAGGCGCATCTCGTTTTTGCCGGGAGAGAAGTCGGTGCGGATCTGGTACACACCGTCGAATTTTCTCAGCCGCTGCATCAACTCGTCGGCGGCCAGCAGAATATCGTCCATGTCATGGCCCTGGAGCCAGACCTCGATGGGATCACCGGGCGGGCCGGCCTCCATGCCGGCAAAAGTGAGCGATTTGATGCCGGGCAGGTTACCGATCTCCTTTTCCCAGAGCACCATCAGCTCTTCGGCATGGATGCCCCGGGCATCGGAATCCAGAAGAATTGCCTGGACAGAACCATAATGCGGTCCCATCTGGGGCATGTCGCTCAGGGTCTGGCCCACCAGGGTCAGTCGATCCCGAACCAATGGCTCGCCGGACCGCGTCTGAACGGTTTTCTCAAGCCGCGTCAGGGATGCCTCGATCGCTTCAATGGCACGCCGGGTGACCTCAGGCGGGGTGCCGCTGGGAAATTCCGTCGTGGCGGTCATCACGAATCCGTCCAGCTTGGGAAAAACCTCGAACTTGATGATACCGCTGCGCACCAGGCCAACGGTCAGCATGAGCACGGTGATGGCCGTGGCCAGGGATATGTATCGCCAGTGCAGTGCCTTGCTGAGAAAGGGCATGTACACGCGGGCCACAAACAGCTCCATCCAGTGGGAGGTGGTCAGTTGGACGCGGGATAGTCGCCGGACCAGTTTGTTCTCCTGATCGTCGGGCCGGTTGGGAGGCGGCAGGTGGCTCAAATGGGCCGGAAGCAGAAAGAGGCACTCGACCAACGAAATCACCAGGCAAGCGATCACCACGGCGGGCAGGATAGAGATGAATTTTCCCATGATGCCGCCGACGTAAAACAAGGGCGTGAATGCCACGATGGTGGTGAGAATGGCAGCAATCACTGGCAGACCCACTTCCGAGACCCCGTCTACAGCTGCTTTCAGGGCGGTCTTGCCCTGCATGCGGTGGACGTAGATGGCCTCACCCACCACAATGGCGTCATCCACCACGATGCCTAGCACCATGATCAGGCCGAACAGAGAGATCATGTTGATGGTACCACCCATGGCCCAGAGGATGACCAGTGCACCGGCAATGGAAATGGGGATGCCCATGCCGGCCCAGAATGAGAGCCGTGCATTGAGAAAACACCACAGCAGCAAAAAGACAATGCTCAGGCCGATGATGCCGTTTCTCATCAACAGGTCGATCCGCGCCTTGAGCATGTCGGTGTTGTCGTAAAGAATTTCAATATTGGCACCCTTAGGTATCTGCTGCTGCTTTTCTTCGATGTACCGGTGGATGGTTTTCGAGATCACCAGGGCATCTTCTTCGGGCGTTTTGTAAACAATCAGCAAAACGGCCGGTTCACCGTTGATGGTGGCGGCAATGGGGTCTTCGGTAAAGCCGTCGTCGATATGGGCCAACCGGCCTAAGGTGACCACATCCCCCTGCGGACGTGCCATCACCACGATCGAGGCCAACTCCTCACCCGTATATTTGCGCCCCATGGTGCGCACCCGGATTTCCTCTTCGCGGGTCCGGATGGTGCCGCCGGCCAGGTTGAGGCTGCTGCGGCGGACGGCATCGGTCACGTCGGAAAAGGCAAGGCCGTATTGGCGCAGCCGCTCCTCGGAGACTTCGATGGCGATTTCATAATCGCGTGCACCGAAGGTTTCCACCTGCGATATATTGGGCAGCTGCTGTATTTCGTCCTTGACCTGCTCGGACCACTCCTTGATCCGCCGTTCGGACATATCGCCGGACAGGTAGAGCAGCGTCACCACATCCTTAAGCAGCAGCTCGCTGATTACCGGCCTTTCCGCATCAACCGGGAAGGTGGAGATGGCGTTGACCTTGGTACGAACCCGGTCAAGCACCTCGTCTACATCGTAGTCTTCGCGGACTTCAATGTTGGCCGAACCCATCCCTTCGGACGACTGGGTGGTGTACTGTTTGATGCCTTCGAGTCCTTCGATGACCTCTTCGATCTTGCGGCTGATCCCCTCTTCCACCTCTTCCGGATCGGCACCAGGATAGGGCACCGATATGGTGATCATGTCCAGGGAGAACTCCGGAAAGGTTTCACGGATCATGTTGGTCGTAGCGATGTAGCCGGCGATAAAAATCATTACCAGGATGATGTTGGCGAACACGGTGTTGCTGGCAAATGCGGCAAGTACCCGTTTCATGATGCGGGCTCCCCGTTGGCCGTGGCATCGACAAATTCAAGCAGTGCGTTTTCAAGAGGGTCGATGAGCCGAGTGAGAATCACTGTGTCACCCGGGTTAAGCCCCTTGCTGACATATACATACTCGCCTTCGATGCGTTCCACACGCACGGCCACCGTTTTGAGCCGGTTGTCGGCATTGACCAGATAGGCTTTATTTTCAAAATTTACCGCCTGGCGGGGCAATCGGTATACGGTGCGCATGGTCCGGCCGGGTATGTCGACCGTACAGAACATCCCTTCCACCAGCGGCAGCGAACGGTAGCCGCTGCCCATGGCCGATTGGGCGCTGACCCGCACGGCCACAGTGAGGGTCCGTGTCTGCTGGTCGAACGTCACCACCCGGTTCAACATGCCGGTCCACCCCATTCCGGTTTTATCTTCGGTCCAGCGGATGTTGCATTCGACAGCCGTAAGGCTCCCGAACCATGCTGTTGGCTGTCGGTCGCTGGCCGGTTCAAACTGCAGCCAGTGACGGACATCGCGGCTGTCAAGCGAAACTTGAATTTCCAGGACGCTATCGTCGACCAGGGTCAGGACATTCTGTCCGGGGGAGACAAACTGGCCGGTCTCCACCGTTACGGATTGGATTCGGGCATTAAAGGGCGAGGTGATCGTACAGCGGGACAAGTTGGTTTCAGCCACCGAGAGACGCGCCTGGGTCGATGCCAGACTGCTCTCGGCCTCCCGGATCTGCAACGGATAGAGACTCACGGCTTGGGATATCTGATCCGCCTGATCCAAGGCGCTGTTGTAGGCGCGCTCGGCCTGATCGATCCCGGATCGGGTCCCCACACGGTCTGCCTCGAACAACCGCTTGATCCGCTCGAATTCAGATTTGGCCAGTTGGGTGCTTCTTTCAAGGGTCTTTAACCGCTTGCTGTCGATGGCAGACTGCTTTTTCAAACGCGCTACGGTGGCCTGCAACTGGGTCACGCCGGCCCTGGCCTCGAGGAGGCCGGCCTCATAATCGGACGGGTCGACGCGGAACAAGATCTCGCCAGAGGGAATGATATGCCCAGCTTTGAGGTTAGGGTACGTGTAGACCACCCGGCCGGAGACTTCAGGTGCAACGGTCACCACGGTCAGCGCTCTGGCTTCACCGTAGCCGGAGATGATTACCGGGTAGTCCCGTGGCTGGGCAGTTGTGGTTTTTACCTTGATGGGCCGCTCCTCGGTTTTCGCCTCGGCAGGAGGCTCCTTTAGGCTGGCCAGTCCGTTCATTCCCACCCAGCCCGATACAAGGATCAGCACACAGATGCCAATGCGGATCATCACGTGTTTTTTTGGCCGGTTTTCTTCCTTGCTATTCATTTTGATTCCCTTGAATTAGGCTGAAAGTGCTTTTTTTTCCAGGACCTGCTTGATTTGTTGAAGGACCTCACACCATTTTTGGGTGGTTTCCGGCCCTACTGCCTCGACCAGTTCCACAAAAGACTCCAGGATCATCCCCTCCACCCGGGTGATGTCCTCCAGCGCCTCGGGAGAAACCCGGATCACCACCTTGCGCCGATCCTGGTCACTGGCAACGCGGGTCAGCAGCCCCCGCTCCACAA
>JAQYWF010000383.1 GCA_030145105.1 Desulfosarcina sp.
CGGAAAAAGGATCTCATCATCACTGCCGGCGGTAAAAACATTGCACCGTCCGCCATAGAAGGGGTCATCGCCACGTCCAAGTACATCAACCAGATATGCATCATCGGTGACAAGCGGAAATTCCTCAGCGCGCTCGTCACCATCGATCCTGACAATGTGCCGGAATGGGCGCAGACCCAGGGCATCACTTTCAACTCACTGGAAGAATTGATGACCAACGACAAGGTGCAAGTGATGATCGAAAAGGAAGTGGCCGAGAAAAACAAGGAATTCGCCAGTTTCGAAACGATCAAGAAGATCACCATCGTACCGGAGTTCACCATCGAAAACGGCCTGTTGACGCCAACGATGAAACTCAAAAAGAATGTGGCATTCGATCAATACGAGAAAACGATCAACGCAATGTACCCGGATGATTAGGTTGAAGGCTGAGCGCTGAAGTAAGAAAGTGAGGTCCGAGGACTAAAGGTTGAGGGATTCGTAAAAACGCCGATATCTGCGTTACGCTTCATCCCTCGTCACTTCGGCGTACCGTCAGCACACCTCATTCCTCAGGATGGAACATAAATGTTCGCCGAAATGATCTTGATCTATTTGCCATTCGCTCGCCAAAGCTCGCTTTCGCGGCCCGCAAGCCTTGATCTCGGCGTTTTTACGAATCCGTCGGAAATGCGACTTTTTACGAGTTTATCAAGGTTGATAACGGCGCATCGGGCAGGCCGTCAATCTGGATCATGGCTAAAGTCATTTCAATCGACGTGATTCGCCAGCGGAAAAGCTCGACTGAGACAAAGGAGCGCTCCGGAAAAAAAGAGGCGCCCCTTTCGTCTCCGTTTTCGTATATTATCTTATAATCTCAACCCCTGCAGCTGGATTCAACGGCCGCCACCGTTTTTGGAATGACGGGTCCCAGAACCGCTGCGCCGGTAGAAGTGACCCGCACATCATCTTCGATGCGAACCCCGCCAAAATCCAGATACGATTCCAGCTTGCCGTAATCGATCATATCGCAAAAACGGTTTTCGCCTCGCCATTGTTCGATCAACTGGGGAATGAAGTAAATTCCCGGTTCCACGGTCACCACAAAATCCGGCGCCAGGGGCTTGGCCAACCGAAGCCGGTTGACGCCGAAGCGGCTATCCCGTCGGATATCGTCCGTGTACCCCACCTCGTCTTCTCCGAGGCACTCCATGTCGTGCACATCCAGGCCCAGCATATGCCCCAGACCATGGGGAAAGAAAAGGGCATAGGCCCCGGTTTGGACTGCTCGGTCCACATTCCCGTGCATCAACCCGAGGTCCTTGAAGTCCGATGAGAGCCGTTGGGCGGCAATCTGGTGAACATCTTTAAACGGGATGCCGGGCTTCATGGCAGCCAGGGCATCGGCCTGCATAGCCAACACGACCTCGTAAATCTCCTTTTGACGGCTGGTAAACCGCCCGCCCACCGGAATGGTGCGGGTCGTGTCGCTGGCGTAGCCCATTGGCGATTCCGCGCCGCAATCGCAGATCGCCAGGCGGCCAGCCGGCATCAGATTTTCATGAAAATGGTTGTGCAGCGTCTGGCCGTGGATTGAAAAAATGGTACTGAACGGTGGTTTTCTGCCTGACCGCCCGTAAGCAAGGCCTTCTATTGTGCCCACCACCTCACGCTCGTATCGTCCCGGCGTGGCCATGCGCATGGCGGTGGTCTGCATGGCGGCATTGATCACCAATGCCGCCTCGATTTGAGCCAGTTCCGCTTCGCTTTTCACCGAACGCTGGCGAATCACTGAGCGGATGAACGTGGTGGATGTATTGACGGCAACGGCCGAAGGATCCATGGAACACAGTTCGGCGACTTGCATCGTATGATCCGTGCGGTATGGCGGCAGAAAATGAACCGGCCGTTGTCCCTTGATCGCCGCGGTGACAACCGTAATCAATTGACTTGAAGATGCACACCGGTCAACGCCGATGCCCCGGCATCGCTCCGGTAAGGAGGGTTGCGGGCCGCTCCAGATAAGGTCATCCAGGGACAGATCGTCGCCGAACACCGTTTCTGTATCCGCTTCCACATCGATAACAGCGGCCAGGTTCGGCAGGTCGATGCCCCAGAAATACAAAAATGAACTGTCCTGGCGGAAAAAATAGCAGTTGTCCGGAGCATTGATCGGACTTTGTCTATTTCCCAAAAACAGGATCAATCCGGAACGGACATCCGTCTTTAGGCACAGGCGCCTGTGGTTGTATATATCAGCTGAAAAAATGAATGCCTCCTCCTTGTCTATTGGGCAACCTTCGACTTCCTCAGCCAGGAGATGGGTTGTTGGCCGGGCAATTGAATCGATCAGCCCGCGGGCAAACGATCGAGGGATCGACGGCCGGACAATTCGAGATCAGCGGGATGGATGGAAACGCCAAGGAGAAGGCCATTCGACGGGAATTGAGGCGGCACGTCCAGATCGTTTTTCAAGACCCTTATGGTTCGCTCAATCCTCGAAAAAAAGTGGGGGCCTTACTGGAAGAACCGCTGAAAATAAACACTGTCATGAACGCGGCCCAAAGGCAGGAGCGTGACCTACCGATCATGACAAACGTTGGGTTAGCCATGATACGCGTGCGATCTGCACATGTTCTCAGACGGTCAGCGCCTGCGTATCGCCATTGCCCACGTGATGTCCATCCCGGCATTGGTGGCGGCCGATGAAAGCGTTTTCTTACCGCCCTGATTTCGTTGCGCTGTCAGGCGTTGCGCTCAGCCGCGCCGGCATAAACCGGCATGAGGGTTTCAAAAAGGGTCGCCATATCGCTGGCGATAGTTTGCTTTTTGTCAATGGCAGCGTCCTTGCCCATCTGCTTTTCGATGCGCAAATCGATGGTGCCAGACTTACCGGCGGCTGTTAAAAAGGCACTCAAGGATTTAACAGGCGCATCCTTTTTATCCGGGATACAATTCACCCATTTATTTTTTTTGGCTTCCAATTTCCCGCTGAATCCCTGCTTGCTCAGATCACACAGATAGAAGTTGTGCGATATGCACTGTTTGTTGAGCCAGGAATCGTTTTCCGGCTTTTCTAACCACGCCATCAATGCATGCCAGTCGCTCTTTTCGGTTCCCGCCAGATCGGGTGCGGGCACATGAACACCAAAAAAAAGGCTCTCCGCTTCCACCCGGGCATAGAATTTTGCCTGAAGCTTTAGATCGGCCTGTTTCTGACGAACGATATCTATCCAGGCAACTTCGGGTTTTCGAAGTACGGCCCATGAGTTGAATTTGAACTGTTTGTTTTTCAACCGCAGGGCAACCGCGCCACCGAGTTGCCCGCGACCGCGCCAGGTTGTTTTGGACACCGTATTGCTGAAATCGGTATTCTCAAGGCCGGTAAAATGCTTTCCCCCTTTGGAGGCCGATGCCTTGGCTTTTTTGAGTTTCTGGGCAGCCTGGGTTATTGCCAGTTCCTTTTCGAATTGCATCCGTTCGATAATGCGCTTCTGCAGCTCGATGGATGTCGATATTTCCTCGCCATCTTCCCATCGGATATCCATGGAATCCCTTCGTATGGCGAGCACCTCATAGGCCCCTTTCATATTTTCATATTTTTCGCCGATTTCAAATTTTATCTCTTCTGTCATGCAGTTCTCCTTGTGGTGAAATTACGTGAGGCCAAGTTGACCTCCATACCATCGATTCATCGGTGTATGGGAATCTCGGAAACAAACAATTCATTGTCGTCAAAGAAAAGCTCAACGCAGCGGTCTTTCTCCCCCCTGGACAGGTCGATCACCGACTCGGCAATTTTTTCGGCGTAAGGCGCGATGGGATAAAGGTTAGGCGTTCTCAATGTTTCCACCAGTTCATCACAGCCTGCGGCGACAGCCCTGGCGATGGTCTTTCCATCATAGTCCTGATCGCATATCAGATCAAAATGGTCCTCGCGAAGCATGGATGAGTCCACATTTTTGGTGTCTTTATCAAGCACGGCAAATTCTTTGATGTTGAGCGTGTTTTTCTTTTGCGACTGACAAATGCGGTATTTCTGTCTCATTTTTCTTTCTCCAGAAATCTCCACCACCGGCCATGTTCGCCAATTGACCTTGCTAACGCGCTGTTGCGAAGCAAAAACAACGCAGCGTCTTTGGCCGACCTGCGTCTTTCTTGCAAGCGTGATGTGTCTCCGCTGAATTCCGGCGTCCTTGTTTGCCGCATCATAGACGCATTACATTCGCATCTCCACCGATCCCATGCATCGAAGTCGTTACCGCCGTGCCACATGATCAGAGCGTATAGCGTGTGCGAATCGCAAGCGTGTTGTCCGTTGCCATTTTCACGGCGGCCCGGGAGATGCAGCCCTGTTTCGCGGGAGGCAAAGTGACAGTATCGATGGGCGGGGCCGGAAATGGTTCAACAAGGCGAACGTTTGCTTTTAGCCTATATGGAACCCAACCGTTTGTCAATTATCCTCCCCTTAGTCCGTGCTGACGCTCCACCAGACAAACCGTCATTTTTCTGAAAGAACCGGATGCTACTTGATGATGCCCTCGTAAAAAGTCACATTTCCGACGGATTCGTAAAAACGCCGAGATCAAGGCATGCAAATCCCGAGGAAGGAGGCGTACATACGGTACTCCGCAGTGACGAGGGATGAAGCGTAACCCGACTTCGGTTTTTTGACGAATCCGTCACATGATGACCTTCAAGGTATGTCCGGCCTGCAGTCGTTTTTGGAGTTGCTTCAAAATCACATAGGACGCC
>JAQYWF010000119.1 GCA_030145105.1 Desulfosarcina sp.
CGGTTTATCAAGGAGAAAGAAGCTGTACTAGCCCCATTGGTCGTCCGTTTACGCTCCCTCGCCCTGGCCCAACCAGGCTATATCTCAGGTGAAACGCTAAAATGTATCGACCCTACCGGTGATGACGAATATCTGGTTAGAAGTACATGGCGATCCCTCGAAGACTGGAAAACCTGGCTTCACAGCGACGAACGGACCACGATCCAAAACGAAATCGACACTATCATAGGTGAAGCGACCGAATACCGCGTGTATAAACCCCTGGTCGGCGGTATTATTCCAAAGTATGCGGGGACGCAATCAATTTAGCATCAAGGGCAGTGGGCTTGTCTTTGACGCGAAATAGCGGCGTGATAAAAGCTGGCATCAGGTTGCCGGGGATTTTGGTAACGATGTCCCCCCAGGTGGGTGCCAGGCGAAAACCCAAAGCTATTCTTCTGGCTGAAGAGGGATATCCCACTTTTTCATATACTTCCATATGGCCGTCCGACTCAGGCCAACGCGCCGTCCCACTTCTGCCTTGTTCCAGTCGCACTCCTCCAGAAGCGCTGTCAATGCCCCTTGGGTTAGTTTCTTGCGCGGCCGGGTCTTTACGTAAGGGACATCGTAGCAGGCTTCCGGATGCCGGATTTCAGCAGGAAGATCCAAAGCATCGATCTCTTTTCGATGGCATAACACAAAGGCATGTTCGATGGCATTTTCCAGTTCCCGGACGTTCCCCGGCCATGGATGATCCATGAATACACGCATGGCCGTCGTTGAAAGGCCCGTGATCGGCTTGCCTGTTTTTTTGTTCATGCGTTTAATGAAATGGTCGGCGAGAATCGGGATATCCTCCCTGCGCTCGCGCAATGGAGGCAGGTGGATGGGGAATACTTTCAACCGGTAGTACAAATCCTCCCTGAAGAGTCCTTCCCGCACCCGGGCATATAAATCCTTGTGTGTGGCCGTAACAATCCGGATGTCGATCTTATGTCTCCGCGAATCGCCCACCCGCTCAACCTCTCTTTCCTGCAGCACCCGCAGGAGCTTTACCTGAATATACGGGCTCAGTTCACCGATTTCATCCAGAAAAATCGTCCCGCCGGAGGCCTCTTCAAAGCGTCCCATGCGATCCCGGTTGGCGCCGGTAAAAGAGCCCTTGACGTGGCCGAACAGTTCGCTTTCCAGCAGATTTTCGGACAGGGCACTGCAGTTGACCGCCACCAGGGGGCCTTCCCGGCGGTCGCTGTTGAAATGGATCGCACCGGCAACCAGTTCTTTGCCGGTACCGCTATCCCCTTGAATCAGGATGGTCGCCTCACTGGCGGCAGCCGCGCGGATCGCCTCGAAAACCTTTTGCATGGCCCGGCTTTTGCCGATGATGTTGTCCATGCGGTGGATCTCTCCCAGCCGGAAAACGGCCTCTTCAGCCTTTTTGCGCGCCCGCATCAGTTCGGTCATGTCGGTGACCGTCTCGACGATGCCGATGACCACGCCGTCATCATTTTTAACGACGCTGGCATTTTTGATCACCGACACATCATGGCCGTCCTTATGCCTCAGATGGCACTCTTTGGCTTCCGACTGCCCTTTTTCCACAATTCGGCATTTTTCAATGCTGGCCGGGCATTTCTTGCCAAAACAGCGGCTGCACTCGAGCAACTGGCAGGTTTTCCCCAGGGCCTCCTTGGCGGTATATCCGCTGATCCGCTCCATGGAGGGGTTCCATGAAGAAATTCGACCGGTTGCATCCATGGTGAACACCCCGTCGGCCATCGAATCGATGATCCGGTTGATGAACCGCACATTCCAGATCTCATGAATCTTGTCATTCATCGTTATCTCCTATACCGATCACCGCATTTCATGAACCGGCCATTGCGTTACCATAACGTTACCAACCGTTATTTTTTCATAAACAACAATCCACTGCCTCGGTCAAGACAAAAGGCAATGGTTGAAAATGGCCAATTCACTGGAGCAACCCTCCACAAAGATGATTGGCACCATAAATGCTTATCTGAATCTATATGGATGAATAACTCCTAACCCAAGGAGGTGGCCTATGTTTGCATTGATTTTTGACACCCATGAATTGGACAAGCCTTTCAAAAAGGTGCTTTCCGTGCACAAAACCCGGCAAACCGCTGAACGTGTCTTGGAGATAAGAATGGCACGGTTAGGTAAAAAAGTATGGGAGTGTGACACAAGAATTGTATGGCTCAACGCAATCGCCCAACGTGGTGACACAGTCACAACGAAAGACTTCTCAACATGGCGTCCAGGAGAAAAAATTCCCTATGGAGAGCTCCACCCGGATTGTGATTGACGAAAAATTGCAGCAGCGCGGCTTTCTCCCTGTTTTGCTGTATCCGTGCAGGGTCATCTCCCAACCACTGCCTTGACCTGGAGTTACCTGCTAACGTATACCTGTCGCGTACCCGTCTGATATTTCGATTAAGATTGCGTGCATGGCGGGTGTCATACCGGTTCAACTCGACAATTCCATGCGAACATGACAATTAATGGGGAGATGACAATGGAGATGCAGATTAATTTTCCTGGCGGAAAACGCGTAACCTCGACCTACAAGGGGTTTACCGTCGAGACGGATCAACCGCAAAGCGAGGGCGGCAATGGCTCGGCCCCCGAACCCTACGATCTTTTTTTATCCGCCATCGGTACCTGCGCCGGAGTGTATATCGTCTATTTTTGCGAGAGCCGAGACATACCTACGGGCGATATCTCGATGACGTTGCGTTTCGAGCGAAACGAAAAATCCCACCTGATGGAAAAAATAGCCATCGAAATCCATCTTCCACCCGCATTCCCTGACAAATACCGCAAGGCTGTGATTCGTGCGGCGGAGATGTGTACGGTGAAACGCAACCTGGTCCATCCGCCGGAAATTCTGGTGACGACCAAGGGTGAACTATGAAATTCGTGATCATCGGAGGAGACGCCGCCGGCATGAGTGCCGCCAGCCGGGCCAAACGACACATGCCTGAGATGGACGTCATCGTTTTGGAAAAAACAGAAGATGTCTCCTACAGCGCCTGCGGCATGCCCTACAAAATTGCTGACGCGGACCGGCCAATGGACGACCTCGTGGTCAGGACTGCCGACGTGTTTCGCAACAAGCAGGGTCTCGATCTGTTTACCGGTTGTTGTGCTGAAGCCGTCGACGTCAAAAATTGCTCTGTTACCGGGACAATAGATAATGGCGAATCGTTTCGGTTTTTTTATGACCGCTTGTTAATCGCCACGGGCGGGCGGGCGATCATTCCGGATCTGCCCGGATTCGATCTGCCCGGTGTGGTGGCCCTGAAAAGTCTTGCCGATGGCAGACGAATTAAAGACCATATAAAAGTTAACGCGGTCAAAAAAGCAGTCATCATCGGCATGGGATATATCGGGCTGGAAATGGCTGAAGCGCTTCGAGCGAGAGGCATCGAGGTCGACATGGTCAAACCCGGACCCGATCTCTTGCCCTGGATGCCGCGTGAACTGGCCGCGGAAGCCAAACGGGAGTTGGAGGCCAACCAGGTCCGGTTACACCTCGGCTGTGAAATAAATGGGATCGACAAAACAGACGTCCGTCTCGGCGTTAACTGCAACGGCCGAACCCTTCCAGCAGATATGGTGCTGGTCGCCGTTGGCATCGAACCGAACAGCCAGCTGGCCGCCGATGCCGGAATCGAAACGGGGGTCGGCAACGCAATCGCTGTAAACCATAAATTGCAGACCTCAAATAAAAGGATTTATGCGGCGGGTGATTGTGCGGACGCCTATCACGTGGTCACGGGACAAAAGACCTGGATTCCGCTGGCGCTGCGTGCCAACCGGGCCGGGTGGGCCGTGGCGGACCATGTCTGCGGCAAAGCGACATCGCTGGAGGGCGTTGCCGGCACGGCCGTATTCAAGGTATTCAACCTGGAAGTGGCCCGCACCGGACTGTCTTTTGAAGAATCAAACCGTTACGGATTCGAGCCGGTGGACGTCACGATTAAGAGCCGATCCCGTGCCCACGCCCACCCCGGGGCCGAATCGATTTGGGTGAATTTGGTTGGGGACCGCCGGACGGGAAAGCTTCTCGGCGCCCAGATGGTCGGCCGCGAAGGGGTCGCCCACCGCATCAATGCCGCCGCGGTTGCGCTGCATGCTAAAATGTCAGTGGCTTCCTTTTCGCAAACCGATCTTGCCTATGCACCGCCCTTTGGGCCTGTATGGGATCCACTGCTCACCGCCGCCAACCAATTGCTGAAAAAAATGATTTGAACCGCGATAGCGCTTGCTTCCCCCGCCGATCGCGGCGGTAAGGGTTCAAGCAACACCTATGCGTTACCATTGCGTTACCTTTTTATCCAACCGCAACAATGGTAACGCTTTTTCCTCATTGTTATCCCTCACCACCCTTCTTTTTCAAACAAAAAAATTTTTAATAATTTGATATAATTGATATTGTGTTATTCCGGGGATGGGTCAACAAGATGGCACGAATGTTGATTTAATCCTCTTTCAGTTCTGCCTTCAACGACAACCGTAGTTTAGTTTGACGGTCAAAGGAGATCAACATGTGGCAAGTGCTATCGTTTCTGCAGAAAAATCTGGTCTGGTCAATTCCCATATCCATGACTATCGGCTTGATCTACGGGTATTTCTTTGATGCCAGCCCCCTCAAGCAGTTAATCATCCCGGTGACCTTTATCATGGTTTACCCCATGATGGTGACCCTGAATGTAAAAACCATATTCAAAGGCCAGGACTATAAACTCCAACTCACCACCCAAATCATCAATTTTATCCTCGTGCCGTTGCTGGCCTTTTATATCGGCCGCCTGTTTTTCGCCGGTGGACCTGAAAAATACGGGTTGTGGGCCGTGGGGTTGTTTCTCATCGGTGTGCTGCCCACGTCGGGCATGACCATTTCGTGGACCGGATTCGCCAAGGGCAACAAGGAGGCCGCCATCAAGATGGTCGTTTTCGGTCTGGTGCTCGGGGCTCTGGCGGCGCCGATCTATACCAAGGTTTTCATGGGTGCCACCATCAATGTGGATATGCTGCACATGTTCAAACAGATCGCCCTGTTTGTCTTTGTGCCGCTGTTCGCCGGCCTGCTGACTCAGACCCTGGTCATTAAAAAAGTCGGCCGCCAGACCTGGAACGATCGCATCAAACCCAAGTTTCCGCCTTTTTCAGCCCTGGGTGTCATCCTGATCGCCTTCGTGGCCATGTCGTTGAAAGCCAGAAACATCATCGCCAACCCGTCAGATATTCTCACCATCCTGATTCCCCTGGCGGTGTTTTATCTGGTTACCTACGGGTTGCTCTCCCTTGCCGGGAGGCTGTTCTTTAAGCGCGAGGATGCCATCGCCATGGTTTTCGGGGTTGTCATGCGCGATCTGTCCATTGCCCTGGCCATCGCCATGACCGCTTTCGGCAAACAGGGCCTGACCATCGCCCTGCTTATCGCCCTGGCCTATGTGATCCAGATCCACACAGCTGCCTGGTATGTCCGTTTAGTCGGCAAAATCTTCGGCGATGCCCAAAAACAAACTAAGGCGCAAGTCGATCGGCTCGCACCTGAAAAGCTTGCCACGGTCACCGAGCTTCCCACCCGACTGACGAGAGTCGACGAGCCGATGGTTCCGCCGATTCAGAAAATCCTTTATGCAACCGATCTTTCCGATACGGCCCGCCATGCAGTCCGCTGCGCCTGCAGCATCGGAAACAGTTTCGGAGCCTCGGTCACCTTACTGCATGTCATCCCGGACGTTCTCGAGGCCCTCTCCAGAGAAGCCGGCATCGACCTGGCCGACCATATGGGTAGAAAATCCTGGGCCGACTTTCATATCAATGGCATCGAAAAAGCCAAAGATACCATATATCAACGCATCCGGGAGACATCACGACGTGTAACCAAAGAAATTCCCTCTTGCCCGCTGAACCAGGAGAACGTCATGGTCAAAGTCGGCAACCCGGTCAAGCAAATTGTAGCGACCGCGCAGGAAGGCGACTTCGACCTGATCATCATGGGAACCCACGGCCACGGAAAAATAGAGGAACGTGTCATCGGCAGCACGGCCAGCGATGTGATCCGTCTGAGCTATGTACCGGTGACGGTGATTCGCCTGCCCCGGGAAAAAACGCATGTCCACAAAGAAAAACCGTCCAAGACAGTCAATGTACAGCAAAGACAAAAATCTGCCCAACATCGAAGACCCGCACATCCTTATCGCGGAAATGGACGACCGGATCGATCAGGTCCGCGAAAACTGCACGCCGGAAACGGGCATGGACGATATCCAGGCTGAGCGGGCAGCTTTTAACGCCTCACTGACCTCGTTTCGGGTCAGCACTGAAGAAGCCCTGCGGGGATTGGGCGGGGGCAATTTCGGTGGTTGAACGCGCAATGAGACCAAACAGGGCGGCGACCACCATGGCCACCGCCCGTCATCAATTGTGATTCCAAGGAGAATAGCAATGGCTGCAAATCGGTCATTAGAAAAAAATTTTGACCTTTCCATTTCTAAAGGCGTCACGCTGGTGGATTTCAATGCGCCCTGGTGCAAGCCATGCCGTGCCCAGGAACCCATCATTAATGCGCTCAAAAAAAGCTATCGCGGAGCAGCCAACGTGGCCAGGTTGAACATTGATGAAAACCGGGAGATCGCCTTTAAGTTGGGCATTCAGAGCATCCCCACGATCATCCTTTACAAGGATGGCATGGAGATGAACCGCTTTATCGGGCTTCAAAATAACGAAACCCTCGCCAAGGCACTGCAACGATTGATCGGCGAACCTGATACCGGCAAGTCATTTTTTCGCCATTAAGGAGATCTGCTACATGGGAACGTGTATCAACCATCCGGATCGTGAAACCCCATACCTCTGCATGAAGCATCAACTCTACCTGTGTGAGGCGTGTTTAGAGTGCAGAGACCCAAAGATCTATTGTAAACACCGATCCGCCTGCCCCATCTGGTTCATGGGCAAACGCAAGGAGAGCTGGGAGGCCGATGACAGGCAGGCGGCGGCCGCAGAGATCCACGTCGCCTCATGCAGCGGAAAAAGCCAAGGGCTATGTGCTGGCCTGCCAGAGCCGGATTACCGGCGATGTTTCGGTGCAAAAAAACTGACACACTGCAAGGGCGCCGTCTATGCCGATTTCACCACCCTGCTGAGAGAGGCCGGCATGGATTTTTCCATGGGAGACCACATGATTATCACCGGTGGGCTCGGCCAGTATCTCAACATCGAAAAGGCCGTGACCAGCGTCTTATTTGATACCGGCATACATGAACGACTGAACAAACTGTCGCTGGAACAGAAGAAAAGCGACAAGTAACGGAGCCACCGAGAGCAGGGTGGCCGCGGAAATAACGGACCAGTTCACCCCGGATTCAGGTGCGCCAAAGATGCCCAGGCCAACGGTCAGCGGACGGGTCTCCACCGAATTGGTCACGATGAGAGGCCAGAGGAAATTGTTCCAGTGGTGGCTGATGGAGACCAACGCGTAGGCCAAATAGGTGGGACGGGCCAGGGGCACATATACCCGCCACAGGACACCCATGGTTCCGCAGCCTTCCAGCCGGGCGGCCTCTTCCAGTTCCTTGGGGGTTGATTTGAAGGCCTGCCGCAGGAGAAAAATGCCGAAGGCACTGGCCATGTAAGGCAGGCCGATGCCAAGAATCGTGTCCACCAGGCTGAACCGTGCCAGCGTGCTGTAGTTTTCGACAATCAAAATTTCTGGGGTGATCATCAGCTGGACCAGCACCAGGGCAAAGGCGATTTTATGGCCACGGAACTGATACCGGGCAAAGGCATAGGCGGCCAGGGTACACAGCACCAGTTGGGCAACCAGAATCGTGCTGACCAGAATGAATGTGTTCAGGGCGTAGCGTGGGAACGGCGCCTGGGAAAGCGCTTCACGGAAGTTGTCCAGCGTCAGCGGCGCCAGCAGATTAAAATTGACCGCATATTCACCGGGATGAAAGGCCGCCCAGAAGGCGTATACCAAGGGCGAAATCCACAGCACCGCCAGCAGCCATGCGGCGCCGGTCTCCAACGAGGATTGAAACACGTCGGAAATGGATCTTGACCGTTTCATCGGTAATGCACCCGTTTGTCCAATAAAAAAAACTGCAGCAGCGCCATAACGGATAACAGAATCAGCAGCACCACCGTCAGCGCGGCGGCAAAATGGGTTTCAAAATATGAAAAAGCGGTTTCAAAAATATAATAAAGCAACAGGTTGCTGGCATTGTCCGGCCCGCCCTTGGTGAGCACGAACAAATGATCCACCAGTTTAAACGAATTGAGCACCGCATTGACCAGGACGAAAAGGGTTGTGGGCATGAGCAGGGGGAACATCACCCGGCGGAAGTAATACCATCGCGTGGCCCCTTCCAGCTGGGACGCTTCCTCGAGCTCCGGCGGGATGTTCTGCATGGCCGCCAGATAGAAAATCATGAAAAAACCGGCCTCTTTCCAAACCGTCATCACCATGATGGCCGGCAGCACCGTGGTCGGATCTCCCAGCCAGTTGTGCCCGGAAAAGCCGAACCACGATGCAATCTGATCGATCAGGCCGATATCCGGCGTATAAAAGAACAGCCAGATATTGGCCACGGCGATCATCGGCAAGACGGTCGGTGTAAAGTAGGCCATGCGCACCAGCGATCGACCCGGAATGGAACGGTTCACAAAAAGCGCCATGAGGATGGCCAGGGCGATGGAGGTGGGGATGGTACCCAGGGCAAACCAGGCGTTGTTGGCCAGCACTTTCCAGAAAATGGGGTCGTCCAGCATTCGCTGGTAGTTCAGCACACCCACAAAGCGGGACGGCCGAATCGCCGTCGCCTTGGAAAAAAGACTGTCGATCACCGTCGCCACGGTCGGATAGTGGGTGAAGGCGATCAGCAGAATCGCGGCAGGCATCAGCAGGAGCCAGCCATGAACATTTCTTGTAGCGTTTGTTCGCATATGGTTGCGGTTGGTGACGAATTAGCGGTACTGCTTTAATAGCCGGTCTGCCTGGGCCTGCGCTTCCTTCAGTGCCGCCTCGGGTGTCTTTGACCCGGTAAGGGTTGCCTGGATGGCATCATCCAGCCCCTTTCGCACACGGCCGGTCTGGTACGTGGACAGCTCGGCGGTAGCGTACTGAAGCTGATCCCGCGCCACGGCGGCATAGGGAAATCCCTTGACATAATCCTTCAGCTTCTGCGTTTCGTAAGCTGCCGGACTGACGCCCATGTAGCCGGTCTTCATGGACCATTCTGCAGAGTTTTCCGGGCTGGTCATAAATTTTATCAGCCGCATGGCCGCCTTGCGCTCTGCAGAGGAGGTCTTTTTGAAAATATAGAAATTACCGCCGCCGGTGGGGGTGCCCCGGCGCTTGCTGGCCGGCAGCATAGCGACGCCGAAGTCGAACTTGGCGTTTTCTTTAACTGCCGTCAGGTTGCCGGTGGAGTGCCACATGATGGCGGTTTTTCCCTCAAGAAAATTCTGTCGCAGGGTCCCCCACTCAATGGTTCCCTTGGGCATGATCCGGTGTTTCTCTCCCATATCCTTCCAGAACTGCAGGGCCTCGACCACGGACGGATGATCGAAATAGGTGGTGTCACCGTTTTCATTCATCAGCACCTGACCATTCTGCATGGTCAGGGCGCCGAACATCCAGTACGGATATCCCGTTGATGGAATCATGGCGCCCCACTGGGAACCGTCGGGTTTGGTCAGTTTTTTACCCATGGCTACCAGTTCATCCCAGGTTGCCGGCGGCTTGTCCGGGTCCAGCCCTGCGGCGCGGAAAGCGTCTTTGTTATAGTACATGACGATTGTGCTGCGCTGAAACGGAATGCCCCAGGTTTTTCCGGCGGTACGCCCGTTTTCCATCAGTGCCGGATAGAACGAGTCCAGCCAGGCCTTTTCTTCGGCTGTCTCCACCACGTCGTCGAAGGCAACAATGGCGTCCTGTTCGATCATCTCATAGATGTCGATGGAGAACATCACCGACAGCTGGGCCGGCTGACCGCTCTTCAAGGCGGCCAGTGCTTTGATGCGCGCATCATTGTAATTGCCCGCATAAATGGCCTTAACCGTGATATCCGGGTTTTTCTTCATAAAATCGTCCACGATGCCGTCAACGACCGACGTCAAGGGGCCGCCAACGGCCACCGGGTAATACATGGTCAGCTCCGTGGCTGAACCAGCCGTAACCGTCGCCATCAACAACACCGTCGCCATCACGCCAATAAATAGCCATTTGATTCCTTTGAACATAATGCTCCTCCTCTTTTCGTTCGGGTTCGATTGGTTGTCCGCCGGAAGGCGGACCGGGTTGCCATTTTTCAGGTCCACGCATTCAGGACGAAGCCCTATAGGGGTCTTCGATTCGGATACCGTCGGCCCCAAATCGGTGAACCGCCTCTTCAGACCAACTGACATGCAGCTGTTCGCCGGGGTTATAACGGCGGTGACCATCGATTTTGCCAAACAGGGTCTGCCCGCCATGGGCCAATCGCAGAACGGTTTCCGCACCCAGGTAATCAGTCGCAGAAACGCGCACCGGAAGGCCGCTTGACCCCACCTGGACATGTTCGGGCCGCACCCCGATATACCCGTCGGTAAGCCTATCTGGCGACAGGGTGCCGCCGCAGGCAACGGCCAATGCGGATCGCTCTTCAATCAGATCGAGTTTCAACAGGTTCATGGGCGGCGACCCCATGAATTGGGCGGCAAAGGTCGTTTGGGGACGCTCGTAGAGCTCGTGGGGACGCCCGATCTGTTCAACCCGTCCTTTTTTAAGCAGCACCACCTGGTCGGCCATGGTCATGGCCTCCACCTGGTCGTGGGTGACATATACCATGGTCAGGCCCAGCTTCTGCTGCAGGGAGCGGATCTCGTCACGCATTTCTGCCCGTAGCTTGGCATCCAGGTTGGACAGCGGTTCATCCATGAGACAGACCCGCCGTCGCGACACGATAGAACGCGCCAGTGCAACCCGTTGCCGCTGTCCGCCAGAAAGCTGGGCAGGCTTGCGGTTCAACAGCTCTTCGAGGCCGACCATGCGTGCGGATTCATCGAGACGGGAATGCCGCTCAGACTGAGAAATTCCCCGCACTTTCAGTCCGAAAATGATATTTTCGCGAACATTGAGATGGGGGAACAGCGCATAGGACTGAAAAACCATCGAGACCCCGCGCTTGGCCGGGTCCATATGGGTCACTTCGTTTCCACCGATGGCGATGGATCCCGAGGAAACATTTTCCAGGCCGGCAATCAGGCGCAGGATGGTGGACTTGCCACAACCGGACGGACCCAGCAGCACCGTCAGGCTGCCTTTGGCAACCGTAAAGGAAACCTGGTCAACGGCAACGACCAGACCCCATTGCTTGGCCAGTTCACGGATATCGATGCGGCTCATGGGGACCTTTCTCCTTTGCAGACGAGCAGCTGGGAGTCGGAATTTTCCAGCGATGATCCATCAGCTCTTTGGAAACGATTTCAGGCGTGGTAACGATGCTGAAAGCCAGAGACACTCCGTCGGACGCATGACGGGCCACTTCCCAGGCAATGGCGGGCTTGGCATGACTGCTTAGTGTCTGGCACCAAGAATAGGCCACATTTCCTGGAAGGTTCATCCACTGTACACCACCGTGGAGGCGCCGGACCATCCCCCGATCACATAGCAGGTTCAAATCTCGGCGAATCGTCTGGGTGGTCACATTAAAGTGAGTGGCGAGGACTTCCACGCGGATGAAATCCTGCTGGCGGACCATTTCGGCAATCTGCGCCTGGCAATCGGAAAGAATCATCGATTGACTTAGGCAACCGGTTGATCATCGGTTTTCATTTGAACATATATTGAATGGGATGACAATATTGAACCGCTTAAATGGTAATCATTGATAGTTTGATTTTTATTGGTGCTTGATTAATTTTCAGTCAGAAATGAACATTCCCCGCCGCAAGCGGCGGGGAATGCGCGTGCTATCGCGGTTCAAATGAAACTTGAAAATCACAAAACCAATGTGCTGAACCGCTATAAAAGCGTATCGGGTGCAAAAAAAATGCGCCGCGGGGACGCGTCCACCATCACCGAGAGAGTCGCCTGCCTACATCAAAACTCCAATAACCATCTAAAATAAAACATGTTTTGTTAAACCGCACGAAAAGTTTCAGACGGCTGAATCTCCCAGATAACTTAATTTCAGCATAGTATGCGGCAGTTGAGCTACTTCAAGGCTGTCTGCGAGATCGGCAGGGCTATTGGAGAAATGCGGCAGTTGGCTCCTACCTCAAATAGACCGGTGATACACCTCTTGGTTTCTTGAATCGGCGTGAATCTGTTGCTTCAGCTGGAAGGGCCCCGACCAGTACAGAGAACTGATGAATGAACCCGATCCGCTGACCCATGTTGAAGTGGAGTTCAAGGAGGAGGACGGAGCCA
>JAQYWF010000363.1 GCA_030145105.1 Desulfosarcina sp.
ATACACGCCCGAACTATGGTCGGGATGAAGTGCGGCAGTTCATACGCGACAACGCCCTCATGTGGCTTGAGGACTACCGGGTCGATGGCTTGCGCTGGGATGCAACCGCTTTTATTCGCAATGTGAAAGGCAATAATAACGATCCCGACCACGATCTTCCCGAAGGCTGGAGCCTGATGCAGTGGATCAACAACGAAATCAATGCGCATCAGCCCTGGAAGATAAATATCGCCGAAGACTTAAGAAATAATGCGTGGATCACAAAAGACACGGCCGAAGGCGGCGCCGGTTTCGACGCACAGTGGAATGCGGCTTTCGTGCACCCCATTCGCAAGACCATCATTGCCGCGAACGATGAAGATCGCGATATGTACGCCGTCCGGGATGCCATCTACCAGCGCTATTCCGAGGACGCTTTTCAGCGGATCATTTACACGGAGTCCCATGATGAGGTGGCCAACGGTCAGGCGCGCGTTCCGGAGGAAATCCAGCCCGGCAACGCCGGGAGCTGGCTCTCCAAGAAACGATCGACCCTGGGAGCGGCTCTGGTTTTCACGACACCGGGCATCCCCATGATCTTTCAGGGCCAGGAATTCCTGGAGGATGATTGGTTCCACGACCAGGACCCCATCGACTGGTCCAAAAAGCAGACATACCGTGGCATCTTCCGAATGTATTGCGATTTGATCCGCTTGCGTCGCAACTGGTACAACAACACGCGAGGGCTTCGCAGCCAGCATGTGCACGTTCACCACGTCAACAATAACGACAAAGTTGTTGCGTTCCATCGGTGGGAGCATGGCGGACCCGGCGACAGTGTCCTCATTGTGGTCAACATGGGCAACCAAAGTTACGAGAGCTACCACATAGGTTTTCCACGCGAGGGTATGTGGAGAGTACGCTTCAACAGCGACTGGTCCGGCTATGACACAGGCTTTGGGAACCACACGAGTAATGATGCGCTGGCCCACTGGGGCGAAAAAGATACAATGCCCTGTAATGGAAACGTCGGCATCGGGCCTTACAGCGTGATCATCCTGTCGCAGGACAACGAATATTGATCAATAATCCTTGAAACTTCGCATCCATTCGGGCCAGTCTTCGGGCCGAACGCCGCCGGCCTGGGTCCACGGGCCCGCCGTGTTATAGGAGCGATGCCATCTCAATGCCCATAGCTGCTTGAGCCCGACCTTCCTCGCGGAGAAGTCCAGGAAGAGGGTGTTCACGAATCCGTTATGCCGGTTGAGACAGATGCGTCCCATGTTATCGCCTTGCCACTGCTCGCCGTCGAACATCGGGGGGGTATCCGTCGGGTATGGCCAGAAATTGTACCGCTGCCCCCCTAAGAACAGCGGAACGTATCCGGCTTTTTTTACATTGGGCGTCCTCCAGTGGTCCCGCTCGAAGGATGCCCCGCCGGTACCCCGCTCGGGATTATTGCACCAGCCGTTGATGCCGTAGCTGCCTTTGAGCGGTTTGAGCCATCCATCCCGCTGCCAGTAGCCCCAGGCGGAGGTCGAGCCGCGAAACGTCGCCTCCAGACCCGTCGCGTTGCCGAACTCATCGAACCAGGGCTTCGTGGCGTTCGGACAGCAGGCGACATCGCTTTCGTACTTGTGGTACTCACCCATTGCTCGGCACCAGCGATTGTTGCCGGTCCCTTTGCTGGTGCCGTCAAAACCCTCCATGAAGTAGCCGCCGTAGTCCTTCGTGTACATTGAAAACCACAGGCTCCACTGTTTTAAAAGCGACAAGCAGGCGACCGTCTTGGCCTGTTTCCTGACGCGCTGCAAAGCCGGCATGAGAATCGCCATCAGCAGTGCGATGATCGCGATCACGACCAGAAGCTCGATCAACGTAAATCCTCTTTGAGCGCGCATGACCACATTCCTTCTTCTAAGAATGTTCCTTAAAACCGGTATTTCTCTTTTCGACATGATCATTCTCCCGGTTTTCTCTGTTAAGATTATACCATATGAGATCATCGGAATGCAAGCATGAAACCATCGGAAGGCGCGACTTCTGCATAGGCAGATCCTCGATCTATGGGCGCTGAAAACGTCAAAAGTATTTTTTTCAGCGTTTCATCCTGATCGCCATGCACAATCCCGAGCGGTCTTTTCAAAGTAGCCGGTTCTTCCATCTTCCTGGTTAATGTTCGGTCCGATCATGCCGATAAAAAGGTTTGGCGTTCAGAACAAGCGATCACGAAAAAAGAAAAAGACTGGAGAACAAATGTTCGAACCGGAATATGAAAATATCACCTGCCCGAAATGCCACCATCGTGAAGTGTATTTTGACCGTCAAATGGGTCACTATTGCATGTTTTGCGGTCGTCAGTTCAGCACCGAAGAGATCGAAGCGCTTCTCGAGTACGAACTGTGCAGCATGAATACCGGCAGGTAAAATGAGGTCTCTGGGCGGAGAACTCAAGCACATTTATCATGCCACTCTAACGGGAAAGGCCAGGAAAAAGGAAGCCCCTGCATAGCGGAGGGAGAGGAAACAACACCTTTGAGAAAGCGACGCAGGGGCTTGAGGGCTGTTTAGTAATCCGTGAAGCTTCGCATCCACTCTGGCCAGTCTTCGGGTCGAGCGCCGCCGGCCCGGGTCCAGACGCCTGCCGTGATGAAGCTCCGGCCCCATTTGAGCGTCCACAATTGCTTGAGTCCTATTCTTTTGATGGATTGATCCAGGAAGATGCCGTTAATCGCCTGCTCGTGCCGGTTGATGCAGAACCGGTTCATGGAACTGGTATGAGGGTCGATTCGCTCGCCATCATAGCTGGGCGGGGGGTCATCATGTTCCGGACCGCCGCACCAGAACCAGCAATCCAGAAACAACGGAATGGAACCGTTGTTTTTGACGTTAACCGTACCCCAGTAATCCTTGGCGGCCTGGCCATAAAGTGGATCTTCGATGGCGAGATAGACCCAGTGGTTGATCCCATAACTCCCCCACGTACCGGCCGGTTCGTTTATACCATCCGGCCGCGATCCGGTCACGCCGATCTTGCCCCAAGCCGTGAATGCGTCACCCCCGACACCCAGTGTGCCCGAACCCCCAGGTGGGTAGATTGGATTCTTGATCTTCGTTGCCATCGGGCAACAGCGTATCTTGGCATCGCGATAGTAGTAGTTGTACAACACATTGATCCAACGACCCGTACCACTTGTGCGCTTTGGGAAGAAACCATTGTTGTCGTCCGTGTACATTGCAAAGATGGTCCCCCATTGTTTGAGATTCGACTGGCAAACCACTGCCCTGGCCTGTTGTTTGACGCGCTGCAGGGCCGGCATGAGGATCGCCAGAAGCAGGGCAATGATCGCGATAACGACCAAAAGCTCGATCAATGTAAATCCTCTTTTCGTGCGCATGGCTGTACTCCTTCATATTTACAAAAGGCCCATTCAAACCGTCCTTTTTCTTTTTGACATGATGAATCCCCCGACATTCACCAGCCATGATTATACCACATCCAGGTGTAGGAATGCAAGTGTCGAGCAGAATTAAAAAGCTTTGCAGGCCACTTGACCCGTTCTGCCGGTTTCGATGAGCAGAAGTCCTCTTTTGAAGATTTATACACATCCATTTTCCTGTCTCCTCTCTGAAGAAGTAACTTCTGTGGCTTTTTCACGAATATTCTCTATTTGATGGGCAGCTTGTCTATTGTGGTGACTACGTATTTCTAAGAAAATTCTGCCTGTGATGATGAGAGGAGATGAAAAAGCCCCTGCAAGGTGGAGGGGGTGGTGAAGTCTTTTCCTTTGCAGGGGCATGGGGACTAATCGTTTGGAAGGTAATTATGGAAACGTTCCGTTTGCGGGTTGTTAGAGGAAGATTAAAACCAGATTAAATGAGGTCGGATCAAATCAAAAAACGCCGTTTATCCTCTGTTTCTATATAATGCGGCGTCGACAACTCCGGCCATTCGATCAACGTCCAGGCAGTTGTCTAAAAAGTCATTGACCCTGAGGCATTGCGGGCGGGGATCGCGCACCATATCATTGTAACTGACCAACAACATGGAAAAGTTGCTTTGGCGGTCAATCCACTGAAACATCTCTTCGAGATCTTTCTTAAATAGCGCCGCGAGTTTATCGGCGCCGATGTCGGAGCCTTGCTGGCCGGTTCGCTCCAGCATTGCCTTTTGGGACGTTAAAATCTCATCCATGTCTCGCTGCATGAAAACGACCCGGTAGCGGTATCCTTCCGGCAGGTCATACAAAAGGCGGTAAACCATCTTGACCGCTTTGCCGCCGGCCTCTTGCACCCAGGACGGGTCGTCCTTGGTCGTTTTAACAGGCTCAAATTCGTAGTAACCTTTGGGATTGTCCCGATCCGGCTTGCGAATACCGTCTGTCAGCACCGGTATTCCGCCGGCTTCCAATGCCTTCATCATCATGGACGTGCCCGAACGAGGCAGACCCGATACAATCGTAACAAAATTCTTTTCTATCATATTAAGAAAAGGACCAAAACGAGTAGAAACTCACTGGATATCATCCATCAGTACACATTAACTTGATGTACTTGTCAAGAACTATTTCAAAAGCGAATTCGGATTTTTGGATTTCAAATAACCTGGAGAATGAAGGATATCATAGTAAAATGCATGAAAACGAAATCGAATGGTTGCTCAATAGGAGACAGCGATGAAATCCATTCGCGTCCCGATCGGATTGTTGGCCATTTTCAATGTGTGTATTCCGTCACTGGCCGCAGGGGTGTTGAGCGTGCATCCGGAGAATCCGCGGTGGTTTGCCGATGGATCGGGCCGGGCGATCTATCTCGGCGGGCATCAGATATTCGTGGACCTGCAGGACAATTCATACAACAAAGAATTTATCAGAAACGGAGAACGCCTCCTGGACTGGGACGAGTACGTCAAGTTCCTGAAAAAGCATAATTTCAATTACCTGCGCAACTGGGTGATATGGAGCACCGGCAGCGGCGCGATGGCGCCGATGAACAACGCCATTGCCTATCCCATGCCCTACGAACGAGTAATGGGGCACGGCAAGGCGAAAGACGGGAAAAATAAATTTGATCTCAACCGGTTCGACGAGGCATTCTTCCAGCGCATGC
>JAQYWF010000037.1 GCA_030145105.1 Desulfosarcina sp.
CACACCGCGGAGCGTTTTAACCCGACGGTAATCAAACCCCAGAAAACTGAAGGTCTGGTCTTGGGTAAGGCCCACTGTGCGGGTCTTGTCCAGGTTCACTTGAACATCAAGCTTCTCGAACTCATCTAAAAGCCTTTTGTAACCGATCTCGCCAGCATGCTTTTCCCGCATCCCGATTCTCTGACGATTCCAAGTGTTCTGCCCGGATGCAACACAAACGACACGCCGTCAACGGCTTTGACCCAGCCGTGATCCGTTGGCAGCAATGCCCGCAAGTCCTTTACTTCCAAAAGCGGCTGCTTGATGCTGCTCATATCTGGCGGTTTATTAGCAGTTTGTGGATTGAAGAAGCTGTTCCTGGAACGATAACCAATCTTAACGGGTTATCCGAGTTGACGTCGGTCGAAGGAAGTCTGGATATTACCAATAATGCTTCTCTTACGAACGTCGACGGGTTGGCGGCACTTTCCGAGATAGGCTGGTGGATTGATATTATAAACAATGACGCGTTGACCAATGTCGATGGATTGGCTTCGGTGACCAGTGTCGACATGGGGGTTAATATTGTAAGCAATGATGCATTGACGAATGTTGATGGGCTGGCGGGGCTGAACTACGTCCACCAGTATTACAGTGAATCCTTTTCTAGGCAAGCGCTGTGGATTGAGGGAAATGAGCGGCTGGCGGATTGTTGCGGATTGCACCCACTTTTTGCCTGGGGAACGGTTGAAGGCGTTTTCGACATCGACAACAATGATTTTGGGTGAGGTGGCCTGGAGGAAATCGAATATGGTTGCAATGGAACGAGTACGGAATTTGATTTCAATTCCGGCGCTGACCTGGACTTTCACGAGCAACGATAATTGGCCGGCAGTGAAAGACAGTATTGATTTTGAAGTGATTGCTACGGATATCTATAAGAATATCGATAGTGAGAAATTAGCAGAAAAACCATTATCTTTTGAAGGCACTAAGGATAGCAGCAGTGGATGCTTTATTGATGCGATGACCGTTCCTCTACCAGTATACCGAATTACAGACGACGGCCTGCTGTGACGTCCGTGGAGTTTCCCTCACCCGCTGCCAAAATCTGGTGGCCGCTGACAGCAGGCGAGGGCGTTTCTTTATTTTAGAGTAATGTCAGGTAGCGCTCCACCTCCCACGGGGTTACATGCTTCATGAACTCTCCCCACTCGCTTTTTTTCAGTTTTATGAATTCGCCGGCAATTTCTCCCAGACCTGATTTGATCACTTCGTCGGCTTCGAGTGCTTCGATTGCCTCCAGCAAATTCTGGGGCAGGAGAATCATGCCTCTCTCACGCCGCTTGTCGTAAGAGAGGTTCCAGACGTTTTCACCGATGATCGGGTCGCCTGGATCGATTTTGTTTTGTATCCCGTCAAGACCGGCTGCCATGTGTGCGGCCATGTAGATATAGGGGTTCACCATGGCGGACGGGGACCTGTCTTCAACCCGGTTGCTATCCGGGCAGCGGTACAATTGGGTACGGTTGTTGTCTCCGAAGGAAGCATAGGACGGTGTCCAGGTGTAGCCGGAGGCGGAGGAGTAGACGAACTCCCCACTTTGGATGCGGCGGTAGCAGTTGATAATGGGTGAAGATACTGCCGTGAGTGCGCGAACATGTTTCAAAAGGCCGCCGATGTAGTGAATGGCTGTCTCGGACAGGCCAAGGGATTTCATATCCTTTCCACCGCCGTTGATTGGAAAGAGGTTTTTGTTTGTATCCACATCAGCGATGTGGAAATGAAGGTGGGCACCGGAGCCTGTTTTGTCGTCGAAGGGTTTGGCCAGAAAGGTTGCCGTAGCACCATAATTCCCGGCGATCTGACCCGCCATCATCCTAAAGCGCACCAGCCTGTCGGCTGCATGCAGCGCGTTGGTCCAGCCAAAATTGATCTCATATTGGCCGTTGGCGTCTTCGTGGTCGCTCTGGTAGATGCCGAAGCCCATCTGATTGCCGTAGCGGATGACGTCCTGCAGGTAATCCATGGACTGGCACATCCCCTTGAAATCGTAGCAGGGTTTTGCCAAAACATCGATTCCCTGGGGATCCCACGGCTGGATGGAACCATCGTCCGCTTTTTCTACCAGGAAGTGTTCCGGCTCAAATCCCCCATTGAGAATATACCCCTTGGAAGCAAAAAGGTCCATCATTCGGATCAGGTTGGTCCGGGGGCAAAACGGCCAAGGTTCATCGTCCACATAAATGTTGCAACTGGCGAGGGCGACGTTCTTCTTCCATGGCAGTTGCGTGAAGGTGTCCAAATCGGCGCGGGCCATCATGTCGTGGCTCTCCGGACCCTGCCCAAGACCTGAAACGGCGGCGCCTGCGAATCCTGCGCCATCTTCTATGATATCGTCGAAACAGTCGATGGGCACCTGTTTCACCTTCGGGCTGCCGTGAATGTCGACAAACTGCGCTAATAGGAATTCGACTCCCTGGTCCTTCAATTTTGATAGAACTTCTTTCCCCTTCTTCTCATTTGATTCACTCTTCCCCTGCATGGCTACGACTTGGTTCATGAGTTTTACCCCTTTTCATAGTTTACAAAAGATGTATTCTTTTTCCCCATCGTCGGGGGCTACATATCTTCGAAAATCAGTGTATGTCTGCTTGTAATCAATATTTTGAAACAAACTCAAAAATAGGATTCCAGTTCAAGATCAAGGCGGATTCGCCTTTCAAACCGCAGGCATATATGGAATATGTCGAGGATTTGAAAGGTGGATCCAACGCGGATATTGGGTTGGAAGACATTTTTGACATAGGAATTAAAAGCCTTCCCTCTTTACTTGCCCAGAAGCCAACGGCAGTCCGGTCGCTTCTGCCGTCGCAATGGTGATACAGCGCATGTCTTCCGGTTCCAGGTTGTGTACGCTTGTTTTTCCCGTACAACGGGCAATCATTGCCGCTTCCTGGGAGGTCGCCTTGATCCAGTTTTCAACGGAATCGGCCAGGGTTGTAACCGGAGGCAGATCCGGGAACACCATCCGGTTCTCTTCAAGAACACCACCCATGGCGAACCCTGCGCCAACACTAAAGACGGAGGCAAGGCAGTTGGTTGCCAACGCTTTGGCAACATCGGTTCCCGACCGCATGCCGCCAAAGTTGAGCAGTGCGATCTCTTCTTCTTTCCCCAGTTTTCGAAGTAGTGCAACAGCGTCTCGCAAAACAGTCAGGTCCGGCGGAGCTTGCAACTCGGCCCATGGCGCCATGATGCCGTTCGTGCAGTCCAGCACCAGCATGTCCATCTGCTGCTCCAGAGCAAAAGGGATGGAATCGGAAAGGGTTTTCGCGGTTACTGTGATGCCCACAAGCTGATCGGGCCGCAGGCGTGGCATGGGCGTTTTTTCAAAACCGGTCCTGCAGTCGTAGATCAGAACATCTGCAGCGGGTTTGGGCTCCACCGTTCCGTCGACCAGTTGAAGCCATTTCGGTGTCGGTGCTTCCGTTCCGGTCGTCAAAGGGCGTCGTCCCACGTAACCGCAGCCTTTTTTTGCAAGGACATCGGCCAGGGCCACCCGGATGTTTTCAGGAGCATCATCAAACCCGGATACGAGAATCGGCTCGTCGAGGGTGAGGGAAGGGATTTCGGGTGGTCTGCGGCCGATTTCCCGCCAGCGGCTGATACAGGTCTCGGTAGCACACTCCTCGCGGTAGGGATCGATTACCAGCCGGGTGAGCGCTGCAGAGAGAAAAACGATGTCATCGGGGTGGGCCGGTCGGGTTTCCGGGAAGGGGTTTTCACGTGGTAAAAGCAGCTGGCCGAGGAGGGTTGACTGCCCTTTAAAATCGGTGCTGTCTGTTCCGGCCATCTCCCGTATAATGTTTCGGTTTCGTTTTGAATAATTGGCCGATCCTGTTTCCCTCCCCTTGACGGTTAATGGGGCAGGCCGGTCTGAGGGGGCCGCCAACCGCTCCCTGTATTCGGGGCAGTAGGGAAGTCGTGTCAGCGCAGCCGCCTCTGGGGTGAGGGCGACAAGATCGTTACGGGAGATCTGCCGAATGTCCGTGTATCCGAAGGCGTTGGCGACTGCCGCCATCTGCCAGCGAACCGATTCCAGGTAGGTGTGCATTCTCAAAGCGACTTTTTCGACATCGCATCGCGCGGTCAGCTCCTTGTTCTGTGTGGCCATGCCCACCGGACAGTTTCCCGTGCTGCATTCCATGCAGCCGGTACACCCGCCCGCCACAAGAATGGAGGTGCCCAAACCCACGGCAGAGGCCCCGAGGGCAATGGCTTTTGCGGCATCGATCCCGCTCTGGATACCCCCCATGAGAATGATGGGGAGTTGTCCGCCGGCATCGATCTCTTCGAGACCGTCCATGGCTTCCATCAGTGCAGATATGGTGGGTATCCCCACATATTCAGCGACTTCGTCGCCCGTAGCGCCGGTCCCCCCTTGGAGTCCGTCCAGTTCGACAAAATCCAACCCATCCTTGAAGGCTATTTTGACGTCGTCACGGGTTCGCCCTCCGCCGAGTTTGATGCTGACCGGAAGGCGGCCTCCAACGGATTCCTTGAACTCGTTCACCTTCATGACGAGGTCGTCACCGCCTAGAATGTCCGGATGGCGTGAGGGGGAGCGCAAGTCCATCCCGGCCGGAATGCCGCGCATATCTGCGATCTCCTGGGTTAGTTTGGAGGCCATAAGCTGGCCGCCGAGACCCGGCTTGGCGCCCTGTGAGATGTAAAGCTCCAGGCCGTCGGACCGTTTCATGTCGTGGATGTTCCACCCCAACCGGCCCGAGAGGCATTGGGCGATCAACTGCCTCGCCTCCGCCCGCTCCACCGAGTACATGCCACCCTCGCCTGTGTTGTCGGCAATGCTGGACAGACGGGAGGCGATGCCGAGCGCCTGTTTCATGACCGGGCTCAGAGCGCCGAAACTCATGGGCGCGATCATCACCGGCATACTCAGGTCAATGGCCCGGGCACCGTGACGATCGCCGATCAGAGTTCTTAGTTGGACCGCCGATAGTTCGTTTTTCTCATCCAAAGATGAAAAAGCATCCTTCTTGAACGCCAGGTCGGAAAAATGGGGGATGTTCCGGGTCGTTCCGTATCCCCGGATTCGATATCGGCCGATCTCACTTTTTACTCGGATGTCCTGCTGGATCTTGTCATTCCAATAGGACGAATCCGCACCGGAAAAAACGGGAAAGGAGATGCGCGGATTCTTTTTTTCAGGCGTTCCGTAGGTCAGGTCCTGCCCGGCGTTGACAATTTTTTTAAAAGTTCCCGCAAAAGGGATCTCGTATCGTTCGAGAAAGGAGAGGATCTCTTCGATTTCCTTCTGGCCGGGTTCGATCACTTTCGCGTCGCAGCCGAGGGAGTCGATCCGGCCGCCGATGAAAATTTCACCCCCGGCCATGTTCTCACCGACCCGCTCGCCAGAATTCCCGAGGATGATCATTTTCCCCCCGTACATCATGTATCCGGCCATGAAACTTGCACTGCCTCCGCAGAAAAGGGTGCCCTTTTTCATGACCTGGCCGGCCCGGCTTCCCATGTTGCCCTTGATGACAATTTCGCCTCCCCGAAGGGCTTCACCGGCGATGGCTCCGGCATTCCCTTCAACGACGATGGACCCGGCCAGCATGTTGTCGCCAACGCCCCAACTGACATTTTTCTCCACATGGATGTTGGGCCCATCGCTGAGGCCGCCGCAGAAATAGCCTGCCGATCCCTGGATTTCAACGGCGATGGGATTGGTCAGGCCGACGCCGATGTAATGCCTGGCATCCGGGTTGACGATGGTGACGTCCTTGTGAATGGCGCCGTATCCTTTGATGACTTCGTTGGCCGTTCGGATTGGCATGGTAGATAAATCGATTGTTGCCATTTTTTCACCTTTTTGATGGATTCTCTAAATTCCCTTCGTCTTTTAGACGGATTCGTAAAAACCCGAGATTAAGGCTTTCGAATCTTGAGGAATGAGGCGTATTGTCGATACGCTGCAGTGACGAAGGATGAAGCGTAACGCAGATATCGGGTTTTTTACGAATCCGTCACCTTGACCACAGCCCACATGTGAATGGCGCCGGTTCGGTGGTTTCCAGCGCTCGGCCGGGAAACAGACTGTTCAGCCCTACTTCTTCCGAGGAGATGGCGATGAGTTCGTCATCCTCGTACTTCACCATCGGTTTGGCGGCTAGTTTATCTTTTGCGTAACCGATGGCGTTTTCGGTGGCGACCAAATAGGAGAACGTGCCGTCCAGATCCTCAAGGCTGTACTCGAGGGCGTCATCCAGCGGGGTTCCCAAACTCATCTGGTAGGCCAGGTAGACGGCGATCAATTCCGTGTCGTTTTCCGTCTGGAAGCGCATGCCTTTTCGCTCAAGACGGCGCCGCATGATCCAGTAATTGGTGATTTGGCCGTTGTGGGCCGTGGCCACATCGGAGAATCCACAGGCCCAGAAAGGGTGGGCAGTGTCCGGGTGTACACCGGACTCGGTAGCCAGGCGGATGTGGGCAATACCGTGGTTGCCGTTGAACCGGTTAATATTGTATTTGGCCGCCAGGTCCCTGGGTTGCCCAACATCTTTGATAATGTCGAGACTTGACCCGATGGAGACCAGTTTTGTCTTCCCCCCGATCGCCTGGGTCAACGCCAGCACATCCCCTTCATAGGAGGCAATGACGCCGAAGGTGCACCCGGTGACTTCTTCTTCGCGTATCTCTACACTTTGCTTTTTCAGAAGTGTCTTGATCTCCTGAATCTGAGACGATTCAGGTCGATCTCCCGTGATAAAAAACCGGATCCTCAACTGATCTTTCAACGGCTCATGATACAGGGCCCATCCGGCAGAATCCGGGCCTCGATGTAAGGTCGCGTCCAGCATTGAGGTCAGTGCTTCGCCGGTACTCATGTTCAGGGTGTTTCGTTTTCCGTTTTTAAACAGAAAACCTGCAATTGCGCACATGGTATCTCCTTTTGTTCCTATTGTTCAGAAAAACGGGGTGAAACGATCACGGAGAGAAAGCGGATCGGCAGTTTAATCAATTCTTCCGGGCCGTGCGTTGTCTCTGCATCGAAGAAGAGCGAATCTCCGGGCCCCATACTGTATGATTTATCCCCGTGAAGGTAGGTGAGCTTTCCCTCCAGCATGTAAATGAATTCCATACCTGCATGCTGGAAGAGTGGAAATACTTCCGATTCGACCGGCAATGTAATCAGGTAGGGCTCAACGGAGATGGACTTGCCGACACTGTGGCCGAGCAGCTGGTACTCATGGCCTGAACGGGACCCACGCCGTTCGATTACCAGCCCCTGTCCCGCCCTTACATAACTGGCGTTTCTTCGCTCTTCATACTTCCTGAAAAAAGCGGTTACGGGAATGTTCAGGGCATCCGACAAGGATTGCAGGGTAGACAAGGACGGTGATGCATTTCCGTTTTCAATTTTTGAAAGCATGCCGATGGACAAGTTCGCCAGGTTGGCAAGTTCGGCGATGGTCAGGTCCATTTTTTTTCGGAATATCCGTATTTGGTTGCCGATGGCAAGTTCCAGCTTGTTGGACTGTCCGGTCTGACTCCCGTTGTTGGATCGCTTTTTCATAGCCCTTTGGTCTCTTTTCGATGCAGGTGACTGGTTCTCCGTTGGCGGTTAATTGATTTCACGCAAGCCCTTTTCGTCTCCTGATAAGAAAAAAAATTTACTCTTATGAAACAGGTCGGCCAAAAAAAATGCCCTCAAGGCTTGTGTGTGCTGGTTTTTAAGTGAATAAGGTGGTTGAGTTGTGGGCCGGGGGGGAGAGTTTCCCCGGCCCACAGGGCTGCCTCAGCCTAAAAGACAACCGGTAGCTAAGGTGTTAAATCGTGTACCGGGAAACCTGTATAGGCTTCGCCGCCATGTTCGCCGATGTCGAGCCCTTCTTCTTCTTCCGCTTTGGTAACACGAAGGCCGATGGTGTATTTAATGGCCAAGAAGAGAACAAGGCCGGTTCCGAAGGCCCATACGAAGCCAACGCCGATACCGATCAACTGTGCAAAGAGGACAGTTATGCTGAACTCTTCTACGCCGAAGAAAGCATAGGCTATGGTTCCCCATGCGCCGCAAACACCGTGGACGCTTATGCAGCCGACAGGATCGTCGATTTTCAGCGAACGCTCGATGAAGATAACGCTAAAGACCACGAGTACGCCTGCAACGAGACCGATGATGAATGCTCCTGTGACCGTGACCACATCCACGGCTGTGCAGATGGCTACCATCCCCGCCAGGAAACCGTTTACTGTCATACCGACATCAGGTTTCTTCATGTAGGCCCAGATGGCCGCAATGGCGCCGAGACCGCCGGCAGCTCCGGCAATATTGGTCATGACAGCGATACGGGCGAGGTTGCCGTCAAACGTGGTGGTGCTTCCCGGGTTGAAACCAAACCATCCCAGCCACAAAACAAACCCACCGATAACGGCAAAGGGAAGGTTGTGTCCGGGAAGCGCTTTGGGTGTTCCATCCTTTGCAAACTTTCCAATTCGAGGGCCGATGACCAGTGCGCCTGCAAGGGCCAGCCACCCACCGATGGAATGGACGACGGTCGATCCTGCGAAGTCGTAGAAACCAACCCCAAGAAGACCTTCCAGCCAGCCGCTGCCGTCCAGAAGGCTGCCCCACGCCCAGCTTCCGAAAACAGGGTAGATAAATGCGCAGATGACTACGCTGTAGGCGAGATAGCCGGTGAATTTTGTCCGTTCGGCCACACCACCTGAAACGATGGTTGCCGTGGTGGCTGCGAATACGCACTGGAACAGCCAGAAGGGGAAGCCCCACTGCGTCGCGGCGGTGCTTCCGAGCCAGAAGAGGGACTCATCTGGGCCGGCAAACATGATGTGGAATCCGATGGCCAAAAAGGCGATGGTACCGATGCAAAAGTCCATGATGTTTTTCATCATGATGTTGATGGCGTTTTTCGCACGGGTGAAACCCGCTTCCAACATGGCGAATCCGGCCTGCATGATGAATACTAAAAATGCGGCAATGCAGGTCCACAGGACATCACCGCGATATTGCATGATTTCTATGTCAGTCAGATAGCGAAAAATCGTGACCTTTTTTTCCGCACCGCCCACATCGACGGTGACCGTTTCCTCGACAGGGGAGGTTTCATCCCGATAGGCCCCGGAGATAGGCAGCTCTTTTTGAATTTCAGCCTGTGTTTTTCCCTGAAACAATTCTGCGGGAAAAACGGATTGTGCAACCTCCTCGGGTACAACATCTCCGGCTCCCACAAGATTGAACATTCCGAAAACAGTGCTGAGTAACAGAACCAATAGGGGGATTGACCAGGTCCTCGTAACTTTCATTTTTGTTCTCCTTGTGCTGAGTAGTAATTGAATAAAAATATCTCTTAAACAGTTAAATGGCAGAACCACCGGACTCACCGGTACGAATTCGGACTGCGGTTTCAACGGGCAGGACGAAAATTTTTCCGTCGCCGATTTTTCCGGTGTTTGCTACCGTCTTTATCGTTTCCACAGCCTTGCCGCTCATTTCGTCGTCAATGATGATTTCCAATTTGACTTTGGGGATGAAATCCACCTGATACTCCGCCCCCCGGTACACCTCCTTATGTCCTTTCTGGCGTCCAAACCCTTTGACTTCCGACAGCGTCATCCCGTTGATGCCGATTTTGCTCAACTCCTCTTTCATCTCATCCACTTTGAATGGTTTGATGATCGCCTCGATCTTTTTCATCCTCGTTTACCCCTTTCCTTGTGAAAATTCGAACTTCTCATGCTACGTGCATTTCTCTCTGAGCAAGAGGCGTTCCACTTGATCCTGAAAAAGCTGCATGCTCATGTAAGTGTCGATAGTTAAATTGAAAAAATTTCTTTAAAAGAAAACACATAGTTGATACGGGGCGTGGGGATTTACAATAATACTGACATAAATGTTTCTAAAAAGATTTTATAATACAAAACTGTATTTTAGTGGGCTTCAATTTTAGGCCTGTAACGAAGGGTTTCTTATGAAAGGAAGTCTGAGGGCAGGGAGTGGGGTTTTCGGTGTTTGAGTTGGAAATGGACACCGCATTTGGTTTTTGATATTTTGCACGGATTCGTCCAGAAATGGAGGTTGAGAACAAGAGCTTTGCCATATTCTGATGTGCGGCATTAGTGTCATAATCCGATCCGAGGAGACCCCCTTGAAACCGATTGCACAGTTCCCGTTGCCCAGAAAAAAAGAACTTCGTTATTTGCTGACGGACATCGACGGAACGCTGATCGTGAACGGGCAGGTAACATCCGGCGTGATGGCCGCCATAGAGCGCCTTCATCAGGCAGCCATTCGTGTGATACCCATTACTGGCGGCCCGGCTTTGGCTGCCAAAAGATGCGCAAACCGCTCCAGTGCCGGCCATTATGGAATACATCCCTTACCGGGATTCGCTTGAAATATTCATCAACAGTCGGCTTACTATTATACTCAATCCTCCTGATAGGCTGATAATCAAACTGGTGCGGACCCACCTCAGTATATTCAGCATCATTAACATCAGGATCGCTGACAGGTGCGAATTTATGTCCATGCGCAGCCTTCGTGTAAACCGAAAAAACTGCCATTCTTCAAGGCGGGGAAGGAATTAAGGGATATGGTCGACCGTTAATAGCAAATAATTAAATTTTGAGCGAATCATCATTTGGATACTCCAAAAGAAAAATTGAATGCTTCAGCTGAAGCGTTGATCGGTCGTATCAGGGATCGCGCCCGCAACCTATATGAAACCTGACAGTTGGTGTGCACTGAGGCGGTGGTCTCGGCCATGAATCGTGGACTGAATGGAGGATTGAGCGATGCCCAGGCAACGGCTATGGCTGCTCCGTTTTCTGTGGCAATGGGTGAAAGCGGCGGCCTATGTGGTGCGCTCAGCGGGGCAGTGCTATCATCGGGACTGCTGTTGGGGCAGAAGCATCCCTATTGCCATCGCCAAGCTATGCGGGCGGCTTCCCGCCAGTTGCACGATGCCTTCAAGGCGGCCAACGGCGCCACTTGCTGCCGGGCGCTTTCCAAAAAGGTCAGGCACGACAAGAAAGCCCATTTACAACAGTGTTCCGGGCTGACGGCCCAAGCAGCGGAGATGGCGGCACGGCTGGTCCTGGAGAAACGACCCGAATTGGTCGTCCGGGTCAACAACGCATTTCTCAACAAACGACAGTCTGTCGTCGGTGGTGCGCTGTTGCGCCTGGTGCGTCTGTTTTCGGGTTGAAGTTGAGGATCAAAAACTGGTGCAAATATGGTCTGGGTTGCGGGTTTCGCCTGATCACCCTGCAGCGTGGGTGGAAGGTCTATAATTCCCTTTTTGGGGACCCACGATGAATGTCAGCGCTGGTTGGAAAACAGGGGCGTCACTACCGACAAGGCTGGAAACAAGACCCTGGATGCGAAGGTGGCACTCGACTAAAGGCCACACTTTGGCTCAACGTCTTATATCGAGAGAAGCCCGGCATTTGGTGCCCATGGCATTGACCTGACCAACGATCCGGATGGCCGCCTTGAAACCGAGAGCCGACAAACCTGTCAATCGGTGCCGGGATTGGGATAACCCGCCATAACCACACGCTGAACCCGCCGGGAGACGCCGCAGGTCATCTCATAGGGAATCGAACCCATGGCTTCGGCCACATCGAGGACCTGGATACGGCCGTCTTCGGTGTCCCCCCAAATCAGGACATCGTCACCCACCGCTATCCGATCGTCACCCACATCCACCATGATTTGATCCATGGTAATGGTACCTACCACCGGGTATCGCCGGCCACCGATGATCACCTGGAGCCGGCCGGTCAGATGGCGCCGAACCCCGTCGGCATAACCGATAGGAAGCACGGCAATCGTAGTTTCACGTTCAGTTTCCCATCGCCTTCCGTAGCTCACATTATGGCCGGAAGGCAGGCGCCGCAAATGGGCGACAGCCGTCTTGAAGGTCATGACCTGCTTCAAGGAGATGGATTGCGAGGTTTCCGTTGACGGATAATGACCGTAAAGCATAATCCCTGATCGACAGGCACTAAAATAGCTGTCCGGCATGTCCAGTACCGCTCCGCTGTTGGCCATGTGAACCATGGGTGGAAGCGGGCGTTTGACCTTCAGCCGTTTCATCAGGGTACCGAAACGATTCAATTGCTCGCGAGCATAGGTTTTATCTGTCTCGTCCGAGGTGGCAAAATGACTGTATAATCCCTCCCATACACAACGTTGCGAGCGTGTCAGATGGTCGAAAAATTCCGGTTCCTGGTCGAGAAGCACACCCACCCGCCCCATGCCGGTCTCCACGTTGACATGCACGCAGGCTGCCTGGCTTCCAGGCACCCGTTCGATCCAGCGGATGTCTTCGACACCGAACAGGGTGATTCGAAAACCCGCCCGTATGGCAGCGGGAAGCTGATCCGGGAACAGCCGGCCAAAAATCAGGATGGGAACATCGATGCCACTATCGCGAAGTTCCCTGGCTTCCTGGTATTGGGCAACGGCAAGAAAATCTGCCCCTTCATCGACCAAACATCTGGATACAGGGATGGCGCCGTGGCCGTATGCGTCGGCTTTGACCACGGGAATCAAACCGGCCGGGGCGATTTTTTTTCTGATTTCACGATAGTTGAATCGCAGATGATCTAAGTGGATACGAGCGCAGGTTCGAGGATGCATGACCCTTGTTCCAAATGGTAGTTGGCACGATAACGGCTTGATTACAGGATCTGGCTTAAGAACAATTTGGTGCGATCATGCTGCGGATTGTCGAAAAATTCAGAGGGCGTATTTTGCTCGACAATCTGGCCGTAGTCCATGAACAACACTCGATGGGCAACGCTTTTGGCAAATCCCATTTCGTGGGTGACCACCAACATGGTCATGCCCTCCTGGGCCAGATCGATCATAACATCCAATACTTCCTTGATCATCTCCGGATCCAGGGCCGATGTGGGCTCATCGAAGAGCATGACGTTGGGTTTCATGCACAGGCTGCGTGCGATGGCCACACGCTGCTGCTGCCCGCCGGAAAGCTGTCCGGGAAATTTCTGGGCCTGCTCGGCAATGTGCACTTTTTCCAGGTAATACATGGCCGTTTCTTCAGCTTCCTTTTTGGGGGTCTTGCGCACCCATATCGGTCCCAAGGTGAGATTTTCGACAATCGTGAGGTGCGGGAACAGGTTGAAGTGTTGAAACACCATGCCCACCTCAGCGCGAATCTTTTCGACATTCTTGACATCGTTGGTCAGTTCGATACCGTCGACGATGATCTGGCCGCGTTGATGCTCCTCCAGACGGTTGATGCAGCGGATTAGCGTCGATTTCCCAGATCCGGAAGGACCGCAAATAACGATGCGCTCCTTCTTTTTAACTGTAAGGTTAATGTCCTGCAGGACGTGGAACTCGCCGTACCATTTGTGCATACCTATAATTTCAATGATCGCATCGCCGGTCGGCAGTGAATTCTCAGTGGTAATGTTGTCAGGCATGATTTACCTTATTTAACACGCATTGGCTCGCGGTTAACTGTCATTCCCTGTCTCAGGTTTTAACCTGCTCACAGTCCCGTATCCAACTCTTTTTCCAGGCGCCTGCTGTAACTGGACATGAAATAGCAGCAGAAAAAATAAATCAAGGCAACGAAAATATAAGCCTCCGAAGAAAAAGCCATCCAACTGGGATCCGACAGCACGGACTGGGTTGTCTTGAGTAGATCATACAGGGCAATGATCACCACCAGAGACGTATCCTTTAATGCTGATATGAGCTGGCTAACCGTGGGCGGTATCACGATTTTCAGCGCCTGGGGCAGTATCACCAGCCGCATGGTCTGGTAATAGTTGAGGCCCAACGATTCGGCGGCCTCATACTGCCCTTTGGACATGCCCTGCAGCCCACCGCGCACGACTTCGGCGATATATGCGGCCGTAAACATGATGATGGCCACCTGTGCCCGCAAGATGACGTTGACGGTCACCCCCTCGGGTAAGAACAACGGAAAAACGATGGACGACATGAACAGCAGGGTAATCAGTGGCACCCCGCGGATCATTTCGATATAGACGACACACAGGGCTTTGACCGCCGGCATTTTCGACTGCCGCCCCAGCGCCAGGACCACACCCAGCGGATAGGCGGCGGCCAAGCCGAAAACAGACAGCATCAGGGTCAAGGGAAGTCCACCCCATTGTGTGCTTTCGACCTCAACCAGGCCCAGAATCCCGCCCTTCATCAACAGCCCCATTGCAAAAAGGCCGGCGACCCAAGCATAGACCAGTGAATTATTCCAATGTCTGCGGTCGCGGCTGTAAAACAGCAGAACCACCAGGATGACCATCGCCAGCAGCGGCCGCCATTGTAATTGATAAGGGAAAAAGCCGAAAAGGATGAACCGGATGTTGGCCGGGATAACCGACCAGCAGGCACCCTCAGTCCCCCGGCACGCCTCGCCGGTGGAAAACCAGAGGCTATCGACAATGGCCCAGCGAAAAAAAGGGGGCACGGTTTTCCATAAAACGAACAGGGTAACAAGGGTCAGGATTGAGTTAAACCACGTGTTGAAAAGATTGGCCCTGGCCCAACCGACAACCCCTTTGCTCGCCACCGGCGGTTTTACTTCTGTTTCAATCTGCTTGATATCCGCTTTTTCCATGGGCTTGACAGACTTGTCTTCAATTTAAATTGATAGCGCCAAAAATCGCATTCAACCTGGTCATGCCGCGATTTTACCTTTCCACCAGAGCCGTTTTCTTGTTGTACCAATTCATGAAGGCCGATGTCAGCAGACTCAAGGTTAGGTAAACGACCATCATCAGGGCCACGCCTTCGATTGCCTGGCCGGTCTGGTTGATCGTGGTGCCGGCCACAGACACGAAGTCCGGATATCCAATGGCAACCGCCAGGGAGCTGTTTTTGGTCAAGTTCAACATCTGGCTGGTCAAGGGCGGAATGATGACGCGCAGCGCCTGCGGCAAAATCACCTGATTCAGAACCTGAGCGGATTTGAGCCCCAGGGACATGGCAGCCTCGGTCTGCCCCTTGCTGACCGATTGAATCCCGGCCCGGACGACTTCGGCCACAAACGCTGCTGTATATAAGATTAAACCCAGCAAAAGGGCAGTGAATTCAGGACTGATATTGGTCCCTCCGATGAAATTGAAGCCTTTCAGGACGGGCACATTCATAGCGGTTGGGGCACCGCCAATGGCCCAGGTCAGCAACGGGAATCCGATCACAAGCGCCAGAGATACTCGTAAGGCGGGAAAAATTTGCCCCGTCCGCGCCTGTCTTTGTTTTGCCCACCGCCGCAGAAAATAGATAACGACACCGGCCACAACAACGGCGATGGCCATGTATTTATAAACCGGATGCGCTTCCGGCACGGCAAACACCAAACCGCGATTGCTCAAGAAGACACCCACTATAGGATTCAGGGCCGAGCGCGGTGACGGTAGGATGTTGTAGAAAAAAGCATACCAGAAAAACAGCTGCAGAAGCACTGGAATATCCTGCAGCACTTCAATATACACGGCAGCCAGTTTCGATACCAGCCAATTGGTTGAAAGCCTGGCTATCCCGAGCAGCGTACCGAGTATGATGGTGATAATGATCCCGACAGATGAGACGATCAGCGTATTTAAAAAGCCGACTACCAACGCACGGCCATAGGTGTCAGCTGCGGAATAGGGAATCGGCGATTCACCGATTTCAAATGCCGACTCTTTCTGCAAAAAACCGAGGCCGGTGGCAATGGACTGTTTTTCAAGGTTGGTCAGCGTATTGGAAATCAGATAGAAAGCCAACAGGCCAACCATCAGAAGCGTTACAATCTGAAACAGGATGGCGCGCTTTTTTGGGTCGTTGTAAAAGGGAACCGTTGCCGGCGGTGCACCACGTTGAACCTTGTCTTGATTTGGCTGCATAGGATCTTTGTACGAAGAATTAAGCTGCCAGCCTGATCGAACATCAATTCTTCAGGCTGGCAACCTACTGAAGGGATATCCTAAAAAATCACGCCGCCTGCTGGCAGGAAAAATGGGGCAACAGGCGGCGTAACCGGTTGGCGGCTTACTTAAATGGTGGCGAATACATCAACCCGCCGTCGGTCCAGAGTGCGTTCAAGCCGCGTTCAATGCCCAGCGGCGTGTTGACGCCCACATTTCTTTCAAATACTTCGCCGTAATTACCGACCTGCTTGACGATGTTGTAAGCGAACTTTTCATCCAGACCGAGCGCTTTGCCGTTGCCTTCGGTGACACCCAGAAAACGCATGATCTTCGGATCTTTGCTCTTAAGCATTTCATCGACATTTTTTGAGGTAATACCGAGTTCCTCGGCGTTGATCATTGCCAGCACGCTGAAATTGACGATATCCTTCCACTGGTTGTCACCATGGCGTACTGCCGGCGCCAGAGGTTCCTTGGAGATAATTTCCGGCAGAATCATGTAATCCTTGGGATTGGAAGCAATCGCACGCGTTCCGGCCAACTGGGACGCATCCGAAGTGAGACAGTCGCACCTGCCGGCAAAAAAAGCTTTGGCCAATTCGGCTGTATTTTCGATGACCACAGGTTTCATTTTCATGCCATTGGATCGAAAATAATCAGCCACGTTGAGTTCGGTGGTTGTTCCCGGCAGAACACAAACCGATGCACCATCGAGCTCTTTGGCGCTTGTAACACCTAGCTTCTTGGGAATCAGGAATCCTTGGCCGTCGTAGTAATTCACCTGGACGAAATCGAGGCCCAGGGCAGTATCACGACTCAGGGTCTGGGTGCAGTTACGGGTCAACACATCAATCTCACCGGACTGTAGCGCGGTGAAACGTGTTTTGGCTGTCAGCGGGGTATATTTGACCTTGTCGGCATCGCCGAAAACGGCGGCAGCAACGGCCCGGGCCGTATCCACATCCAGACCGCGCCAGACGCCTTTTTCATCCGGTTTGCCGAAACCAAAAAGATCTCCGTTGACCCCCGCCTGTATAAATCCCTTGGCCTTGACATCATCCAGGGTGCCGGCCGAGGCCGAACCGATCAATGCAAATACAGCAAGAATGGCAAATACAATCGTCAATCGTTTCATCACGTCCTCCTCCATCAAGCAATCGGTTAGTATATCGGCGGACCTGTGAAAGGTCCATGGTCACGCTGCGTCTGATTTGATTATCACGGTGGGCATCCCGATTTCATCGAAAATGAATCTTTAATCTTTATGAGATTACCACGGAAGCTTCTGTTTTGGCAAGCATATTTGCAGGTTGCGTTTTGCCTGGGCGCACATCGGCGTCATACCACATGGCGATGTCTCCCGCTGAGCGGCATTGACAAAGCGCATGGTGTCAGGTAGGCAGCACCAGCAGTTACCATTTTTAGGGTACCCACAAGGAGGGGCCATGGTTTTGAAGAATGTGAACACATACCTGAAGATCGCGATTCCACTGCTGCTGGCCGCAGTTTTTATCTCATGTGCCAAAAAATTGTATATTGACGTCGACTACCAACTGCCGACGAGTGCTGACACACTGGCAGGGCGCACCGTGTTTGTTGAGACACGGGATATGCGCAACGATGCGGAAGTATTCGATCAGCGGGCTAAAAATAACTTCAAGCACTTTACCGGCCTGTTCGCCCTCTCGTTGATGCTGCCGGAAAATCAGCACAAGGTGTTGGGGGCCTATGAGTTACCGATGTTGTTCGAAACGGCGCTCGTGCAGCGGTTGCAAAAACTGGGCGTGGGCGTGTCTGTTGAACCAGCACCGGAGATCCCGGTGTTCCAGATCAAGATCAACCAGTTTTACATCAAACTGATCGGCCAGAAATGGCTGGCTGACGTCGGCTATGAAGCCAGCCTGACCCAGGACACCCAACTGGTTGCGCGCGAGGTGGTGACTGGAAGTGCCGAACGGATGAAACTGATGGGCAGCGGGGGTGCAGAAAAAGTAATCAGCGAAATCTTCACCGATATGATCAACCGGCTGAATATCGAGCGCTTGTTTCAGCAAGCAAAACTTTGATAACGTGCTGTCAAAATCTCTTGGCAATTTTAGAATTCATCGTCATCGCTTAGGTTTGGGCTTACTTAGAAGGATACAAGGGGTCCAGGGTTCAAGGATCCAAGTGCAGAACGGATTATAAAACTCATTTGAAAGTTGTTTGTTTCGAAGGATGCAATCATCAATTCATTTAGTTCTGGTAAAGCGTAAAAGCACCCCTTGAACCCTCGGATCCTTGAACCCCCGAGCCCTTCTATTATTCAATGCCGTATAGCTTCATTTTACTTAACAGAGAAGGGTGGCTGATCTCCAGCAGCCTGGCTGCATGGGTTCGATTTCCATCTGTTTCGGCCAGCGCCTTGCGGATCATCTTGTCTTCCAGTTCGGCGCGGGCAGCTTTCAAAGAGAACCCGTCATAGCTGGCGCCGTGCCCATCATCCGCATTTGTGGGACCCGGCCGACCAAACGAAAAATTCCCAACCTCGAGGGTGGTTCCCTCGGCAAGCACAATGGCCCGCTCGATCACATTTTCCAGTTCCCGTACATTGCCGGGCCAGTCGTGTAGCATTAGCGCAGCCATGGCCTCAGAAGTAAGGTTCTTGATGCCACTGCCTAAGGTTTCGTTGAAGCGGGTAATGAAAAACTGGCAAAGCAGGGGAATATCCTCCAATCGCCTGCGGAGCGGCGGCAAGGCAATCGGGATCACGTTGAGACGATAAAAAAGGTCTTCTCTGAAATGACCCGAAGCCATTTCGCGTTCCAGATCTTTTGAAGTGGCCGCAATGACCCGCACATCAACATTCCTGGCCTTGCCCCCACCGACCGGGCGGACTTCGCTTTCCTGAAGCACACGCAGCAGTTTCGGCTGCAAGGACACAGGGATATCGCCAATCTCATCAAGAAATAGGCTTCCCCCTTCTGCGGCTTCAAACAAACCCGCTTTATCCTTATCCGCACCGGTAAAGGCGCCTTTGACGTGACCGAACAATTCGCTTTCCATCAGGCTTTCCGGGATGGATGCACAGTTTACCGGTATCATCGGGCCGGATTGCCGCTCGCTTTCGCGGTGAATCCCCTGAGCCACCAGTTCCTTGCCAGTGCCGCTCTCACCGGTTATCAGCACCGTGCTGTCAAATCGGGCCACTTTCAAGGCCATGGAGAAAACAGATTGCATGACCGGGCTCCTGCCCACCATCTTTCCAAATGAGAGACTGCCGCCGATACGCTGGATTCGGTTTTTGAGCTCAATGTTCTCCTTTTTTAAACGCTCCCGTTCCTCTGCTTTCTTTATGGTCAGGCGTATCTCTTCATTTTTAAATGGTTTGGAAATGAAGTCGTAGGCACCGAGTTTCATGGCTTCGATGGCCATGTCTATACTGCCATACGCTGACATCATGATGACGGTACTGGAAAGAAGATGGTCGCGCCCTGCCTTTAGAAACTCCATGCCGTTCATCTGAGGCATTTTAACGTCGCACAATACAAAATCAAACTGCTGCTGTGAGATTTTAGTGAGCCCCTCACTGCCATTTTTGGCTGAACTGACATCGTAGCCGTAACGCTTCAGCATGGTTTGCAGCATGTGACGCATATTTTCTTCATCGTCGATGACCAATATTCGTTTTTGATCTTGTTTGGTTTTCATATCAACCTGCCGGTATGTCGATACCATCTTCATTATGCGGCCTGGCCAAGGGCAATGTCACCAGAAAGGTGGTTAATTTTTCTTCACTACTGGTTACCGATATGTGGCCACCAAGTTTTTCGATGATCATGAACGAGACGCTTAGGCCCAATCCGGTGCCTTTACCGGGTTGCTTGGTGGTAAAGAACGGATCGAAAACATGTGCCAAATGCGAGGGCTGTATGCCAGGTCCGTTGTCTTGGATGGTGATCTCAATTGTGTGTTCCCCTGCATCCCCGGTATGGCTCGTCGTGATCATCTTTATCAGTGGTCGCTTGGGCGGTTTGGCATTCAAGGCATCAGCCGCATTAAGCAGGATGTTCAAAAAAACCTGCCGGAGTCTATCGGGATCAGCGAGAACGAATTCCTCACGGGCGTCAAATTGGGTTTCAAACTGGATTTCGTTGGCAGCCGGCTGGTATTTGAGGACTCCCAACAGGTCTTGAAGTAGTTGGTGGATTGAAATTGACTTAGCTTCATCAGCGGACGACCTGGACATATCTAACAATTGTCGAATGATCTGGCTGATGCGGGTAATCTCTTTTTCAGACCTGGCAATAAAATCGATACGCTCATCAGGTTTCAAATCCGTCTGCTTGAGCAAATCCAGATAACCCAAAACAATTCCGATGGGGTTTCCGATTTCATGGGCAATGCCCGAGGTCAAACGCCCTACCGTGGCCAGTTTTTCGGCACGAATGACTTCGTTTTGGGCTTTTTTGAGCTGGCGGTTAGCAGACTGAACGGAATCGATGGTATCCTTCAGCACCCGTTTGTCTTCGGCAATACGATGCAGCATTTTGTTCAATGAGGAAGAAAGCACTGAAAATTCATTGTCTTCTTTGCGAACAGAGAAAAGGGGGCTGTCACTATCCTGGTAGGTTTCTGCGCGTTTGGCCAGTCTTTTCAAAGGCCTGAAATATATCCGAGAGAGTTGTCGATTACCGATTAGCGCAAAAAAGAAGCTGTTAATAACCACAAATAAGAAGGCAATTTTCTGAATCCTGAGAAAGTCATGGTAGATGCCTGTCAGGGAGCTTTGAATACCACCTGCAGCAATGGTTTTCCCTTTTTCTTTAACCGGATAGGTAAGAATAACCGATTGATATTGCGGCAAGAACCAACCTACGCGTTCACCCACTTTTTTGGTCAGCGCCTGCCCTGATCGAAGCGTCTGAAAAACGGCCGATTCAAGTGTCGTCCAATGCGGCTCTGGATTGCCTGCAGTTGGTGGCATTTGGATGTCGTCGGAGAAAAAAAAACTGTCCCCTTCTGGAAAAATGATCGTTTCTTTCTGCAGGCGCACGTTTTTATCGACACCCGGCAGCCATCGCTGATTTTCACAGGCAACCGCCAGAGAAAAGCGTTTTTGTGCGGTGTAATGCGAGATGGTTCTTTCAAGAAAAAAGAACAGCACCAGGACATCGATAAACAGCATGGATAGGAAGAACAAGACCCAGAACTGGATAAAAACCCGGCTTTTTACACCTCGTAAACCCATATTGAAGCCGATGTGTGGTAAGGTTGGAGCGATTCATTTAAAAAGCGGTCGTGCAACCAATGCGGCAATGTTAACACAGATCGTAAAAATGAGGAAGATCTTAAAATTTCAGGCAGGTTACAAACGACACAGCCCGCTCCCCTTAAGCGCTGGGAGCGGGCTGGTATGAAGAAGGTTTTCGGCGGCGTCCTACTCTCCCACACAGCTTCCCGTGCAGTACCATCGGCGCTGAAGAGCTTAACTTCCGTGTTCGGGATGGGAACGGGTGTTGCCTCTTCGCCATCGCCACCGAAAAATCGTTTATGCAAACGTCAGCACAATTTGGAATGTCGAATTTGTTCTTATTATTTATGTCAGTTATTTTGTGGCCAAGCCTCACGACTGATTAGTACCAGTAAGCTTAACACATTACTGTGCTTACACACCTGGCCTATCAACCTCGTAGTCTTCGAGGAGTCTTCAGTTAAGCATGTTTCCATACTTAAGGGATATCTAATCTTGAGGTGGGCTTCCCGCTTAGATGCTTTCAGCGGTTATCCTTTCCGAACTTAGCTACCCAGCCATGCCGCTGGCGCGACAAC
>JAQYWF010000447.1 GCA_030145105.1 Desulfosarcina sp.
CGATATTTCCGGCTCGCCGGTCCATCTTGCAAAAACCGTGATGAACCTGATTTCCAATGCCGCCGAAGCGACGGGGCATGCCGGACTTATTCGTATCGAAACGGCAAACCGATATATCGATACCCCGATCAAAGGGTATGACGACATCGAAGAGGGTGACTACGTGGTGCTCAAGGTGACGGACAACGGCATCGGCATTTCGTCCGAGGACATCAACCGGATTTTCGAGCCGTTTTACACCAAAAAAGTGATGGGCCGCAGCGGCACCGGTCTGGGCATGGCGGTGGTATGGGGAACCGTCAAGGATCACCGCGGGTACATCGACATCCAGAGTGCACCGGCGAAAGGCACCACGGCAACCATTTACCTTCCCTCCACCAAAGAGCACCGCATGCAGACGCGTTCACCGGAAACCGTTGAAAATCTGATCGGTGACGGTGAGCGGATCCTTGTTGTGGATGACGTCAAGGAGCAGCGCGAAATCGCCACGGGAATGCTTACCCGGCTGGGCTATGGCGTGGCAAGCGTTTCCAGCGGCGAAGCTGCCGTTGACTATGTCAAGCAAAACCGGGTCGACCTGCTGGTGCTCGACATGATTATGGACCCCGGCATCGACGGCCTGGAAACCTACCGGCGCATCATCAACATCCATCCCGGCCTGCGAGCCGTGATCACCAGCGGGTTCTCCGAATCAGACCGGGTACACGAGGCCCGGAAGCTGGGGGCTGGCCTATATGTGAAGAAGCCCTATCGGCTTGAAACCATTGCCAGAGCGGTGAGAGACGTGTTGAAACATCATGAGAAGCGATGACCATTTGCCAACCGGTCGTTTGCCGGCGTCGATAAGACAACCCCGATTGGGGTGCCTGTGTTACCGCGTCGTTAATTTTTCGTGGATCAATGGTGTCAAGCCGCTATATCCACGGGCAACCCTTGTCCATAATCAGTTTAAACGCTGGCACGGGCCGGCGTTCATGGGCGCCGGTCACCAGCCAGCCGCCCGGGGAAAGTGTCGCAACGACCCGTGTGAAAACGTCCTGAAGGTCGGGGCCCTGGTAGTAAGTAAGTAGCATGTGAGGCAGCGGTTGATCGGTGGCCGCAACTGTGTTCTTATAGCCACCGGAAACGCTCAATTGAATCCATATGAGGGTGCATCGCATGAAAAACATGATCATCGCCTTTCTCATCTGTCTGCCGCTGGGTTGTGCGTCCATTGCGGATCAAGCGAAAATGGAAGCATACGACCGGACCATGGACGCCTATCAAACCACTATGCAGCTGTCGGATTACAATGCTGCCTGCAAGTATGTCGATCCGGCTGAAATGGGTCGCAAGGATTGTTTACAGCAATATGAGAAGGTGAAAATCGTCAGTTATGATGTGCGTGGGGTCAACGTGGCCGAAGACAAGTTGGAAGTGACCCAAACGGTTGAAGTAGAATACTTTTTTGTTGATCGCTATGTCGTAAAAAAGTTCGAGTATGAGCAGTCGTGGCGCTACATGAAAGAGATGGAGAGCTGGCTGCTCCAGACCGGCCCGCCGCATTTCGAATGACGATTCATCCCTTCCTACAGGGTCTTTTTTACCAGTGCCGTACCGGCGGCCAGGCTGCGAATCTTTTTCAAGGCCAGATTGTAGGGCAGGGGCGCCATGCCGCAGTTGGTGCACGGGTAGAGACGTTCCGGCGCTACGTGCGCCAGGGCGGACCGAATGGTGGCAGCCACCTCACCCGGTGTTTCCTCGCGGTCCCGGGTTACGGCAACGACACCCACCATCAGCCCCTTGTCCTTGAGCAGTCTCATCAGGGAGGGGGGCACGTGCGAGTCGGCGCACTCCAGTGAGACCTGGTCGATGCGGCTGGCATTGAGTGCCGGGAAAATTTCTTCGTACTGCCGCCACTCACGGCCCAGGGTCTCCTTCCACCGCAGGTTCTCGTCGATCCCGTATCCGTAACAGATGTGCACGGCGGTGGTGCATGAAAGACCATCGATGGCCCGGTGGAGCGCGGCGATGCCCCATTCCTTGACATCTTTCATGAAGACATTGAAGGCCGGCTCGTCGAACTGGATCAGATCGATTCCGGCCGTCTCCAGTTCCCTGGCCTCGGTGTTGAGGATGTCGGCAAAGGCCATGGCCATGTCCGCGCGGGAGGCGTAGTGTGCGTTGGCGATGGTGTCGCAGATGGTCATGGGGCCGGGCAGAGTGAATTTAAGGCGCCGATCCGTTTGCGCCCGGGTGAAGCCCACCTCGTCCAAGTGGACAGGTCTCGGCCGTGAAACCGGCCCGGTAACCGTGGGCACATCCACGGTGTAGCGGTTGTCCCGGATACCCATGGGCGTTTTCTTGGCCCAGTCGATGCCTTCAAGGTGCTCTAAAAAGCCGTGAACAAAATGGATGCGGTGCTGTTCGCCGGCGGTGAGGATATGGATATCCGCAGCTTCCTGGTGGCGCAGCCATTCCACCGCCGCGCGTTCCTTGGCCCGCTCCAGAGCCTGACCTGCAAGGCGCCAGGCCGGCCAGAGTTTCTCTGTTTCAGCCAGGTAATCCGGTTTCGGCAGACTGCCGACGGTGGTGGTGTCCAGCATGGGGCGCCTCCTTTGTTGTCAGACCATTATTCGGAAATATCGGCCACCTCTGCATGGGTCACTTTGAGCAGTTCCGATGATGACAATTGCATCATGGCATCGATGTCCCCGCCGCCTCCGTATAGGGTGTCAAGTTCAGCCGTGTCGGCGTCTACCAGGGTCCGCAGATCTTCCCGGTGGCCAAATGGCGGCATGCTGCCCACCCTATAGCCGGTCACCGCAAGGGCCTGCTCAGCACGGGCAAATTTGACGCGTTTGCGATTCATGCCCAGAAAGGCGGCCAGTTTCTTGCGGTCTACCCGGGCCATGCCGTTGTTGATCACAAGGATCGGCTGCTCCCCGGCCATGAAGACCAGGGATTTGATGATTCTGTCGGCATCCACACCCAACGCCCTGGCCGCATCGCCCACCGTAGCGGTGTGGGCGCTCATGGGCAGGATGACGGCTGCCAGGCGATGAGTGTCGATGTAGGCCTGCAGGTGCTTGCTGCTCAGAGTTGTCTTCATTGTACCTCGCTGCAATTCACTGTGGATGATTACGACCACTAAGCAAAGGTCTTGCCGTTCCAGGCAAAGTGGGTGCGCGGCAGGTCGACGAAGTCGATGAAGACCCGGTCCGGCCCGATACCCAGTTCGGTGTGGATGAAAGCACTGATTTTCTCGGCAAAGGCGGTGCATTGGGCC
>JAQYWF010000160.1 GCA_030145105.1 Desulfosarcina sp.
CCGGCAACAGAGAACCGGTATTATCCCAGATCGAGACACCACCGATCACAAGAACGACCAGCCAAGTGAGCCAGACGATCTGGATCAGCGACCAGCGCAGGTGGTAGGCGCTGCCGGGTGGCTGATCCCCGGTTCCGGCCGCCGACTGGACGCGGTGATCCTGCTCCCACTCCCAGATGGCCTTGCGAACGATCAACCCCCAGAACAGCAAGGCAACGGTCTTCATCCAACCGCCCACCCAGTGCTCAGCCAAAAAACTATACCCGGTCAGGTTGCTGATCATGAAACCGCCGAAAACGAGGTAACTCCAAGCTTTTATAAAGAACATCGGCTTGGGATCGGGAGCGACTTGTCCCTGCTGAACGCCTTTGGCGACAACCGGTTCGATCGACCGCCAGAAGATAATCACCCAGACAAGGCTGATGATCCCCAGGATGTCATAGGATAGAATCGCCAGCGGCGTTGCTGTGCCGACCGCCCAATGCAGCAGGAGGATCCCCACAAGGATCACGCGCAGAAACCAGAAATAGCGTGTCAGGTGCAGGCACACAAAAGCGCGCACCTGCGTTGCCGGCTTCTGAAACCCGATCTCCAGGTAATCCAGTGCCCACTGCGTGACCAGGAGGAGACGCAGAAATCGAAAGAGAAAGCGGCCTAACCCGATATCCAGCAGGGACATTTCAAAGGAGCTGTAGATGCCGAACAGCAGTGTCATCGTTGATAGCAGCAAAGAGCGCTGCAGCAGGCGCAGCACCAGCCTGCGGTAGAACTGGTCAGGCTTCGCGTAACTGCTTGCGACCCGCTTCAATGTGATTCGAAACCGTCCCTGGAGCGCGGTCAAGGCAACCAGCAGGAGGAAAAAAAGACCCCATTGCGAAAAGCCCCCCAATTTGATTTGGGCCCACTGGGCGCTCCAGGCGGCGGCGCTGAAAAATGCGTGGATGCGGCGCTTAAAAAATGCCAGTGCATCCGGGATGTCGCCACCGCTTATCTGCCGCAAGCGATCGGTCCTCGTAAAAAGCGACGCCCTGCTTTGGTTTTCCAGTTGGGTCTTCAGTTTTTCACCCAGGAATTGGTTTTCTTCCAAGGCGGCTTCCAAGCGGACCACCAGGCCCTTGTATGTGTCTAAACCGCGCTTGCCCAATTCCTTTTTTTGGTCCAGTACCCGCAACAGGGTATTGCTCAGCGTTTCCAGTTTCCATTTATGGGCGTCGGGTAACGGCGACTGCAAGATGTTGAGAATCTGGTTCCTGGCCAGTTGAATGCGATCATCGGTCAACTGGACAATGTCGGAAGTCGAATCCCAGCGTTTCTGCAAGTCCTCGATTTGCTTGGACAGCGCCTGGGACGTTCCTAAGTTGCTGTTAAGCGCATTTTCCAGATCCTCCATCCGCACACGGGACACCAGCAGCAACTGGCGGTGGATGGAAATCTGGCGGCGGTAAGCCTCAATTTTACTTAGGGTTTCATTTTGCAGGCTTTCAAACTGACCCGTTTGCACCTTCAGGTCGGCCAATTCGACGCGATGGCCGGCCAGGGCGCGCGTCAGGGCGTTCTCCCGTTGCTCCAGGGCAACCTGGCCATCGATGATGTCGGGTTCCTCTTCAGCCCAAGTTACGGAGACCGTTGCCAGCGTCAATATCCCGAGGATGCACAGCCAGGTCGGCAACACCCAGCGCCATTGCATCTCATTCATCTTGAAGAAGAAAGGATGCCTCATGTTATTTTGCATGGCCCTCATTAATTATTCCGATCCCTGCGATGACTCGCTTTTCTACATAAGCGAAAAACGGATTGTAGCGCAGGCGCATTAACTGGCTCAACGGTACGGTCAGGTAGTGGGTCTCCCCCCGCGGTTGCATTCTGCCGAATGGCACACCCTTGTAGGCACTGCTGGGGTTTTTATCGGCCCCGTAGACCGGGTCGTCGGGGGCGAAGGGGATGGCCACGTGAGCCAAAGAGTAGACACCGTATGGCCAAACCATGCCCAGGGCTTTGGTTTCGACATCCGGCGAGCGGGGCGCCTTGGTTCGTTGGACGACGTGTTGAGAATCCGTATTGGCGTTGGCAATGATCGTCAAGCGGTAAGGCAGATCGGCGCGCTTTTCGAGGGCTTCAAGCGTGGCGGCATCCCCGGCCGGATAAAAGGGCTTCATCTGGTCGTGGCGGTTCACATCGAAAATGACCAGCTCGTTGCCCGGGTTTTCGAGTTGCCCGTAAAATTGATCGATGGTTACCGATGTCTCAACCGTGGCATCGACCCAGGAGAGAAAGGTAATCACTGGTGGAAAACCGGCCAATTTTCCGGCCGCACGTTTTTCCTGCAACTGGTCCTGCAAAGCGGTCGTGATTTCGTGTCCCTGTTGGGCCGCATTTTTCGGGAACGAGTTATATTTGAAGGGGTCGTATTCGGGCTGGATGGACAGCCACTTGAACTGCGCGAAATAGGGAATAAAGCTCAGCAACTTGTGAGAATTGGCAATGGCGGAGAACGCCGTGATGCCGATCTCAGGCGAAAAGAGCAGCAGCTTGTCAGCCGGCGGCAGGTCCAGATCGGACAATGCGTCCAAACTGTATTTGACCGCCACCGCACCGCCGTTGGAGTATCCGGCGATCACAAAGGGCTTGTCTGCGCCGATCCGTTTGCGGACGTGGCGCGCAGCGATATGGCTCGCCGCCACCCAGTCCTCCCAGTTTACCTTCGTCAAGGCGCCCGGTATGGTTCCATGGCCGGGCATGCGCAGGCCAAGAACATAGAACCCTTTTGCGTGGAGGATTTCACCGATGCGGCGCAGGCTGTAAGGTGAATCGGTGAGGCCGTGAAAAAGCAGGGCGCCACCTCGAATGATCTCCGGCACCAGTTCGAAGGTCCGGTTCCAATTTTGCGGCAAATGTGCCGGGTCCTGCGGCCCATCCACGCGGTAACGACTGTAGTCGAACTCGGCAGTCGGCGCCACATGATCGATTATTTTGGCTTTAAGTTCGCCGAATAGCCGATCTTCCTGTTGGAGGTAGTCCTGCAGCGTACTGTTAGGGGTGGCATCGCTGGAGGTGAATTCACTGGTCAACGGTGTGGTGTGCCAGATTCCCAGCGCCGGCATTTTTCGGGAGTCAAGGGCCCAGACGAACAGTATGGTGAGGGCCACCAGCGCTGCATTTTCGATTATCCCAACGATCAAACCGATAAGCCACCAAATACCGCGGCGTTGGCCATTTTTTGTCTTAAAGAACCGGTTCCTCAGCATATTGCCTCCTGTGATTATTCGTACCTGGGGTATCGCGGCTGTGAAACCGCAGCATTCAGGGTTGTTTGAGCCGTCCATTGGCACGCTTTAGAAATGCCTGGAATTCGGGTGATGCACGCAGCACGTCATCGGCAGACTTAATGAGCAAATCCACCGCATCGTCCTTGAGGTCGAAGTTCGTGCCGATGTCGTTGAGGGCCTGGCGCTGTTCAGCGTCGTGCACCACATTGAAGCTCACTTCGACAAAATCGAAGCTGACCGGGTGCTGCAGGGTAGAGACCTGTTTTGTCCAGTGATCGAAAGAATAGCGCACGATATCGAGGGTGTCGTAATTGCAGCGGCCGATCTGATCCGAACTGATGCTGCCGATGGTCTCGGCGAGCCCCGGGGCCGCCCGCCGGAGAGGCCATTTCTCCTTCTTGTGCGCGAACGAATTGACCGAGATGATCAGAACGTCTCGCACGTTTGGGTGCCCGAGTTCGCTAAATGCCTGGCGGGGGTCGCCTTCCAGGCTGAGCCGGGTGTAAAACGAACGCAAGCCAAGGTTGTCGGCAATGCCGCCGTCCACCAGATGGATCCAGGGCCGCTTTTGGCTGTCCATATAATTCATCAAGCCGCGTGCCTCGGCCTTGCGTGTGGAGCCCTGCTGATCCTTCTCGCCTCAGCCAGCCAGGCCGGCGGTTCGAACCCGCAGGTTCCGGCATAGTTTTTTATGGTGATCGGGGTGAAGAGAATCGGCACGGCCGATGAGGCGGTCACCGCCCGCGCCAGCGGGTATTGATCGAGATCGGCACATAGCAAATTAAAGTACTCTTGGGCGAACGAGAGACGCATTCCGGTGGCCAGGTCGGTGGCGTTGATCACCACCACCGGGGCGCCTGGCCGCTGGAGGTCCGCAAACTTGGCACCGTCAAAGATATGCTTGCTGTAATATTCGGCGGCCACATCGCCCCGACCGAATTTGGGGCTCATCTGTGGTATCCAGTTGAGCGGACTGAGCACTTGCCTGATGAGGGCACCCTCGACATTTTTGCGCAGAAAACGATCTTCGAACTCCTCGAAAATTTTGTCACCCCGTAGCCCGTAATAAGCCGAGGTGAAGCTGCCGCCGGAGACCGAAGAAATCACGTCCACCTCATGCAGCAACGAGCGTTGACCGTTTTCGGTGGTCACCTCGGTGTCGGCAAGCGTCTTGAGCACCCCATAGGCAAAGGCAGCCGCGCGGGTTCCACCGCCGGAGAAGGCCAACAGCACGAGCAGGTCGGTGGAGCGATCGCTCACCATCTGCTCATCGACGTGCGGTGTCCATTTCGATAGAGGCTTGTCGATCTTCGAAAAATTGGCGCAGCCCGTTAATGTCAGGACCAAAACCAAACCGATCAGATGGGATACCTTGGTGGCCGTTATTTTCATTAAATTCTCCTGCATTGACGGTGAATATGGATGGTCACTTTGGGATTCGGGCTCAACATCGATGACTTTGGTTCCGTTAGGGTTGCTTATTGAGAAGGTCGTGAAAATATATCCGCTGCACAGCGGCAACGACTACCGCCGTTGATAACCCGAAAATGATGATCCCGTTGGCGGCTTCGAAGGCAGCCAGCAGACGCCAGTTGGCATCGATCAGGATATCCCCATACCCCAGCGTAGTGAAGGTCACGGTGGAGAAATAAAGGGCCTTCTCAAAGTTGTCAAGGGCACCGACATAAAGATAGAGGAGGCCCCAAGCCGCCATCTCTAAAAGTGAGAGAGAGAACATCAGCAGAACAACGCCGCCGATACGCTGCATCCGCGTGAACACGTTTGAAGTCGTCCAATGATCTTCATGTGACTTAACAAAGAAGATGATCAGGCTGATTCCACCGGCATGAACGGCAGTTGTGGCCATCATCATTAACGATGCGATGGTGATGTTCAACAGCATGATCGTTTCCTCCTATAAGCGGCATTCATTCAGATCGTTTTAACCTCGAAACCAGTGCAGCAACCAGAGGATTTGCGCTGAGCCCATGTCCAACGATACTCAACACGATGGTACAGACCACCGTCATCGTGATGGTGCCGCCGCCGGGAAGATGTGCGTTCATGACAATCACGGCGAAGACGATACTGGCCAGCCCCCGGGGACCGAACCAGCCCATGAACAATTTTTCATCGGTGCGCAGCTTCATTCCGGCCAGGGTTAGAAACACCGGTAACATGCGCACAATGGTGAGGCTCAGCACAGCGTATAGCACGACCTGCCAGTTGAAATGCCCGATCGCCTGACCGACCACGGCGCTTCCGAATATCACCCAGGTGATCAAGGCCAGGGTATCACCTGTTCCTTCGGCAGCCAGCAGAAATCCTTCTTTATGTTTTTTGGCTATCCCACCAAGCAGCAAACCGCCGGAAAAGCAGGCGATAAACCCACTGCCCCCAAGCTTTTGGGCCACGGCAAAACAGGCCAGGGACAAGGCCACCACAGGCAGCTGACGCCAGCTCTCGGAGATCCATCCGCGCTCGGCAGACAGCTTGAGCAGCCAGGCACCCAGTACGGTCAATCCGATGCCGACGGCAACACCGATGCCGATCTGCTGAGCCACAAGCGTCAGCGCGAGCGTCGTGGTACTTCCCTCGGCATTTGAACCCGTGGCAAGCGCCAGAAACAAGAACAGGATGGGAACGCAGATTCCATCGTTGAGACCGCTTTCCACGTTCAATCCCTGTCGAATGTTGTCCGGCACGGATTCGTTGGTGACCACCGCTTTGCCCAGGGCAGCGTCGGTAGGGGCCAGCATGGTCGCCAGGATGGCAACCTCGAACAGCGTCAACCCGCCGAACAGGAGAACGCCGGCGCCGAACCCGAGCAGGATCGTCAGGGGCAGGCCGATCAACAGCAGACGCTGGGGTATATGGACGCTTTTCTTGAGAACTCCCAGGTCCGCATTGGCGGCGTCGGTGAACAGAACCAGTGCCAGGGTCAGCTCGGCCAGGGTGTTCAGTCCTTCTGCGCTCACCTCCATGCTCAAAAGGCCCAGCCCGAGTGAACCGAAAGCCAGGCCAACGGCGGTATATACGATCGCCCCGTTGATGGGGGTGCGCTCGAGCCCACCGCTTGCGATGCTGTAGAGAAAAACGCTTGCAGCCAGAATTGCCAGGTTTGCATACATGAAAACGATCCCTTTCCTTATGAAAATTGTGCTTTTAGGACCCTGGAACACAAGTCAGTTGAGGTGGAAAACACCATCACCTGCCGTCAAAGGTTTTGTTCCAGTATTTGGTGCGTTCGAGCATCTCCTGCCGGGTCTGCGGGTCGATCAGGTCGAGGGGGTCAGGGCTGAGCCGGAGCTCCCAGCCGCCGCCCAGCGACTTGTAGAGATCGACGAGGTTCGTGACCACCGTCCCCTGGATCGCGGCCAGCTGATCCTGCTGGGAGACGAGGGCTTGCAGGGTATTGATGACCGTGTTGAAGGGGACTTCACCGCCCTCGTACTGCACGGTCGACACGTCCACGGCACGCTGGGCGGCCGACGCTGCCGATTGCAAGGAGACGAGCTGTTGCTGGGACTTGAAAAAAGCCACGATAGCGTTCTCGACCTCGCCCTGGGCCTGCAGCACTGTCTGGCGGTAGTCTTCCAGCAGCTGCTGGAAGATCGCGTCCTGCAGCCGGATGTTGTTCTTGAGCCGCCCGTATTGAAAGATGTTCCATTGAAAGGCGCCGAACAGATTGTAACCGATGGTCTCGGGCCTGAAAAGATCGCTGAAGTTCAAGGTGGTGGTCGATACGCTGGTGCCGATGGAGCCGCCCAGGGAGAATTGCGGATAGAGGTCGCTGACCGCGAAACCGATCTGGGCGCTCTGGGATGCCAGCTGACGCTCGGCGGTGCGGATGTCGGGACGCCGGCGGATCAGGTTCTGGGGCATGCCCACGGCGACCTCAGGTGCTACGGTCGGCACCGGCGCCGCCGGTCCGAGCATGGCGCGCATGTCATGCGGCGGTTGGCCCAGAAGGATCGCCAGCGAGTTTTGGGACTGCTGCAGCGACAATTCCAGCGATGCCACGGAGGCCTGGGTGTTGTAATACAAGGTCTGGGCCTGTTCGACGTCCAGGGAACTGACCTCGCCGCCTTCGTACTTTGCGGTGGTAATCCTGAGACTTTCCTTCTGAAGTGCGAGGTTGTGTTCGGCCACGGTAAGGCGCTGCTGGGTAGTGCGGATGACCAGGTAGGTCTGCGCCACCTCGGCGATCAGCGACACCATGATCCCGTCGTAGCTGCCCACGCTGGCATCCAGCGAGGCCGTCGCCGATTCGATCTGGCGTCTGAAGCGCCCCCATACGTCGGCCTCCCAGGACAGGTTGAAGCCCAGGTCGTAAATCTCATAAGCCGGTGAGCTGCTGACCCCCGCGATGCCCGCCTGGCCCGTGAGCTGCTGCTGTTGGGGATACTGGTTGCCGATGGCGATGGCCAGCTGCTGGCGGGCCTGCAGCACCCGCAGTCCGGCCGAGCGCAGGGAGAGATTTTGCGCCATGGCGGTATCCACGAGCCGGTCTAGGATGGGGTCGTTGAAGGCCGTTTTCCACCACTGTTCTGCCACCGGTGCCGTGCTGTCGAGTTGGGGGTCCTCGTATTCGAGCCAGTCATTTTCGACCGGGGCCGTCGGCACTTGATAATCGGGGCCCACCATGGCACAGCCGCCGGCAAGCAGCGCCAGCAGCACACATAAAGCCAACGATTTCGACGCATATTTCATGGTGTTCTCCTTACTGAAGTGCCTTGGGCGCGGCAGGAACCGGATGTTTGTGACTGCCATCCCCGCTGCCGGTCATCACCAGGACCGAACAGGTCGTTCCCACCCGCAGCTGGATGTGTTGGGGAACATCGGCAAGCTGGATGCGCACCGGCACCCGCTGGGCCAGCCGGATCCACTCGAAAGTCGGACTGACCGTGGGCAGCAGTTCGAACCCCGTACTGCCGTCCTGCTGGGCAATGCCCCAGCCGATGCTGTCGACACGGGCTTCGATGGGGCTGTCAGGGTAAGTCATCAGGGTGACGACGGCCCGGTCGCCGCTGCGGATGTCGGCAATCGTATTCTCCTTGAAAAACCCGTCAATCCAGTAGCTGTTCACGTCGACCAGAGCCAGCACCGGTTGGTTGGCCACTGCCTGGCTGCCCAACCGCAGGTTGAGGTTGGTAATGTAACCGTCCACCGGTGCATGCACTTTGGCGAACTCCAGGTTGAGCTCGGCCTGCTGGACCGCGGCCACCGAGGCCCGGACCTAGGCGTTGGATTCACCGACGGCGCCCAGTTGCGCCTGTGCTTCGGCCAGGCTGGCTTGGGATTCGGCCAAGGCGGCATGGGACTGGCGCAGTCCGGCCTCGGCGCTGATCTTTTTCTGCACGGAAACATCATAGGAGGCCTTGGCCGATTCCACCGATCTCTGGGAGGTGGCCTTCTTGGGCAGCAGCTCCAATTTGCGCTCGTACTCGGACTTGTTTTTGGCGATGGTGGCGTTAAACTGGTCGATGGCGCTCTGGGCCTGGGCGATGGACGCCCGAGATGCATTGACGCCTGCCTGGGCCGCCTCGACCTGTTTTCCTAACGCCTGCACGTTGTCGCCGGTTTCGTCCAGCTGGGCGCGGGCCTGATCGAGGCTGGCCTGAAACGTGCGCGGGTCGATCTCAAAGAGCAGGTCGCCGGCCTTGACGAACTGGTTGTCCCGGATCGGCAGGTTGACGATCGGGCCGGAGACCCGTGAGGTGATCTGGATGACATCGGCGCGCACCTGGCCGTCACGGGTCCACGGGTTGGTGACATAGTCCCGGTACTTGAACAGGACCAGGCCAACGGCAATTGCCACAATCACGCCGGTAAAAATATATTTCAGGACCTTTTGCATGGGTTACCACCTTTCAAAACGGAATTACAACGGTCCCGAAGAAGACCGTGAAAATAACCGCCAGGGCCACAAAAACCAGCGGCGGATAGAAGAAGTAGGTCGACAACCGAAAACGGTTGAGCAATTGCGCCGTCACAGCCGCCGCGATGGTGCCGAGTATGCCCAAAATGAGCAGCGGCGGCACGAAAACCCCACCGATGGCGAATTCACTGGGAACGAAATGCATGGCAAGCCCCTTTCTCTTTTAAAACATTTCTTCGCGCCACTGCTTCCAGTCGATGGTGCCGGCGGACCCAGCGCAGCCGACGGCCGCCGCCGTGACCCCCCGGATGCCACCCAGCAGCCGGAAGAAGTGTTGCCCCTCCTCGGGGCTGAATCCCGTCGTGTCCGTTTGGGCCAGGACCGCTTCGATCCGCGCCTCCAGAGCGTCAAGCCATTGGGCCAGGCGGCCTTGAAGGTCGACGGCCGCATCGGCATCCGGATGCCGCGACCACTTCATGAAGGTCTCCTCCATGCCCGTGCGCCAGGCCTGGATTTCCTCGCCCAGCTCCTGTATGAGAGACGCCGCCTGTCCGTGATCGCCGGCGTCGTGCAACGCATGGAGACGACAAACCAGGGTTTGCAGGCTAGTCACCAGGCCCTGCACCTGTTCGGGTGTGTTGGCGGGGAACTTGGTGCGGTCGATGGCGTGACTCCAGGCGGTTATCTTCGCCGGCAGGGTCTGCAACTCCTGCCAATAGAAGGCGGCCCGCCACCATTGCGTGACTGAGGGGGCGCGGCGCGGGTCCGGTTCCAGCAGCGCCACCAGGAAGGCGGCGCTGCGGAAAAACCGCTGCACCAGATGTAAAACCGCCTTCTCGGGCCGCGGTGAGCGCAGCATGTATGACATGGCAAAGACGAAGAGCAGCGCCGCGACGGTAAAAAACAAACCGTTGGCCATGGCAGCGAAGTTGTAGCTCTGCGGATTTGAGACCGAGATCTCGTTGACAATGGCAATCAAACCGGCCAGCCGGGCCAGGCCCGTGTAAAAATAGCAAACCACGAATGCGGCCATAAAAAGTAGCGCGCCGAGTCCGACGAAGGTGGAAATCCGCGGCATGATGAAGACGTATGACAGCAGGCCGATGACTGAAGCAAGCCCAATGGACTTAGCCAGCACCGTCGCCTTGAGCTGCTGTGTAGCGGCCACGGCCATGGCCACGGAACCCACGAACTGGAACCAACCGGTATGCCCCGGCGGGTTGATGAAGATCCAGACCAGGAAGCCGACGGCAGCGCTGAGCGAGACAAAGGCAGCCCCCCGCAGGTGGTCCGGGTCCACCACCGTCAGAGAAAAACCTCGGGATC
>JAQYWF010000415.1 GCA_030145105.1 Desulfosarcina sp.
ACCTTATTACCCCTGTTCGTAAATACGATGGCATTCAATCGCCGATGCATCCCGACTCGCTGCGTTACTCGGCGCCCCAATAGCTTTGCTATTGCCGCTTCTCTCGCCTTGCGATCCGGGCGCCTCGGCGATCTCGGTGCGTCACCGTATTTTCGAACAGGGGTACTTAGGTGTTGAAAAGCGGGCCGATGTGGATTACAAATCGGGTTGCACGCTTATTGCGGGACGCCCGCCGATCTGATAATAACTTCTCTGCCGCCATATCACCGCTGCGGTTTCAGGCGATCCACATCGCCATCACGGAGTGATGACCAGGAGATAAGGAGATTGATGTGAATTCCATGAACAGGACCCTTGCGACCGTAGCCGTTGTCTTTGCCCTGATTGTCGTCGGCCTGGTGACCTATTTTATGGTCAATAAATGGCACCAGAACCAGATGGTCGTCGGCCGTCAGCAAGCTCAGAAGGAGTGCCTGGAAGTGATCCAAAAAATGGAGGTGGACATCGAAGAGATGCGCGCTCAGTTGGAAATTGAGCGTCAGATGCGTCCGGGAGAAGCGGATTTTCCAACGGTGTTTGGCACACCCGCTCCCGACCGGAATACCGATGCCATGCCTACCGACTGCGAAAAGGTGGATGTGCAGATGCTCTCCTTTTTTAACTACCTGGACAGCCGCTCTGACCTGTCGGTCCGGGAGATCGACGGTGGCAGTGCCGGTTTCTTCCGCGAATGTGCGGCGCTACTCATAGCCGATCCACCGGTAAATATCGGGGAGATGCAGGAGTTGTTTCGACTGGTAAAAAATGTGACCCATTTTTATCGGGTACTGGGAAAAAAGCGCCTGATGCTGGCCAAGGATATCCTGGCCTCAGAAGAGCGGGTACTCGAACCGGCCATGGCGGTTTTCTATACCACCATCGCGGAGTGCGGCATGCCGCTGACCGGCGACGTGCAGCCCTTGTCCATCGATCGGCTCTATGATTATGCCAGCTATTTTCTGAATACCTTGGGGGGGCGAAGCTATCTGCTGCGGCGGGAATCCAAGATGCGCATGCTGGTGAGTTATTACGCCATTTTAATTGTCGATCGGGCGAACGATGAAAAATTTAACCGCTACGGCATCGATGTCCGCCCCTATATCGACTACCTGTTCTATGATATCTCCAACCAAAAAGGACTGACCTATCGGGAACGTTACCTCACCCGGCTTACCGCCCTGCGCAACAAGTACATGTAAAACTTTTGTCACATCGCCTTTCTTGCTTGTAGCCCGTCCCGGTCCCGGTTATGGATACATCGTTTTTGAACGATCTGCGTGTATCGAACCAAAAAGTTGCAGGACGGTGCCATTCATGAAAATGCCTGAGTTGAAAATTGGTCATCTGATCAGTCGGATTCCCATTATCCAGGGGGGCATGGGCGTGGGGATCTCTATGTCCGGCCTGGCTTCTGCCGTAGCCAATGCCGGGGGAATCGGGGTAATTGCCGGTGCCATGGCCGGTATTACCGAAAAGGATATATCCACCAACGGCATAGCGGCCAACTGCCGGGCCCTTTCCCGGGAGATCCGTAAAGCCAGGGAGAAGACCCGCGGAATCATCGGCGTCAACATCATGGTGGCCCTGACCCATTTTGCGGAATTGGTAAAAACCGCCATTGCCGATGGTGTCGATGTCATTTTTGCCGGGGCCGGTCTGCCGTTGGATTTGCCCGGTTTCCTTAAAAAGGGTGACCAGACGCGGTTGGTGCCCATTGTCTCTTCGGGCCGGGCCGCCGCCCTGATCTGCAGACGATGGTTCCAGCGTTATGGTTATCTGCCCGACGCGTTCGTGGTTGAAGGCCCCAAAGCTGGCGGACACCTGGGGTTCAAGGCCGACCAGTTGGACGATCCCGCTTTCTGCCTGGAGAACCTGGTGGGCGAGGTGGTCGAACAGATGAAAAAGGTGGAGGCGGAGCACGGTGTTCGGATACCCGTCATCGCTGCCGGGGGCGTGTATGACGGTGATGATATTCGACGATTCCTGGAAATGGGGGCCAGCGGTGTCCAGATGGGCACCCGGTTTGTGGCCACCCATGAATGTGATGCGGATCAAGCCTTCAAACAGTCCTATGTGGATGCCAGGGAGAAAGACCTGATGGTGATCAAGAGTCCGGTAGGCCTTCCCGGCAGGGCGTTGAGAAACCAGTTCCTGGTGGATGTGGCCAACGGGGTTCGGCGTTCCTTCCGCTGCCCGTATCACTGCATCAAAACCTGTGATCCGGAAAACAGCCCCTATTGCATCGGTATGGCCCTGGCCTCGGCCCGGCGCGGCAAGTTGAAAAATGGCTTTGCCTTTGCCGGTGCCAATGCCTTCCGCGTGGACAAGATTGTCTCGGTTCAGGAGTTGATCGGTTCTTTGGAGGCCGGTTACGAGTCGGCTACGGCATAGCCTGCTTAGCGCCAGCCGTTCGACCTCCCCGGCCAGATCGCAGCCATCCAAAAACCCGGTGCCTGAACGTGCAAGGCCCGGGCTTTTCTGTTTGCAGGGAGGATGGACGCGCTTTCAGGTGCTATCTGCAATTAGCGGGCAAACCGATGCCAATCGGTCCCCTTGAACCATTCGTTGTAAATCTTGTCGAAGCGTCCGTCCGCTTTTATCTTGGCCAAGAATTCGTTGAGGAATTTAAGGAAATCCGGATCATTTTTACGAATCGCCCAGGCGATGGGCTCCTCGGTGAATGGTTCATCCAGAAAGATAACCTGGTCGGACGGGTTTATGGCCATAAACACGGCATTGAAAGGCAGGTCGTAGACGAAAGCATCGGCTTTGCCCTCCAACACACGCCTGGCACCCGCCATTTCCGTGTTCACCGGCATATAGGTAGCCCGGGGAATCATTTTAAGCACCGCCGCTTCACCGGTGGTGCCCGGCTTGGAGACCACTGTGTACACGGAATCATCCAGATCCTTGTAAGATTTGACCGCTTTTTCATGGCGGGCGTTGAGCAGCACCGTCTGTCCCACGGTCATGAACGGATCGGCGAAATCCACCTGCGTTCTGCGGGCCTCGGTGACCGACATGCCGCCGAAAATGACGTCGAGGCGGTCCAGCTTCAGGGCCGGTATGATGCTGGGCCACAGCGTGTCCACGAACACCGGTTTGACGCCCAGCGCCTTGGCCATTTCGATGCCCACGTCGATATCAAACCCCATTAGACTCAACTGACGTCCTTTTTGTCGTAACCCGCCGTGCCGGATCTCCCTTTGGCGCAGTCCGCTGCGGGTGTCGATCATTTCAAAGGGTAAATATCCAGCTTCCAGGCCGATGCGCAGTTCGCCGCGTTGGATGATGCCCGCTAAGGTGGAGTCCTCCGAAAAGGCCACATCGGCGGCGAAGGCCGGAAAGCCCCACAGGCACACAAATATCAAGATCATGATCAATCGGTAATTGAATTGTTTTACCATTTGCTTACCTCCCTCAATGGCTGCCTGCCGGCCGATCGCCGGCAGATCATCTTTGCTGTCAGGCGGGGCTATTCGCTCCGGCCGCTTCGGTATCCTCCTCGGCGTCATCCGCGTTTAAGGGTTCGATGGTGATGTTGAACCACCCAAACAGGATCGACACAATCGGCGATATCCAGCAAAAAAAGTTGAACGGCAGGTAGGCGATGGTCGCCACGCCCAGGGTGGCGGCCATGTACGCGCCACCGGTGTTCCAGGGCACCAGGTTGGCGGTAACGGTGGCGCTGTCTTCGATGGCACGCGACAGGTTTTTGGGATGCAGCCCCTGGTCCTTATAGGCCTGGGCGTACATCTTGCCGGTCATGACGATGGACATGTACTGGTCGCAAAGGATCAGGTTGGCCCCGATGGCGGTTAAGACCGTGGCCGTAATCAGGGAGCCGGTAGATTGGGCTTTTTTGAGGATGACCGTGACCAACACCGAAACCATTAGCTGTCGGTGCCCAAGTACAACTGACACAATCTACAATAATAATTGG
>JAQYWF010000230.1 GCA_030145105.1 Desulfosarcina sp.
GACCGGGTTCAGCAATACCGAAGAAGAAGCCGTACAACTGACACAGGTTGTCCCTTTTTTGCTTGAAGATATGCTCAAGTCCAATCAAGCCTTGTATAACAAAGGCGACGACTGGGTGAGTCATGTTGAGGTTGACGGGAATCTCATAACCGGCCAGAACCCTGCCTCATCGGAAGCTGTGGCCAAAGAGATGCTCAAGCTTCTGAAGAAGTAGGCAAGTCATAACCGAACTAAGGACTATTTTCGTATACCTTCGCCTCCGCCTGCCGGTAATACGAACAAATGGGTTCGTGTCGAATAAAAAGTACCTACTTACGCATCATTTTTAACTGTTTATTTTAATATCGTAAGCAGGCACACCACCAAACACTAAACCATTTTATGCAGGAGCAAGACAATGACATACCCGAGAACATTTTCACATATTGGAATATCCGTCACGAACCTTGAGCAGGTTGTGGATTTTTACACCAACGTCCTTGGATGGTACGTCATCATGCCGCCAACAGAAATCGTTGCCGACGACTCTGCCATAGGCGTGATGTGCAACGACGTCTTTGGCGAAGGGTGGGGCAGTTTTCGTATCGCTCATTTGTCCACGGGAGACAAGATCGGTGTCGAAATTTTCGAATTTCGAAATGCCGAGCAACGAAAAAACAACTTTGAATACTGGAAAACCGGCGTCTTTCACTTTTGTGTACAAGACCCTGATGTGGAAGGCTTGGCGGCTACTATTGTAGAGAACGGCGGCAAGCAGCGAATGCCTGTGCGCGAATACTACCCGGGCGAAAAGCCCTACCGCATGGTGTATTGTGAAGACCCCTTCGGAAACCTCATCGAAATCTACTCTCACAGTTACGAGTTGACCTACTCCGTAGGAGCATATCAGGATAAGCTCGAAGCAGCATAATGAAAAGGCCCACAGTCGCAGGTGGGCCTATTCACCTCAGGTATTAGGATAAAGATACTTTGGAAGAATCTCGTTTTCTATGCCTCAGGCCAGAATATCGCCGACGCCGGTCAAAATATAGTGAGGTCGATAGGCGAATTTTTGCAGATCTTCTTTGGCGGTTACACAGCTGAGAACCAACACAGTCTCGATACCCGCTTCAATGCCGGCGATGATGTCCGTGTCCATTCGGTCACCGATGATAGCGGTCTCCTCCAGGCGACAACCAAACCTTTTCAGTGCGTGACGCATCATAAGCGGATTGGGTTTTCCTACGAAAATAGGCCTTGTTACCGGTCGCGAGTTCGATGGGGGCGATCAGGACGCCTGTGGCGGGGACGACTCCTCCTTCCACAGGTCCGGTGAGATCGGGGTTGGTGCCGATCAGCTTGGCACCGGCGCGCACCAGGTGGACGGCGCGTTCAAGCTTTTCAAATGAATAGGACCGCGTCTCGCCCACGACCACATAGTCCGGGTTGATATCGTTCATGGAAAATCTGGCTTCGTACAGGGCATTCGTGAGCCCGGTCTCTCCGATAACATATGCGCTGCCGTCTGGATGCTGGGTCGCCAGGAAGCTGGCCGTGGCCAGGGCACTAGTATAAAAGTGGGAAGCATCCACGCCGATTCCGAGACGGTCAAGTTTCTGTTGCAATTCACGAGGCGACCGTTCGTGCTGTTGGTCAGAAACAGAAACTGTTTGTTTTCGTCTTTGAGCCAGTCCAAGAATTGCTTCACACCCGTCAACAGGTGATTGCCGTGGTAAATCACGCCGTCCATGTCGCAGATAAAAGCGTGTTTCTCCTGTAACTTCTCCATCGTGTTTTTCTTTTATAAATTTCGGCAAACCATCCGACGAAAAGTACTATGAGCCAAGCACCAACAAAAAGCCATAGTAAACTTTCCCATTGGTTTCCAAAATAGCGTTTTGATGATTGAATTACCCACGTCCAATTAAACCAAATGTAAAAAATTAAAAGAAATCAGTCTTGCCCAAAATCAGCTTCAAACATAAGTAATAGGTAATCTAGCAGTATCTTGGCGGCTGTGTTTGCGCCCAAAAGCTTTGATAAAAAAAAGGTGCTTCCTCCCTTTGGTACCACGCCGAGTTCAAAATTCGGGTTTTCAAAAACAGTGTCATCGGCCACGATCCTATAATCGCATGCAAGACCAATGTTCATGAAAAGCAAGATCACATTCCCACTGTCGGCATGAACAACCATCTTGTTGAGACTTACAAGTTTTAGAATAAATTGGCTAATCGCATTATACATTCTTTCGAGTGACTTCTGCATAAAGCCCGGTTCAATCATACTTTTATAAAAGGCGATATATTCCGTGCGATTCATTTTGGCAGGGCTCTCTTTTAGCAAAAGGACTTTGATTTCATCACAGCAGGCGACACGGTCCAAATAGTCAAACAGTGTTTTTTTGACACTTAAGTCCGTTATGTGTAAAAGCGGTTTTTCTTTGAAAGAAAGTGTTAAAACCTCACCGTTTTTTTTCCTGAAAAAAGATCTTGATCCACATTAATTTTAGAGACGTCCATTATACGTTACCTTTTTGATCAATCAGGCAAATAAATTTTACAGCACTCATCAAGCCGCGTTTCGAGATGGATCCAACATCTCGGATTCTGATTTCAGATTCACTAAAGTACGATTTAGGATGCGAGCATAAAGTTCGATGGTGTGGCGCGCTGTATTCTGGACTCCGGTCCGGGTATCAGAAGAAAATTTCAGTTATTCAAACATACCGGCCAGGAAGGCGTCTTGAGGTAGTTCATTCAGAAGTTGTAGTGGCCGGCAAGCGCCTTATCCTGCTCCAGCAGGACCAGTAGGTTACAAATTTTGATGACAAACCGGCCGGAGGGAATCATTTTCGTCACCGAGATGACCTGGATGCTCAGACGGTTGATCAAATCCAGTTCGATGAGATTTTTTCCGATGAACGTGGCCGTATGGCTCAATTGAGCGATGTTATAACCCTCAATGAAGGGTCCAGGTAGCCAAGCACATTGGGGTTTTCCCGCAGCCGAGCCACGGTCATGGCCAGGCGGCTGTGCAGGCTCCGGTGCTTTATGGTTGTTTTCCTGCCAAGAATTCTTTTTTATAGATCGCGATGACCACGAAACCGATGCCGCCGATAATGATCAAACCACTTAGGACGCCATTGACGATCCAACCTTCCCGGTAGAGGACGAAGCTGTCCCGGTAGAGGGAGAAACCGGCGTTGCAGAAGGCGCTGGCCGAGGCGAAGAAGGAATCGAACTGAACCACCATTTCCTCTCATCGCCTCTTTCCACGATGTAAAAAGAGCTGACATGTTTCATGGCATTCAATGCCTCTCGCCCTGCTTGAATGATTTAATATTATAATAAAAAAACAAATAGATATATTGGCCCACACCCTTGGCACGGTCAATGCTTTTACGATCTGTGAGACAGTATCGTTCGCATACATCTGTTTTTATCTGACAGCGGAAAGGAGATCGCCATGGCCGGAAAAGTTGGCATCGGGGAATATGTGCCGGGGAAATACGCTAAGCGAATACCTGGCACCGAAGAACGGGTGGGGCATTATGTTCGCACCTGGGAAAGCCGGCAGTTGGTACAGAAAAAAGCGGAGCGCGCGGCCACTGCACCGCCCGACTTGCCGCCCTGCATCGCCATTTCCCGAAAGATCGGTGTCGGGGCTTTGGAGATCGCGGATATTGTAGCCGAACACCTTGGATACAAAGTGGCGGATCGAGAGTTAATCGAGCAAATCGCCAACCAAACCAACATCAGTAAAAAGGCCGTGGCCTATTTCGACGAGCGATTTCCAGGCTACGTCAACCGGACCTTTAAATACCTGTTCGGTGAGAAGTCCTTTATCGACAGCGATTATTCACGGCAACTGATCAGCGCCGTTTTTGCCATTGCCGGTTCGGAACCCACGTTATTCGTCGGCCGGGGGGCCCATCTGATTCTTCCCCGCGAACGAGTGTTGGCGGTTCGCTGCATTGGCTCCGATGAATACCGGGCCAAACGAATCGCCTACGTCATGCACATAGACAAGGCTGAAGCCAAAAAGAAATTGACCGGCATCGACAAGGAACAGGCGGCATTTTTCAAGAAAGTTTTCGGTAAAAAAGCGGCCTCACCCTATGAGTTCGATATGGTGATGAACCTGGATCATTTTACCAACCCCGGGGATGTGGCCGATATCGTTGCCCTGGCCTTTAATAAAAAATTCAATGCTGCAGGTTGATCATCACCCGAAAGTAAAAGAGAGTCACGGAAAAGGGAGGAATCGTCTCATCCCAAAGAGGCGGATGGGCACAGATGAGAGAGGTATGGTTATAAATTAGGTGAGATGGAATCCATTTGGAAAATTGGGGTGCTATATAACAAAACCGTATAATTACCAGATAGGAGGAATACAATGACACAGGATATTAAGCGGATTCTTTATGCCACCGATCTATCGGAAAATTCGGCGCATGCTTTCGGTTATGCCATAAACCTGGCAAATAAGTTCGATGCCGAGATCACCATATTGCATGTAATCGATAGAATGATGGATATTTCTGTAAATATGGTCGGTGTCTATGTCAATGAGAAGGAATTCGAAGGGAACTTTCAAAAAGGTATCACCCATATTACTGAAGAGATAAATAATCGATTGAAGAAATTCATCGATAAGAAAGTGGGGGATAATCCTGAATCCGCCGGTATAGTCGTTTCCATAGAGATCTGCCAAGGTTATCCGGCGGATGAGATAATCAAACAGGCGGATGATTTACATTGTGATCTAATCGTCATGGGAACCCATGGAAAGGGCATCGTAAGCCAGGCTTTTTTTGGAAGTGTGGCCAAAAGGGTTCTGCGACGCGTCAGGAAACCTGTTTTTATCGTCCCTTTGCCGGAAGAATAGACGGGTGATGCGTTTACGGTGGAGACGTGTAATGTCTTCAAAAAGAAGATGTGACTTTCGAGTAGTTCGCACTGGCGGCTGTGGATATCGATGCTTAATCGATATATTTCAGCCCCATGCCAAACCGAATGGCGTTGTCGTCGGCCATTTCCTCCTGCCATTTGACTTCCGCCAGGCAGATGGATCGCGGTAACTCTTCATCGGACATGGACGATGGCATGGGCGGGTAGCGGAGTGTCCGAACGATGAGGATGGTTCCTGACTTATACCTATGGGACGTCTCGATATAGGACCCTCTCCTTGAAAAATTGCGCATGACCCCATCCGATGCATAGATAGCACCGTTGCTGTCAAATGGCCGGCATGTGATGACTGTCTCGGTGGGATTGCGTGGAGCAATCCGTTCCCTTAGTTTTCTCTCCATTATGTATTACAAAATCCTTTATTTATTGTGGCTGCGCTAAGGCTTTTCGGCGGATTTTTTCGCGACGGCAAATCCATCCCACTATGCTGATATAGGTGAAACCTTCGCACGGCGCCTTCCGCCGATCTTCTTCCCGTTGGTCGTCATGGTGGATCGCTTGCTCAAAGTCAAACTTGATTTTCTATGATTTCGTTCATACAACACCTCCTGATCATTTCGCCGGCCAATCGCCTTCTTGACCAACGCGCAAAGAGGTAAAAGCCGGGTAAGCGTTCACAGGTTCAGCGTTCACCGTTCTGTGTTTGCTTTCATTCATGGATCTTGATAGTAGGCTACCAAGTTCAAAGATGAAACCACGAATCAACGTGTAATTGTGTGGGTTCGTTCCTCCATGCACCTGGTGAAACTTGATTTGCTCACGCCTCACTTGAAATAAGGCCGCAAAAAGCATACCAGGATGTAACCACTTGGTTCGTCAAAATTTTATTATTTTCTAATAATTTGCGGTTACGTTTTTGCAACAACATTTTGTAATTTACGTTCTTTTACACAGACAGCCCATCCACAATACCGGATCCGTCCAACACATCCTCGACATCCTATTCGCAGTGGCCGGTCATGTTAATGACCCGTGTCCCGAAATGCTTTTCTTTAAGTGGTCGGAAAGCGACTGGTTCCATGCGGATAGATCAGGCCGAGGGTTGATGAATCACGGGCATCAACGCTGCTGATGGACGTACCATTCGACGGGATCCAGAATGTCATAGCCCATATTGCGAAGTTTCTGCTTGAGATTGACCACGTTCTTGGTGAACAGATAGGGAAACACGGCCCGCTTACCGGGACTCCAGTTCCTATAGACGAGAATGGAGCCGAAGGTAATGTTCTCCGCGATAAGGGCGTGGATGATACGCTCCATCTCTTCTATTTTCTCATCGACTACGATGCCCAGCAAGGCGCCCGGCTCCTTGATGCCCAGCACATTGATAAACGCATTCAACAGGTCCCTGTCCGATACGATACCCACCACCTTGAGATTCTCATCCACCACCGGAAAGGCCCCCACCCTTGTTTTTTCGATCAATAGAAGTGCATCTTGAATGGTAGAAGACAGTGAGACGGAAATGGGGTCCTTGGTCATGATATCCTGGACCGAAACACCCATTGCCCTTGCCGATTCCATCTCCTTGATCCCGTGGTCGTGGAAATACTTTGATGGCATGGCACTGCGCATATCGCGGTTGCTGACGATGCCGATGAGGGTGTTGTCCGATCGGGTCACCGGTATGTGGCGAATCCGACAGCGGATCATCAGTTTCCTGGCTTCGGCGATATCGGATTCCCTGTCCAGGGTAACCACATCTTTGGTCATGAATCGACTGATAAACATAGGACACCTCCCTTATTGTTGAACGGACCGATAGCCGGACGCCGCCTTCTATGGCAGATCAAACGGTATGCGGACATGATAGACACCATCTTCCATTTCCGTTTGAACCGGCAGGCCGCTTTTATTAAAAACCTTCATCATGGCGCTGTTGGAGACCAGTACATCCGCCCAAAACCCCTTGATTCCCCTCTCTCCGGCCAGTCTGACGAGAAGTTTAAAAACAAAAGTGGAAATGCCTAACCGCTGATAAGATTCGTCCACGACAAATGCGATTTCTGCCCAGGCGCCATCTGGATCCACGAGATATCGCGCTTCGGCGACGATAGACCCATGCCCGGGTTTGCCGACAACACCGACGATGGACATCACATCGTTCCAGTCGACGTTGACATAGGTCTGCATGCGGGTATGCGGCATGGCCTTGAGAGAGGAAAAATATCGATAGTAGACCGATTCGTCTGAAAACCGGTAAAAAAGCCGCCTCATTTCTTCTTCGTCAGAAGGCCTCATGGGCCTGAACCGAATCTTTACATCGCCCTTGAACCGCTGACGTTCGTTGATCTGTGATGGATAGTGGCGGGCGCTTTCCGCCAGGTAGATCTGATCCCGATAGAGGATGTTTTCACGCTTTGCCTCGGCGATCAATCCGACGCGATCGTCGGGGTGGGCGATTTCAATCAATGCCTGTGCCCGTTCTCGGAGGGTGAGGCCCTTGAGGCTGGCCACCCCGAATTCCGTGACCACGTAATCCACGGCCTCCCTGAAATCGACCCGATTTTTCAACCCCTCGATGGAGACCGTGATGTTGGCGGTACCCTGGCGGCTGCGGCTGGGCAGCCCAAATACCGTGTACCCCCCTTCCGAGATCTGGGCGCCGTTCAAAAAGGCGAGCACCTCGGCCGGCCCGGACACCACATTGCCCAGGCCCGTGTCTAGAGCAATTCTTCCGGTGATATCCGCGCGCCTGGCGGAAATAATGGCCACAAAACGAGGATTCCGGCCGATGCTCAACGGGTCGAAGACCTTGTCTATCGGCTGGAATTCAACCCCGGGGTTCTGGTCCAGCCAATCAAGCAGCTGTGGCGTACCGCATGCATAGGAAGTAATTGATTTTCTTTTGAATAGCTCTTTGTAGCGGTTGGTGACCGCGCCGCTTTTCACCAGATCCATCAATGCGTCGCTGAAAAACGGCGAGTGGATGCCAAGATGCCGCTTGCGGGTCAGCGCGCGACCCACGGCTTCAAACAAGGGACCTATGGAAAAGGCGATGCAGCTTTGATCTTCAATCAGGGTTTCGATATTGGCAGCGATCAGATCGTAGACCGGTATGGCAGGCCATCGTTCAAAGTAGACCGGCGGTTCGTCCGATTGGACCAGCATGTCGAACTCGGAAATCTGAACAAACGTATCGCCCAACGTGCGCGGCACCTGGGTGTTTATTTCTCCGACCACGAGGCTGGCCTGTTCCATGGCCAGCCGGGCGACGTCCACGGACACCCCCAGGCTGCTGTAGCCATCCTTGTCCGGGGGGGTGATCTGGACAAAAACCGCATCCACCCGGACCTTCCGCTTTTCTATAAGTTCGGGAATCCGTGACAGGTA
>JAQYWF010000449.1 GCA_030145105.1 Desulfosarcina sp.
AACGTGGCGATCACGGCCGAACTGATCACGCCGATCGCCATGGAGAAGGAGCTTCGGTTCGCCATTCGTGAAGGCGGCCGAACGGTGGGTGCCGGCGTCGTCAGCGAGATAATTGAATAAAAAGAGAGCCTATAACAATGATAATGAACTCCAAGATCAGGATCCGGCTCAAGGCCTACGATCATAAGCTTTTGGACCAGTCGGCCAGCGATATATTTGACACTGCCCGCAAAACCGGGGCCAAAGTGGTGGGCCCGATTCCCTTGCCGACAACCATCAATAAGTATTGCGTCCTGCGATCTCCCCATGTGGACAAAAAGTCCAGGGAGCAGTTCGAGATGCGGACGCATAAGCGGTTGCTTGACATCCTTGAACCGACTCAGCAGACCGTAGACGCACTCATGAAGCTTGATCTGTCTCCTGGCGTTGACGTGGAGATCAAATTATAACTCGGGCTTTAACACGGGAAAATTAAGATGTGTAAAGGACTGGTAGGAAAAAAACTGGGCATGACTTCTCTGTTTGCGCCCAATGGCAGATACATCCCGGTCACCGTTTTGCAGGTGGGGCCTTGTGTGGTCACGCAGGTCAAGAGTGACAAGACGGACGGATACAAGGCCCTTCAATTGGGCTTCGGTGCCAAAAAAGACGCCAAGACCACCAAGCCGCTCAAGGGTCACTTTAAAAAGAGCGGTGATGCCTGCTTTGCCACCCTGAAGGAAGTACCGGTGGACAACCCGGACGACTACACGGTGGGGCAGGCGATCGGGCCCGAGATCTTTGCCATCGGTGAAAAGGTCAATGTGACCGGCACCTCTAAAGGACGCGGGTTCTCAGGGGTGATCAAACGCCACGGATTCGGCGGCGGACGAGAAACCCATGGTGGGCATTGTCACCGCAGGCCCGGATCTATTGGTTGCAGCGCTTGGCCGGCAAAGGTCACCAAGGGTAAGCGGATGCCCGGACAGTACGGCGGGGATACGAATACGGTCAGAAATCTGGAAGTCGTTGATATTCGACCGGAAGAGAATCTCATTCTGCTGAAAGGCCCCCTCCCGGGGTGCCGTTCTGGAATCGTAACGATTAATAAGGTCCTGTTCGCATAATTACCAGGACTTCAGGCCACCGCCAACCATCCGTTTCATCACTATAAACGACTGGGTTGCGGGAGCGCAGTGGACGAGGAACATTATGGCTGTTGTGGATGTAGTAAATATCGCCGGAGACGTCGTCTCTCAGACCGAACTGAAAGATTCGATTTTCAATGTTCCGGTTAAAAAGAGTGTCCTACACCAGGTCGTCATCGCACAATTGGCTGCCAGACGGGCAGGAACGGCATCTGTCAAGCATCGGTCTGACGTCAAGGGAAGTCGCCACAAGCTCTACCGGCAAAAAGGAACAGGGCGGGCCCGAAAGGGAGATATCAAGTCCCCGATCCTTAGGGGTGGCGGCTCGGTTTTCGGTCCGGATCCAAGGGATTACACCCAAAAGGTGCTAAAAAAGGTCCGAAAGATGGCGCTGAAGATGGCGTTGACCTGCAGAGCTCAGGACAAGCAACTGGTCGTCGTGGACAAGATTGATCTCGAGGAAGTCAAAACCAAGGTTTTTGCCGGAATCATTAAAGCGCTCAAGGCCGAAAAGGCACTGATCATCACTGGGGAAAAGAACGAACGACTGGCGCTTTCCTCCCGTAATGTGCCTGGTGTCAAGATTCTTCCGATGCAGGGGATGAATGTTTACGACATCCTTAAATACCCCAAGCTGATTCTAATTCAGCCGGCTATTGAAGGGATAGAGGGGAGATTGGGCTGATGAATCAGTATGACATTATAAAGAGACCCGTGATCACCGAAAAAACAAATATCCAGAAAGAGGATAATAACCAGCTCTCTTTCGAAGTGGATATGCGTGCCAACCGCGTCGAGATTGCCCACGCCATCGAGAAGATCTTCAGCGTTAAAGTGGCCAAAACACGCACAGCTCATGTCAAGGGAAAAGTTAAGCGACGGGGGCGGATTCTGGGGAAACGCAAGGACTGGAAAAAGGCCATCGTTACCCTGATGCCGGGTGAACGGATTGATTTCTTTGAAGGTGTATAGACGTTAGGAGTATAACGATGGCAGTAAAAAAAGTTAAACCGACCAGCCCGGGTCGGCGTTTCCAGAGTTTCGCCGGTTTTGAAGAGGTGACGAAGACCACCCCCGAAAAAAGCCTGGTTAAAATTCTTAAAAAATCGGGTGGCAGAAATGTAAACGGCCGAATTACCAGCAGACGGCGGGGTGGCGGACATAAACGGTATTACCGGATCATCGATTTCAAGCGTGATAAGGAAGGCATACCTGCAAAAGTGGCCGCGATCGAATATGATCCCAACCGATCTGCCCGCATTGCCCTGCTGAACTATGCAGATGGCGAAAAACGGTATATTATCGCGCCTCTAAAGCTATCCGTCGGTGACACGGTGATGTCCGGGCCCGAAGCGGATATACAGCCGGGAAATGCGCTGCCGCTGGCCAACATCCCGCTGGGCACACACATCCACAATATAGAACTGCGGATTGGCAAGGGTGGTCAGATCGTTCGCAGTGCCGGAACGTTTGCGCAACTGATGGCCAAGGAAGATCGCTATGCGCTGGTGAAATTACCATCAAGTGAAGTCCGGATGGTGCTGCTCACCTGCAAAGCCACGGTAGGCCAGCTGGGCAACATCACCCATGAAAACGTCTCTCTCGGCAAGGCGGGCCGAAATCGATGGAAAGGACGCCGACCCAAGGTCCGCGGTGTGGCGATGAATCCGGTAGACCATCCCATGGGCGGCGGTGAAGGCCGTTCCTCCGGTGGCAGACATCCGTGTTCTCCCTGGGGCGTGCCTACCAAAGGTTACCGAACACGAAAGAACAAGCGAACCGATCGCTACATCGTCAAACGGCGAACGAAATAGCTATCAACCCTCTTCTGAACAAACCTGCACCGGTCAGCGGGATGCTAAGTTTGAATTGGAAAATCTGCAGGAGACACCATGCCCCGTTCGTTAAAAAAAGGTCCGTTTATCGACCCGAAACTTTTTAAAAAAGTGTCCGCAGCTCAAGGCACCCGGAGCAATCAGGTAATCAAAACGTGGTCGCGGCGCTCGACCATCATGCCAGAAATGGTCGGTATTACCATTGACTT
>JAQYWF010000092.1 GCA_030145105.1 Desulfosarcina sp.
CCGCCATTTCGCCAATGCCGCCTGTATCTATACCGCCAGCGGCGCGGCGGCCAGGGAGTTCAAATACCGGGTCAAGCCGACCATGATCGGCGTCAACATCGGTATCGCTGCACCCATGAGCTTTTTTCCCTTCGGTGGGGCCGGCAACTCCATGTTCGGTGACATCAAGGGGCATGGCCAGGAGAGTTTTTTGTTTTATACGGATATGAAGGTGGTTATTGAAAGATGGTATTAACGCCTATCCACAAAAGGCATCTTTTGGCCCAAGCCTGCGTTCTCGTGATGTTGGGATCCTCGAGGTAGCGCTGCTACGCCTCCGGTTCCAACATCCCTGCGGCCTTGGCCTGAACCAAAATCTACCCTTTGTGGATAACGTTTGATACGTGGACGTACTGGAAGACTGAGGACTGAATTGGGGATTTTTGGGATTGAGGGATTTTGGGATTGAGGAATTGGGGAATTGGTTGACCGGTGCGTTGATAGACGATTAATCTGATCAATCGTTGTAATACGGATGAACATCGATAGCGAGCGCATTCCCCGCCGTTTGCCGCGGGAGGGTCCAATCAATTGCAGCCATTGAGCCAAACACCTTCAGCCTAAACTGCTAACAGACTAATATTCGGAGAACAATTATGCCTTTGACCAATTTTGGTGCGATTCTGAACTTTGCCGAAAAGGTGGAGCAGGATGATATGGAATTCTACCGCAAGGCCTCGTCCACAGCAGCGGCAGAGCCTTACCGGTTGTTGTTTGATATGTTTGTCAGTGAAGGTAAAAAGAACATCTCGCTGGTCCAGCGTACTCGGCGGGAGAATGTGACGGAGATGATTCTGGAACCGATCCGGGATTTTGTGCGTGACGGCTACCAGCTAAGGGTCGAAAATGCAGATAGCTTGGATGGCACTGCCATCCTGACTGCCGCCGTCGCACTGGAAAACCGTGCCATCCGCTACTACGGCGATGCAGCCGAGAAGATCCGTGCTTTGCCCGAGGTTTCCCGGGCGCTGAAAACCCTGGCCAAGAAACGAACCAAACGTCTCGGTCAGATCGAGAACCTTTCCGCTTAATCGTCTTCAGGGTTCCATTTATTCACTGAAATATATCAGTGCTAATCTTTTATCTGCTCTTTGTTAGGTAGACTGACCTGTAACCTGGGCGATGCCATTGAGATCCCTTCTTCTTCGAACCTTTTTTTGATTTTTTCATTCAAGCCCCACCGACCCGTCAGAGCATGTTTTCTCTCCACCCAGAACCGGGCCTTCATCTCCATATAGTCAGGTGTGAATTTATCAATAACGACCCGAGGCGCCGGTTTCTCAAGTACGATCTCTTCCTGCTGTAAGATCTCCCCTACGGTTACTTTTACCTTTTCTATGTCCTGATCATAGGGGATAAAAAAATCGATATCCAATCGTCGGTTGGGTCTAACGCTGGAATTGGTCACCGTATCGTTAAATATTTTCTGGTTGGGGATGTAAATCATCTTGCCGTCAAAGGTTCGTAAACGTGTATTTATTATTGACATCTGATCTACGGTCCCTGAACCTGTCGTGGTTTTGATAATATCGCCTTTCTGAAAGGGCAGCTGGGGGACGTAGGGTTTAGCGATAATATAGCCTGCCAATACCACCATTAGAATGACCATGATCACCCTGACCAGAAGTGCTCCCGGAAAACCCACCATACCTAGCACGACAATCGTGCCGATCAAGAGAACCAGGATATGAAGCCCCGTGACAGAATAAGCAGCCTTACGGTCCGACATCCCAACTTTTACGAGGAGCGGGACCAGAAATCGAGCCAGGTATTTCGCCAGGATGAGGACAATCAACAGGAGAATCATACCCTTAACCAGCATGGGACCAAATTCACCGCCAATCCTGCTAATTTCATTTACATAGTTGCTTAAGTTGGTAGATGCTGCGCCCATAAGAATCTCCATTTGTTTTTCTGAAGACAAATCCGAATGTACATAAACTGTGGTATCGTTTCCTGTCTTAGTCGTTTTGGAATATTGATAAGATTGTTAGCTGGTCTTGATGGTATTACTTCTTTTCAAACGGGAAAATTATCCGCCAATCATCCCTCATGTTAACGATGGTCCATCCGCGACGCGGCCCTTCGTCGAGGCCACGATCGAGTCTGCCGATGTGCGAATCGCGGTCGTAAGCCCACTCACGTTTGTTATCGGTGTGGTGTATGATAAGGCCAAAACGCAAACCCGTACCGGCAGTTGTCCACTCCAGCATTTCGAAATCGCCGTCGGAATTACCGCCTGCAATGATCGGTCGGCGGCCAATATGCTGGTGGATACCGACCGGCTTGCCGGCCTTATCGTCGATGAAGTTCAATTCTGGTAATCGTGCGATTACGGGTTTTCCATCACGCACTTCGTACTTCGTCTTGATGCTGCTGCCGACGACCTGCTCGGGCGGAATGCCATAGACCTTTTCCGTCCATGGACGCATGAACTCGATGCCGCCGCCGGAGACGATGAAGGTCTTGAAGCCGTTCGCGCGCAGATAGGCGAGCAGTTCCAGCATCGGCTGGTAGACCATTTCAGTCAAAAGCCACCCTGTTTTGGGATGTTTTTCAGTGGCGATCCAATCGGTCACGATCTTCTCGAACGCCTGCGTGGTCATGCCCGCGTGTGTGCTCATGACAATGTCCAGCATGGCGTGCTCGCCGCCTGCCAGTACGCGCTTCATGTCACCCTTCAGCAGTGACGCAAAAGGCTCCTTCGTTTTCCATTCGGGATGTTGTGCTGCGAGGGTTTTCACGCGGTCGATGGCGAAGAGGAACTGAAAATAGATGGGTTGCTCAGCCCACAGGGTGCCGTCGTTGTCGAATGTGGCGATGCGCTCGGGCACCGGCACAAAGTCCGGCGAGCCATCTCTGGTCACCTGCTCGACGAAGGCCACGATGGCCCGCTTCGGCGCGGTGTCGTTCCAGGAGGGCAACGGATCGGCTGCCAATGCTGCGTTTGTGAACAGCAGCAGCGAGAGCAGAACATTGATGAATGAACGTTTCATAGATGGGCTCCTTGTATGCTGACATGGCGGGACGCCTGCACCCAGGCGCCCCGTCACGTTCGGTCTACTTCGATCCGATGTTTCGTTGGAGTTGTTCCAACACCTTTTCGAGGCTGAAGCTGGCGGGCTTTTGGCGTGGTGGAAACGCTTCAAACGTTCCCAAGAAATTAGCGACGTAGCTTTGCGCCGGTATCAGCAGATAGGCGTGGTTGAGATACCAGTCCCAGTAGGTATTGGAGGTGACGTCCGCCCGCTCATATGGGTCTAAGCGCAGGTTGAACAGTTTGGGCCCGCGCAGCAGGGTATACGGCTCGAACCAGATCTGCAGCGTACCAGGCTGCCGCTGCTCCATGAAGACAAGTTTCCAGTTGTCGTAGCGCAGCCCGGTCAGGTCGCCGTCATCGGAGAAGTAGAAGAATGATTCGCGGGGCCCCTTGTCCGTTTTTCCGGTCAGGTAGGGCAGGAAATTGTAGCCGTCCAGGTGCACCTTATAGGTGGTCTTGCCGATCTTGTAACCCTTAAGCAGTTTTCCCGTCACATCCGGTTCACCAGTGGCGGCCACCAGGGTCGGTAGCCAATCCATGTGTGACATGATTTCATTGGACACGCTCCCGGCTTTGATCTTGCCAGGCCAGCGCACCATGGCGGGTACGCGGTAGGCGCCCTCCCAGTTGCTGTTTTTCTCGTTTCGGAACGGCGTCATGCCGGCGTCGGGCCACGTGTTCATGTGCGGGCCGTTGTCCGTCCCGTACATGACGATGGTGTTGTCGGTGAGACCCAGTTCATCAAGCTTCTGGAGCACGGTACCGACGTTCTTGTCATGGTCGATCATCGCATCGTGGTACTCGCTCTGCCAGCGCCCGGATTGTCCGATGCTGTCGGGCTTAGGGTGGGTGCGGAAGTGCATGTGGGTGAAGTTCACCCACACGAACATCGGCTTGCCGGCTTTGTGCTGGGCTTCGATGAAGAACGCGGCCCTGGCGGCGACGTCGTCATCGATGGTTTCCATGCGTTTTCTGGTGAGGGGTCCGGTGTCTTCGATACGCTGCGTACCGTCGGGCATGGCATAGCTATGGATTACGCCGCGCGGACCGAAGCGCTTGCGAAATTCCGGGTCTTTGGGATAGTCGGCCTGCTCCGGTTCCTCTTCGGCATTTAAATGGTAAAGGTTGCCGTAGAACTCGTCGAAGCCGTGCGCCGTCGGCAGGTGTTCGTCCCGGTCGCCGAGGTGGTTCTTTCCGAACTGGCCCGTGGCGTATCCCTGGGCCTTGAGCAGGGTGGCGATGGTGGGGTCCTTGGCGCTGAGCCCTTCTTTGGCACCAGGCATGCCGACTTTGCTAAGGCCGGTGCGAAACACGCTTTGGCCGGTGATAAAAGCTGAACGGCCTGCGGTACAGCTCTGTTCCGCGTAGTAGTCGGTGAAGAGCATGCCTTCATTGGCGACACGGTCGATATTGGGCGTGCGATAGCCCATCAAGCCTTTCGTATAAACGCTAAGATTGGACTGACCGATGTCGTCGCCCCAGATGATAACGATGTTGGGCTTGTCAGCGGCGCCTACAGAGGAAGCGATCCCGAAGATCAACATCATCGCCAAGATGTTTAGAACAAAAAAATAGTGATGTTTATTCATTGCAATCTCCCTGGTTTGATTGGTGCTGTCGATGTTTTGTGAAGAAACGTCCTAAACGGCAAAAATTATTTCAAAGCGGCGAATACGGATAATTGAACCGGGGCATCCCTTGCAATTGGGCAAGAATTTGGGAACGTCTGCAAACGCTGAGGGGGACTCCCATGGATGGAAATAATCAAACATTGTCCGCAACCATCAATGGGGTAAAGATTATTCACCCCATGGGATTAGTCAAATGGATATTTTTTCCTGGCAGTTGACCGGGTTTCTCAGGCAGGTTGCGTTTCTGCCGGATATCCATCAGTGGTCGATGTTCATCTTTTCCGTCGAAAGATACTGGCTGATATCCACCGCCTCGATCTGACCCGTGTCCAGGAACTGCTCGGCGTAGTCCCGGTAGACGCCGCTTTGCAAGAACAGGTCGAACAGGTCGGCATCGATGTGCTGGTCGTTGCGCATGAAGCTCATGATGCGCAGGGCGTCGCCCATTGTTTTCGCCTTTTTATAGGGCCGGTCCGCGGCGGTCAACGCCTCGAAGATGTCGGCGATGGCCATGATGCGCGCGGGAATGGACATCTGCTCTTTTTTCAATCCCCGGGGGTATCCGGTGCCGATCATGGTTTCGTGGTGGGCACCGGCGATTTCAGCCACATGCTTCATGTTTTCGGGGAAGGGGAGTCGTTTGAGCATGAGAATGGTCTGAATGATGTGCTCGTTGATCTTGAAGCGATCCTCCGTTGACAGGGTGCCTTTGCGGATGCCCAGGTTGTAGAGCTCACCCAGGTTGTACTGATTTTCCGGGACAATCATATTGAATCCGTGGGTGTTGCCATCGAAGGGATCCGGCTGGGTCCTGGGAACGATGTGCTCCGGTTTGTCTGCCAGCACGTATTCGACCACCGGCAGTACGGGTGCCGGCTGTCGGTTTTTCAACGTGGTTTCATCCTGGGAGATGCCCAGGCGATCGTCCAGGTGGCGCGTCCAGGTCAGGGCGGCGATCCGTTCGAGCCGGTCGATCTTCTCATCAGCCATGAACTCCCCACCGACATTGCACGCGGCCACAAAGGCGAAATCATCTGCAATCTGCCGTTGTTTCTCTTCCAGCTGTGCCTGAAGGGCCGCGTCGTCTGCCTCTCCGGCCAGGCGTTGGCGGTAGGCATCGATCTGCACGTCCCGCAACAGCACCTCGAAGCGCATGCGGATTTCGTGGATGCGGTTGTAGATGGTCTCCAGTTTGGTGGCCTTGTCCACCACGTATTCAGGCGTGGTGAGCTTGCCGCAGTCGTGCAGCCAGGCCGCTACATTGAACTCCCGCCACTTATCTTCGGACGCCATCCGGAAGTCGGCAAATGGGCCCTCCTTGGACGCATGGGCTGCCGTGGCCAGCATCTTGGCCACTTCCGGCACCCGCTTGCAATGGCCGCCGGTGTAGGGAGATTTGGCGTCGATGGTGCCAGCAATCAGCTCTGTGATGGCGGTGAACAGGCGTTCGATGTCCTGCTTGGCCTGAATCAGTCTGGCCGTGTAGTCCCGGATGGTGCTTTTCATCAGGACAAAGGCCTGGGTGAGGGAGTGGATTTCTTTGATACTGGAGTCGAAGATGACGGACTTGGAGAAGTCCCGTTGGCGGATCTTTCTGGATTCGAACTCCAATTGCGTGAGAGATCCTGAGATTTTTCGGGACACCAGCAGGGACAGCGGTAACAATACCAGCAGCACCAGGCCAGAGAAGAGAAACACCCGCTGCTGCATGCGCCGGATGTGGCCAGTGAAATCAGATACGGGAGCCACAGAGGCCAGGATCTGATCGAACTTCAGAGTGGCTTTCAACTCCGTCGATCTTACCAGGTAGGCGGAGCCGTCGATCTGCATCTCCAGGGTGCGGTTGTGTATGTCCACCGGGTTGTCCTGGTACTCGGCAACGATCGATCGGACCCGCGGATCGTCTGATTCTGCGCCGGTTAAAAAACTCAAGGTTTCATTTGTGCCTACTCGAATGGGGTCTATGGTCGGGTGAGCGATGATCCGCCCCGTGCGGTCGAAGAGAAACAGCATGCCGTTGTCTGAGACTTTCTGCCGTTCGAGTGAGATCGCAAACCGGTTCAGGGTGATGTCGGCACCGAAGACGCCGTCGCCATCGAGCAACCGTTCAGCGCAGGTAACACCGGGGACTTTCGTCGAGCTGAAGACATACGGCTCGGTGAAGAATGCCGTGTCCTCTTGCTGGGCCCTTTTGTACCATGGCCTTTCACGGGGGTCGTATCCCGGATCCAGGTCCGTTCGTTGTCCGGTAATCTGCCGTTCGCGGTTTAAAAAATGCCAGCGCTGTTTCAGGTTGCCGTCCGCATCGACGGAAATACTGCGCAGGACATAGGCGGTCCCCACCGGTGCATCGAAAATACGGCGTAATTCCGGGTTGTCCCTGACGGCTACGGTCTGGATAAAACTGCCGTCATCATACCCGGTGTAAAGCGAGAAGAGATAATCGTAATACGATAGGGTTTCGAGCATCAGGGGCAAGCCCGGATACGAAATCCCGCCGCCCACCGGCAAGGTCGCCATTGCCGGCATCCGCGCGGCCGTCCCGACCAGGACGGCCACCGATTCCAGGGCGTTCTCGTAGCGCTCAAGGGTCTTTTCATTGATTTCTGAGAACAGGCGGTCGGCCATCTGGATCGCCGCCGCCTTGCTTTCGCGGTGGCTGATCCACAAGAACATCCCGGTCAATATGATGACGATGGCCACGATTAGCGTGGTAATGCCGACATAGAACGGATAGCGCTTGATTTTCAGGGTCATGAGCACTCCTTATGCAGGTGGCGCGGTTGTCTTCCGGGGCGTTCAGGCACATCGAATCAGTGCGCCAGAAGGATCTATTCCGGTCTCCGTCGAAATATAGACACGGGGGAGGCTCAATTCGGCTGAACGGTCAGGTTCAAGCGAGTCGGGTCATATCCATTTTCGATGACCCGGCGGAGAATCCCGTCGTACACCTTTCCATCCAGCGTCGGTGTGCGGCTCAGGATCCACAGGTATTTGCGAGACGGCACACCCACCACGGCCCACTGGTAGTCATCATCCAGGTCGATGATCCAGTAGTCGCCTTTGAACGGCCAGAAGAACGTGACTTTCAACCGGGCATTGGTTTTGGGATCGACGACTTCAGCTTTGCCTTTGGATGTCTTCAATGTGCCGTCCAGGCTTTTCTTGTAACAGCGGTTGACCACCCGGATCCTCCCGTCCGGCAGCCGGGAATAGTCGGCCGTGGAGCCGGTGCAACCTTTTTGGAACCAGGCGGGGTAGCTGGCGATTTCATACCATTTGCCCAGATAACGGTTCATGTCGACGGCCGAGACGGTGGACAACGGCGCTTTATCTTCATCTGCCGCTGCTTGAACCGCCAGGGTCAGCAGCCAAAAGAACAATAATAGGGGTACCCATCTGCTGGGACCAGATAGTCTTTTTGAAACGGCCGGTGATACCTGCCTATTGCCCTGCAAAATAGCCCTCCGGATCGCTGTTCAGCCGATCGAGCTTGTCCTGCAACGGTTTTAACTGGTTGTCTTTCATGCCCTGGGTGAACCCGCCGCCCATGCCGCGATTACGTATCTCGTCCATCTGCGCCTCGATGCGTGTCCGCTCCGCCTCGATTTTCTCGGACAGGGCCGAATCCTGCTGCGATTGGGCTTGTGCATCGGTCGCTTTCTTCTGGCTCTCTTTTTCCTGCTGGTATTCGTCTGCTTCCTTGACGGATTCTTCCACCATTTTGTTGTAGGCCTGGCGTGCTTCATCCACGGCCGGAAGTGGGGTCAAAGCGCCTGCAGCCAAGAGGCCCAGCAGGGTGATGGCAATCCATTTCATGAGTTTCATGGGCGACTCCTTTTGCTTTGGTCTATTCAATCCTGAGATGAGGGATGCATCGGTTCCCGTGATACATGTGTTATTTTTCAGCCTTGGAACGATTTATATAATTAATCAGATCGCGGCCCATTGCAAGTGTTGGATGGGCGTCGCGCAGCTGCAATGCTACCGCGAGGGCATCGTCCGCCCGGTTCCATTCAATATACAGGACCGCCAGGGCGTAAAGGTAGTCCGGATTATTCGGGTCCACGGCCAAGGCCCGATGAAGGGCGGTCTCTGCTTGTGCATTGCGGTTGAGTTGTTTGAGCAGCAGGGCCAGGTTGTACTGGATCCGGGAACGCTGGGGCAGGCCGGCGGCGGCATCGCCCAGGTAAATAACGGCTGTATCGTAGGCCTTTTTTTCCGCCAGCAGCAGGCCTAATGAATACTTGATTTCATAAAGTTCCGGGTGTTCCTGCACGACTTCCCGCAACAACGCCTCGGCCGGATCTTTTTTCCCCTGCGCGTTGTAAAGCATGGCCAGGTTAACTTTGGCCGGGTAAAAGAGCCGGTCAATGGCCATGGCTTTGCGGTAATGGCCGATGGCCCGGTCCGTCTGTCCCAGGTCGGCATATACGTTGCCAAGATTGTGGCGGGAAGCGGCAAAATCGCCGGTGCGTGCCATGGCTGTGGTGTATTCGGCCAAAGCCTTCTCGTAAGGTCTTTTAAGGGATGGGTCCAATCCTTGTTGCGCCGCAGCGACCAGGCTCCGGGCCGCCTCGATGCGCACGGCCCGCACCGGGTCGTAGAGCAGCGGCCCGACAAGCGCTGTACGTTGCCCCGGGTCTGAGATGGGGAGTCGATCCACAGCCGTGTGGCGAAGAAGGGCCGACTCGTCGGAAAGGGCCATTTTGAGTGCTTCTAACGCGGTTTCATTGGAATAGGAAGATGCCAGGGACAGCGCCGTCGCCCGGACGATATCCGGGTAGAGCCGATCCCCGGCCAAACGGACCAGTTCAGTCAACGCATTCGGATCCTGCTGCCGTCCGGCTGCCAGGATGGTGCCATAGTGCGGCCGTTTTTTCTTGCCATACCATTTGGCCATGGCATCCACCGACCACTGGACGGTTTTATCCACATGGCAGCGGTTGCACGCATTGGGTGTATCCAAGGTAAGGCTCAAATCCGGCCGGGGGATGCGAAAGCTGTGGTCGGGTCGGTAATCGACGCCCATGTAGCGCCGGCCGGGCATGTGGCAGCCTTCGCACCGGGCGCCGCTGCCCACCTCGAACAGCATCTCTCCGGTGGCGGCACGGATGGGTTCGCCTGTTTCCCCGGCCTGTTTATGAAAATGGTGATCCCGGGTGTCGTAAATGTTAGCCCGGTGGCACTGAAGACACAGGTCGTTGCCGTCCTCGATGCGCCTGATGCTGTGCACGTCGTGGCAGTCGCTGCAGCGCACACCGCGTGCGTACATCTTGCTCTGGATGAAGGAGCCATAAACATACACTTCATCCAGAATCTGACCGTCGGGGAAGTACATACCTTCGTTCAGCAGTTGCGGAATCCCGTAGTCGAGAAAATCGTCGTGGGCATGGATGTTGTCGCCCAGGGACATGCGACGGGCGTGGCAGGGCGCGCACAGTTGAACCTGCTGGGCCGATGTCAGTCCATTGGTCCTCACTGCCAGGGCCATGTTGGCCACGTCCGGCCGCCCCATCTCCGGCAGTTGTGCCCAACCCACGTGATTCGATCCCGGACCGTGGCAGGCTTCACAGCCCACACTGATCTCCGACCATGCGGTGGCGTAGGTGCCGGTGTCCGGGTCATAGTTCTTGCGCAGGTCCGTGGAGTGGCATTCGGCACACATGGCGTTCCAGTTCTGGCCGTTGTTGGTCCAGTAGAGCCAATCGTCGGCAGCCAGGGGCCGGTCCGGGTATAGGTGGTACCAGCGTTTTTCCCGCGAATCCCAGGCGATGGGAAGGCACTGCAGCCGCCCACCGGGAAACGGGATCAGGTACTGCTGCAGGGGGGACCAGCCGAAGGTGTGGGTGATCTCGAAATCGCCCATGTCGCCTTGCGGCCCCGGGGTCCTCACCATGAACCGGCCATCTTTTTTATAGAAGCGGGTGGTCACGCCCAGGTGATCAAACGTGGCATCGTCGAAATTTCCCAGAACCGTTTCCTCCGAGGCCACGGCCATGGCCAGCTGATGGTGGGAACCCTTCCATTTCTTATATTCATCTCGGTGGCAGTCGCGGCAGGCGTCGCTGCCCACGAATTCGGCTGCCGGTGTTATGGTCAGGCTTGCGGCAGAACGCTTCGCGCGATTTTGAACCACGTAGAGTGGAATCGAGAGGACGATGATCAGGGTGGCAACGATGCCGGTGAGTTTCCAGTGGGTCATGGCGATTGGGTGGTTCCTTGGTTCTCAACGAAATGGATTTGGGGGTGTTCCATTAGTAATATTGTTGATTAAAAAGGGTTCAAGGATTCCAGGATTCGAGGGTTCAAGGATTTTTCTGAGGTAAGGTGATGTTTGGACAATAGCCTTACCTTGAGATCGTCCATGGTTCCTAAATCCCAATTCCCCATCCGAGATATCAATATTGCGCATTTCACTCGGATCCTTGACCCCTCGAATCCTCGAACCCTTCACTTATATGTTACCTCTGCCTTACCAAGGGCGCTGCGTCGAATCGGCCTGCTGATGTCCACTTTCACCCGGTTGTTCTCGATGGATACGGCAAAGCGGTCCAGGGCTCGCGGGGCAGGGGACTGGATCACGTTTCCGCGGATGTCGAACACGGACGCATGGCAGGGGCAGGCGAACTGCTCTTTTTCCGGATCCCACGGTACCGTGCAGCCCAGGTGGGTGCAGCGGCGCGACAGGGCCAGAAACCCCCCATCTTTCAAGCATGCCAGGTAAAATCGGCCTTGCGGAAAGGCGGTCACCGTGTTGGGGGCAAACCGATCTGTCGGTCCGGCGTCGATGCGTTTAGCGGGTCGGTCCGGCGAACCATTTGATTTCAAAGGCTTCAGGAAGGACCCTACCAGCCAGGCTATTTCTGCCAGGGCGAGGCCACTCAGGGTCAGCCACAGACCGTTGAGCAAGCTGCGACGCGCCTTGTTTTCAACCGTTCGCGTGGTTTGAGAAGCTTGTTGGATTTTTTGACGGGTCATTGGGTGCGCTTTCTCAGAACGGCCAGATCAGTCGCATGGATGGTCCGCGAAAAAATATTCCCACGAGCGTCAGCACCACCAGGGCGGTGACCATGGCCACAAAAAGTGACTGGGTGGTTTCGTTCAATCTGGCTCCCCATCGCTTTCTCAAGGCGAATATACCCCCCGTCGTCAGGGCTGATATGAGCAGCAGCGGTAAGAGACCGTCACGGACCACGGGGGAAAGGTCGACCGCCCAGGGCGCTGTTTTTACGACAAGGGCATCGACCAGGATGAGGGCCGGGGTGATGACCATCGACGTAACGGCAGCGTTGATGCTCTGTGTTCTGCCCCTAGATGAAGCGAACCAGATGCCTTCGCTGGATTGGGGATAGGCAAAGTAAGGAATGCTCACCAGAAAGATCCCTGCCGCAAGGGGGATCACACATACGGCCACGACGGGATGAAGATGCAGCAATAGTTCTTGGAGACCGGCGAAATACCACGGTGCCCGCACCGGATTGGGACTCAATCCGGGGTTGGCCGGTGCAGAGAGCGCGGCGTCGAAGAATATGGAGAGGATCAATACGGTTGCCGTCACGGCCAGGGCCGTGGAGACTTCTCTGATCAGCAGGTTGGGAACCACCGGCACCCGCGGCGACATTTCATCGATGGGTTCGGCGGGCTTGCGCGGCACAACAAGGCCGCCGGCCTTGCGGATGCGCCAGAAATGAAACCCCATCAGGCCGGCCAGCAGCAGCGGGATCACGGCTGTGTGCATGGAATAGAAGAAGGGCAGGGTCCGGGGGCCCAACTCGGAGCCATTTCCCAGCGCTTGCTGCAACCAGCGCCCGATACCGGGGATATAGCCCATCATGGCTGTGAAAACGGTGACCGCCCAATACGCCAACTGGTCGTAGGGCAGCAGGTAGCCGGAAAGATTGGCTGCCAACACCGTGGCAAAAAGCACGAGACCGATGATCCAGTTAAACTGCCTGGGGTGATGAAAGGCACCGGTGAAAAAGACCCGCAACATATGCAGCATCAGGACAACAACGAGAAGGTTGGCACACCAGTGGTGCAGATTGCGAACGAGCCGGCCGAAAGGCACCTGGACCATGATCGATTGAACCGAGCTATAGGCGTCTATCGGTGTGGGGACATAGATGAATTTCAAGAGGATACCGGTGGCCATTTGCAGCAGCACCAGTGTGGCGGCTATGCCGCCCAGCCCCCAGGAAAGCGTGAAGATCAGGGTCTTTTCTTTTACGGTTGGGGGTCGAAAATGCAAGATCAGGTTGCCGCGTAAAAACCGTTTGCGACCCATTTCGGTGTGAGGTCGCACCGGCGAGGGGAATACGCTGCGCCATATCCGTTGCAGCAGGTTGACGTCGGGGTTGTCCAGAGAGGTTCGCCGGGTCATGTTCATCGGTTCTTGTTATTAAGCCAAATACGGTCGTGGCGGGTGTCGATTCCCGTCAATATCGAAACATATCGAATGGTTTACCAAACAATGGCTGCCGAAACAACCGCTATTATGATCCTCAAGCCGTACCGGCGGTTTCTTTTTACCTTGATTTCCGGTATGATTTGAAGAACATAAAATACCTGACACCCTAACGCGCCTTCACTTTCGATCGGTTTGTGTCTCGTGACCGGAACCGGTGAGGGAAACCTACCTGCAGCCCATGCTGCCGCGGAGAAGGTAGCTGATTCATGGCATTGAACACGCGACCGTTTTTCAATGAATCCGATTCCCGCTTCAAACTCTTCCACGAGCTGATGGCCCGCAAGGTGCGCCATATTCTGCTGGTTTCAACCCCCTACGATGCCTGGATCATGGAAGAGGACTGCCGGCTTTCCGAGCGTATCGTCAACGAGTATCGGGGCCTCAACCTCAGTCAGCCACCGCGTCTGACCTGGGTTTCCTCAGCCGAACAGGCCCTTGCCGCGCTTGACGACCAACCCTTTGACATGGTTATCACCATGCCGCGTCTGTCGGACATGGGTGCGGCTGCATTGGGCCACAAAATAAAGAAAAAGGCGCCCGGGTTGCCGGTTATTCTGCTCACCCACGACACGATTCCTTCACCGGAAATCAAAGAGCCGGACAATGCGCCGGGCATTGACCGGACCTTTGTCTGGTCCGGCAACACGGATATCCTCGTGGCGCTTACCAAAAGTACCGAAGATCGGATGAATGCTGAAAAGGATACCGAATCGGCGGGCGTCCGGGTGATTCTTTTTGTGGAGGACTCACCCTATTACCTCTCTTCCCTGCTGCCCATTCTATACCGGGAACTGGTCAGCCAGACCCAGGCGGTGATGGAAGGCACCCTGAACGAAGAGCATCGGCTGGTCATCATGCGGGCACGTCCGAAAATTTTGGTTGCCGGCAATTTCGAGGAAGCGCTGGCCCTTTACGAGCATTACGAGTCCAATGTGCACGGGGTCATTTCCGATGTCCGATTTTCCCGTAACGGCGCCTTGAACGAGACTGCCGGGGTGGATTTTCTCAAACACGTGCGGGAGCGGCGGTTTGATATTCCGCTGCTGCTCACCAGTTCAGAACCGGCCAATGCCACAAAGGCGGCGTCTATCCCCGCCGCCTTTGTGGACAAGAACTCAGAAACCCTGCACCAGGATGTGCGCCTGTTTTTCAAGGACCGCTTGGGTTTCGGTGATTTCGTTTTCCGGTCGCCCGACGGATCGGAAATCGGTCGTGCCTCCAATCTGAAGTCGTTGGAACAGCAGATGCTCTCCATACCGGAGGCGTCCTTCCGGTACCATTGCAACCAAAACGACTTTTCCCGCTGGCTGTTCGCTCGCACCGAGATGGCCCTTGCCGCAGAGGTCCGCCCGATCAGCGACGGAGATTTCTCAGATGGTGAGGACCACCGTCGCCACCTGGTCAAAATCATCGCCGACCGGCGAAAAAGGCGCCAGAAGGGGATCGTTGCCGATTTCAATGCGGCGGATTCGGATTTCGATACGGAATTTTTCAAGATCGGCAAGGGGTCTCTGGGAGGAAAAGCCCGTGGATTGGCCTTCGTCGCCTCCCTGCTTCGTCAGAACCCCGACCTTTATGTCACCTACAAGGGGGTGGATATTATTGTCCCCCAGACGCTGGTGATCACCACCGACGGCTTCGAGTCCTTTGTGGAAGACAACGGACTGCGCTACCTGTCCAAATCCGACCTGCCCGATGAGCAGATCGCCGATCTTTTCCTCGCCGGTCGGTTCCCCGGATGGATCGAAGAGAAACTGCG
>JAQYWF010000403.1 GCA_030145105.1 Desulfosarcina sp.
CGGCCATGGGAATGAAAAACAGGGCGCCGAGGATGGAGATCGGAATGCCGAGGCTCACCCAGAATGCCAGGCGCGGCTCAAGAAAAATGGCCAGCAGGATGAAAACCAGGGCAAGCCCGATATAACCGTTTCTGAGCATCAGGTCCATGCGCTGCCGGTAGATCTCCGAGCGATCGTTACGGGCATCCAGAAAAAGCCCCGGCGGCATATCGGCGTTGATTTCGTCCATCTTCTCCGTGACGGCTTCAGACACCGTGATGGGGGTCTGATCTCCCACCCGGTAGACCTCGATGAATATGGCAGGCAAACCGTTGTAGGTGGCGTAGCTGTCCGTGTCTTCGAATCCGTCTGTGATGCGGGCGATGTCCGACAATAGGACCTGGGTGCCTTCGTTACTGGAAATGATGGGAATTCGACCGAATTCGTGACCGAAGTCACGGCGTTCATTCATGCGCACCAATACGTCGCCGCTGTCGGTCTTAATGGCACCGCCTGGCAATTCTACCGCCGCCCTGCGGATGGCCTGAGCGATCTCATCCAAGGTGAGACCATAGGCACGCAGTTTTGCCTGGGGAACTGAGATGTCGATCTCGTAGTCACGAACACCGGAAAATTCCACCTGGGTAATATGCGCAGACTGCAGTAGCCGGTCCCTTACCTGCTCGGCCGCTTCGCGCAGCACTTTCTCGGTCTGGCTTCCGTATAGGGCCAGTGAGACCACCGAGCGTTTGCGCTGGGCAATGGTCACCTTTGGATCTTCGGCCTCATCGGGAAAAGAAGTGATACGATCCACCTCGGCTTTGATGTCCTGGGCCAGGCGCTGTATGTCTTTTCCTTGGATGATTTCGACGGTAACCGTACCGGCTCCTTCGTTGGCCGCGGCCGTGACCTCCTTAATGCCGTCCAGTCCCTGGACCGCCTCTTCAACCGCCAGGATCACCCCCCGTTCGACCTCTCCCGGGCTGGCCCCGGGGTAGGGAACGCGGATCGTCACGTAGTCCAGCTCAAAGTCGGGGAAGACCTCTTTTTTAATCTGTCCGGCATAGATTATACCACCCACCAGGAACACGATCATCAGCAGGTTGGCGGCGACGCTGTGGCCGGCCATCCAGGCAATGGGACCGCGGGATACCGAATCCTTGTGTTGGTGATATTGACGGCTGCTGTTAGCCATTGGTACCGTCTTTCGGACCGGATCCATTTTTATCCACTACGGGTTGACTGCGGATGGGGTCCACAGGCATACCCGCCACCGGCGCGGCAAGGTCCGAGACCACCAGGCGGTCGCCTGGTGTGATGCGGTCGTGGATCAATACATGGCGATCATCGCTCCAGACCGTGACCACAGGCTTGATCTGCAGGGCCCCGTCGGCATCGACCAGCCAAATGGTGTTGTTGTCGCGCAGGGCACGTCGTGGGATCCGGTAGACATCCGCGAGCGTTTCACCCTGGACGTCCACCCGAACATACTCACCTAACAGCAGCGGTTGGCCCGGTTCCCGTTCGCTACGTTCCAGCGGATCGTCAACCGAAACCATGATACGGGCCATGCGGCCTTGGGGTTCGAGGTCGCCCAACAGCCGGATGACACGGCCGCTTCGCTCGTACCCGCGATAATGGATCACTGCCGGCGCCCCGGTATCGGATCGGCTGGACGGTAGGCGAATCCAACGCAGGCGATCCACCGGCAGGGCAACACGAATCCAGTATTCATCGGTACCCACCAGGTCAGCCAATGCATCCTGAGTGGACACCTGGGAACCACTCTCTACATAAGTTGCCCGGACAATGGCATTGAATGGCGCCGTGATATCGGTTCGCGAGAGATTGACTTTGGCCTGTTCAAGCTCCGCCTGCGCGGCCGTTAGGTCGGATCGTGCTTTGGCCAAGTGGGGTTTTCGCAGCGCCAGCTCCTCATCGGCCGCATCTGTCGGCGTCCCTTTGTTCAGCAGGGACCACTCCCTGCGAGCAACATCCTGAAAACCCAACTCCACCTTGAGTTCGTATTGGGAATTGATCACTTGGCTCTCTTTTCGTGCCAGTGCCAATCGGTAATCCTGTGGATCGATTTTTATCAAGCGCTGGCCACGGACAACGATCCCACCCGCCACGAATTCGGGATGAACCGATTGAACCTGTCCGGACACCCTTGATTTCAATGTGATCTCCCTTGCGGGAACCACGGTTCCCATGGCACTGACCGAAACCTGATGGTCACCCGGGTACAGCGCCGTGGTCTCCACGCGGGGTATATTTCTTTCGGGAGATCGCCGTTGTGCCTTGGGTGCAGTTTTTCTGATGTACCCCGCCAGGCCAAGACCGGCGGCAACTATCAACAAACAGAGCACAAATGTCAGCAACCGACGCCATCGGCTTCGGTAGTTTGCCCCGTCATTCGGTTCATTCGATTGTATCATGGTCTCATTTTTCCTGATTGATAACACCGACCATCGCTTAATGGGGCCCGGCGTCGGCGGGCCAGTCGCCTCCGAGGGCCCGGTATAGCCCGATGCGATAGAGGATCAGTAAGGCCTGCTGGTTGATCAGATCGCGTTCCAGGTCTTGAACGACAAGCAACTGGGTGAGCACCGGCAGATAATCACTGAGTCCGCTTCGATAACGTCCGATGGCCTCTTGGAGCCCTTTCTGGGCGGCATCCTTCACAGCGATCAGTCCCTGGATGTGTTCCAACTGACGGGTTTCGCTTTCTAGGGCGTCTTCCACTTCCTTGATCGCTGTCAGCACGGCCTGGCGGTAGACCCAGAGATTTTCGTCGGCCAATGCCTGCGTCCGATCCACCTCTGCCGCCCGCCGACCGCCATCAAAGATGGGTGCCGTCAGATTGGCGGCCAGGCTCAGCAGCCAGGAATTGAAAAGCAGGTCCAGTTCGCTGCTGCCATACTGGGCACCGGCAGTGAGCCGAATCGCCGGCAGACGGTTGGCCCGGGCGGCAGCCACCTGCCATTCGGCGGCCTTTAAGCGCATGCCGGCGGCCCTTACATCGGGGCGATTGGCCAGCAGGTCGGCAGGCAGACCCACCGCCGGAAGCTGCCCGACAGCCGGCATGTTCATCTGTTTCAAACCAAGATTCGTCCGGGGTGGCCGGCCAAGCAGTACAGCCAGTTCATGTATCAACAGCTGGGTTTCGGCCTCTACCAACGGAATTTGCGCCCGCACATTCTCCACCACCTGCTTCTGCTGGTAAACATCCAGTGCGGAGACCATGGCTTTCCTGAAACGCAGCTCGATCAGCTCTAAGAATATCAGGTTGTTAGCCAGTTGTTTTTCCAGCAACTGCTTCTGCCGCTGCTGGGCAAGAATCCGTACCCAGCGATCGGCCACCTCGGCGGCCAAGGTGATACTGGCCGTCTGAAGATCCGCTTGCGTCGCGTCCACGGTGAGCAGGGCCGCCCTCTGCTGGCTTCGGATACGGCCCCACAGATCCAGTTCGTAGTTGCTGACCAGACCGACGGCATACCTCTCTTCGCCGATGGAACTGCCGAATGTGTTTTCTGTTCTGCGCCGGTCGAATTCGATCGCACCGGATGCCGATAGATCTGGGTAGCGTTCCGCCCCGGCCTGAACGGCCAAGGACCTGGCCTGCTGCAGCCGAAACCAGGCCTCTTTCAGTGTAAAATTATCCGACAGTGCCGCATTGATCAATCGATTCAGCTCCGCTGATCCCATGGATTCCCACCATGGCGAGGCGTAATCTGCTTCTCCTTCGTAAAGTGCATAGGCATCGGGAATTTCACCCGCCGCATCCGGCATCGCCGCCGGCTTGAAGGGGCTGCAGGAAAACAGCATCGAGACCCCAAAAACAAAAAGAAGCCGGTATCGGTAACAGTTCTTCATGGGCTGACGTTTTCTTAAAGATAATCGTGATCAAGCCTGTCACAAGATTAATTGGTTAAATTATCACCATGGATGGCTGGAAACAAGCGCTAACCGACCGGTGTGCAGAATCCAGCCACCGATAGGAATCGACGGGTCGGCAATATTCCAGATAGTTGCCTGGCTGAAGATGGTTTTTCACGACCCCATTTTTTATAAACCACGTTCTTTAACAAAGTAGTTTTTACGAATTTTTTTAGTATTGTGATTTGCTATAACTCATATATAATTTATCTGACTGCATAATATTCTTTGATTCAAAATGACAAATCGATTGGAACAGGTCTCCGCGTGGGAACGGGAATGGATTTTTATACCCTATTGAAAAGGCGCGAGAACGCAATTGAACACAACAGCGAGATTCACTGAAAGGGAAATACGATGAAAGAATTAGTCACCTATATCGCACAGTCACTGGTGGACAAACCC
>JAQYWF010000145.1 GCA_030145105.1 Desulfosarcina sp.
ACCGGATCCTTGAAAAATACCTTCCCCGGGAGAACGCCGTAGATGCGGACAAGCTCAAGCACCGGGTTTCCGAGATTTTTTTCCGTGACCGCATCGCCACCTCCCTGGGCCTCCAACAACTGGACCTGTTTTTAACCCGGATTCTCAACACCTTGTTTCATCAGTCCAACATGCTCCCCAAGGACAAGCTCCATCTGCTGCTCAACTATGACCCCCAGCGGATCATAACCGGCCTGGAAAAGGTCAACAACAGTGCCGTGGGCATCATCTATATGGGCAACAAAGGGCTTAATCTGCTCAAACTGAAAAACCTGAGGCTGCCGGTGCCCCCCGGGTTCATCGTGACCACCGAGGCCTTTCGCTGTCGGGCACTGATCGATGGTTTCGCTCCGGTGAAGAAGAACTTCCGACAGCAGGTTCGGCGACATATAAACCAGCTCCAAAAGATCAGCGGAAAACGATTTGGGGACCCGGCCAATCCCCTGCTCTTCTCGGTGCGCAGCGGCGCATCCATTTCTCAACCCGGTATGATGGAAACGTTTCTGGACGTAGGAATCAACGAGGAAATCGCCGAGGGGCTGGCTCACAAGATGGACAACCCCTGGTTTGCCTGGGACAACTACCGTCGGTTTCTGCAATGCTACGGCATGGCCTTCGGGCTGGCGCGCGACGATTTTGACGCCATCATTGCCAAATTTAAGTCACGGCTGGGCATCCCACTGAAAAAAGGATTCACCGGCGGGCAGATGAAAATGGTGGCCCTGGCCTACAAAACCCGGATCCAGGACGAGGGTGTGGAGATGCTCGAAGACCCCCTGGACCAGCTCTTTATGACCATCAACGCGGTCTTCTCCTCATGGGAATCCTCTCGGGCAGAGACCTACCGGAAAATCATGGGCATTTCGGACGACTGGGGTACCGCTGTCACGGTTCAGGAGATGGTCTTCGGTAACATCTCCCCCCAGGCGGGCTCCGGCGTTTTTTTCACCCACAACCCCCGCTGGTCCGGGGACACCTTGAGTCCATGGGGCGATTTCTCCCTGGAAAACCAAGGGGAAGACGTCGTGTCGGGCCTGGTGAGGACCCTTCCCATCTCGGTAAAGCAGCAGGAAATCGAGATGCGGGACACGGACATCACCCTGGAGACCCACTATCCGGCCGTTTATGAAGCCATCCGCAAATGGGCGGCCCAGCTCATCTACAAAAAAGGCTGGAGCCCCCAGGAGATGGAATTCACCTTCGAAGGTCCTTCAGCCGACGACATCTACCTGCTCCAGACGCGCGACATGGCCATCCGGGAGCGTAAAACCGTGCTGGCTTTCGACGTGACGGCCAACCCGGTGGATCGCTACATGGGCCACGGCATCGGCGTTGCCGGCGGGGCCATGAGCGGCCGGGCCGTCTTTACATTAGCGGAAATCGACCACTGGCGGGAAGCCGAACCGGACACAGCCCTGATCCTGATTCGCGGAGACACGGTTCCCGACGACATCAAAGAGATTTTTGCCAGCGACGGCGTACTCACCGCCAGGGGCGGGCTGACCAGCCATGCATCGGTGGTGGCGCACCGGCTGGGCAAGACCTGTGTGGTGGGGTGCGGCACCCTGGTGTGCAACGAAAAGGATAAAACCGCTGAATTCAACCAGGTAGTCATCCGGTCGGGTGATCATATAAGCATTGACGGTCGGGAGGGATCGGTTTATCAAGGGACCATGAAGATCAGGGAGGCCTGATTAGGAGAAATGCCATGAACGAGGGACAGATGAAAATCGGTATCAACGGCCTCGGCCGCATCGGCAAACTCACCCTTTGGCATCATGTGGGACGGCGGTACTTCAACGAAATCGTGGTCAATATCGGCAGGCCGGCCGGCACGGGCCTAGCGGACATCGCCCATTACCTGGAACGGGACTCCACCTATGGTGCCCTGCACACCTTTCTGCATGGGTGCCAGGCCAAGCCGGTGATTACCAACATCGACGACAACGCCGGGAGGATGGTTGTGGACGGCATTACCCTGCGGTTGTTGAGAACCGCGCGAACCCCCCAGGCCATTGACTGGAAGGCCCATGGCGTGCGTCTGGTGGTGGATACCACCGGTCAGTTCTTGGATCCGACCCTGCCGGTCGACCACCCCAAAGGGTCGGTCAGGGGACACCTGGAAGCCGGCGCCGAAAAGGTGGTGGTTTCCGCGCCCTTCAAGATCAAGGAAGAGGGCGTCCCCATGCCGGGCGATGCGGTCACGACGGTAATGGGGATCAACGCCAATGACTACGACCCACGGCGCCACCGGATCATTTCCAACGCCTCGTGCACCACCACCTGCCTGGCCCACATGATGAAGCCACTGATCAACGCCTTCGGGGCCAAGCGGATCCTGTCGGCCTCCATGGCCACGATCCATGCCGCCACCGGCTCCCAGCAGGTTCTGGATCGCCTGCCCAAGGCCGGCAAGACCGACTTGAGAAAAAACCGATCGATTATAAACAATATCATCCTCACATCCACCGGCGCGGCAAAGGCCCTGAGACTGGTGATACCCGAAATGGAGCACATCGGATTCATTGCTGAATCGGTGCGGGTGCCCGTCAGTTCTGGATCTTTGATCATTCTGGTGCTCAGCATTCAAGAAAGCCCTTCCGAAGAACCAGTCCGCCGCGGGGTGCTCAACACCGTCTACGACCAGGCTGCGCAACTGGACCCCAACGGTTATCTGAAATACACAGAGAAACAGAATGTTTCCGTGGACATTCTGGGCTCGCCCCAGGCAGCGGCGGTGATCGAGGGCGATGAAACCCATACCCGCACGGCAGACCTGAGTTTGGATCTGGCCAGCATCCCCGGCTTTTCCCAGTCCGTGCTCAGCAAGCTCACGGACACGGTGGTTCGCGCACCGGTCACCCAGGCCGTCATTTACGGCTGGTACGACAACGAGATGGGCAGCTACGTGAATATGCTTGGGGACCGAACGGTAACCATTGCCGATAACATGTAAACGATGCATGGCTGGTAATCATTATCGTCTTCCGTATTTGCAGCTTGTAAACAAGCAGGAAACTGATCGTATCCCCACGGAAGGATCAAAATAGGCGTGGACGTCAAACGCGTTCCGGTAATCTTATAACTTGACGATATTGCAAACGGCGCTATATATTATCAAATACACGAAAAATGAACTGAATCCGCAGAATCGGGAAGCCCCTGAAAGGGCAATGTGATGAGTGAAAAATCAGAAGCGACTAGTGATGACTGCATCTGCACGGACATTCCCAAGGCATTGTACGATCGCGTCGAAGACTTTTGCAAATCCAGAGGCATCGCCCCCAGTGAATTCATTTTCGACGCGATCAGCGAAAAACTGTTTTCCATTCACCGGGAGCGGCGAAGAAAGCCAAGACTTTAGTGAAATTGGTATTCATCCTATCAGGGGAAGTCGTTTATCAACAGACGCATAGGCCAGTTCCATTTGTTCACCATTCCGTTACACCCGATTCACCAGCCTGTACCACCCTGGCAAAAACCCCAGCCGTTGCCCTGACCCCGGGAGATTCGTTTCGCTTGCGACATCAACAGTCCATGGGCGCATGACGCCGCAAATCTGGCCACCGATTCATCGAACCGCCTTGAAGCGGGGGCCGCAAGCACTGGCCGCCTGTCTGGCGCTAATCTTTATATTCTCCGGTTGTGTCAGTCTCCAGTTAAGTCAATTCCAGCATCATGCGGCGCGTGGCGACCATAAATGGATCGCCGCACAGGCAATCAAGTGCCAGAAGGCATCTGACGGGTGCGGCGAGCTTCACCTAATCAAGGGTGATGCCTGCTTTCGCCTGGCTAAAAAAGGCAGGGAACCTGCCGTCAATTTCTCCTGCGCCGCCGATGAACTGAAAATAGGGCTAACCTTAAAACCGTCCTGGGCCGCTGCCGGCGTTCAGCTTCAATACCAGGAAGACTTTTGTGAATCCCTGAGAAGTCTGCAAGGCTACCAATCCGGTAAGACAGCCGAACAGACCCTGGACCAAATGGTGGAGGCGGCTAAAACACTTTACCAGCTGGCCCCGGAGAGTGTTGCGGCGGTCTATTACCTGGCCAGCGCCCGTCTGATGGAAATTCAACCTATGCTGGGGGACATCGATGCCGCCACCCGTATGCCCGTTTGCATCCGACTCAAACGTACAGTCACCCGTGTATTGGCAGTGATGGAAACCGCCAGGGGAGACACACTGCCGGACTGGAACCGGTTTGCAGACAATTACCAGCGGCTTGCCTTTGACTTGGGAGCGGCAATGCAGGCTGCTGAATGTCGGTAGGAGCTTTACGTTTTCAGCTCAGACAGAACCCTCCGGGCCGATTGACCCAGCATCAAGGTGTCCATCCCCACGGCATTCAGCGTATAGCCCTGCTTGATAAAGGGCGCCACCGCGGCAGCATCCACACCGAAGATTCCCAGGGCTACGCGGCGTTTCAGACACGCCTGCCGAACCGTTTCGATATGATGCTGAACATCGGCATCATGGATGTTTCCTGGTTTTCCCATGCTTGCAGAAAGGTCGTAGGGACCGATGAAAACCCCGTCAATGCCTGATACATCAAGGATCGATGCGATGTTGGCCACTGCGTCGACATGTTCCACCTGGATGATCACTGCCGTGTCCTCGTTTGCCCGGATTACATACTCGGCAAAGGACGCGCCATATCCCTGCGCCCGGGCAATCCCCACGCTTCTTTTTCCCAACGGCGGATACTTGGCCCACGCCACCACCCGGGCCGCCGTGTCGGCATCGTTCACCAGCGGAGCGATAATGCCGTCCGCACCTACGTCCAGGGCTTGTTTGATGGTTACTTCATGATTTGCCGCCACACGAACCACGCAAGGGCACTGAGGTTGGGCCGCCTGCAGCAGCAATTGGATGTCACCTAAGGAGAGGCAGCCGTGCTCGCCATCGATGAAGAGCCAGTCAAAACCGGATCGGGAAAACAATTCGGCGATCTGCGGGCAAGACAGGGTAACAATCGTACCTGTCAGGAGATCTCCCTGAAGCAGCCGTTTTCGAAAATCGAGGTTCATATCTACAGATCCCTTTTTAAAACCGTCCCAGCAGGTCGGTCCACTTCACCAGAACCTGTCCGACGCCCTGATCCGCATATACCCCAAATTGGGCGATACACGAATAGGCCAGGGCGAACTGGGCCAGGGCATAGCCGGCAATGGTGAACTGGCCCAGGCTGATCACGCCGATGCCAAATTGGGAAATATTGATAATCCCGGCGCCGAACTGCCCCACGGCAATCACCCCCTTGGCCACCACCGGCATACGATTGGGCCGGTATTTAAATGAAATGTGCAGCAGGGGAAGCCCGAGAAAAGTGGCCTGGCTCTTATACTCAAAGCCGTAACCGTCCCAGCGTTCACGGGCCGGATAAGGCGCCCCGCAGTCCGGACAGGCGACAGCCTGTTCACTCACCTGGAGTTTGCATTCTCTGCACGATTTCATGGATCATGTCTCCTGCAAGTATCGCAATGCCGGTTGACAGTGGTTATTCAATCCTCAAATACTTGTGAATTTCAGCACTTCCGGTCGAATAAAGGCTGTCCAGGAAGGACACAAAAAAGCTGCCCGGCCGGTCGCTGATCCCCAAGGCCAACTCCCCGCACAACCCATAGAAACCGAATGCAGCGGCGGTGGCCGCCAGCAGGTCATCCCGGGCTACGGCGCAGAATGCGCCGGCAACCGCCGATAAGCCGCATCCCAGGCCGGTTACCCGGGTCATCAAGGGCACACCGTTAGCCACCCGAAACATCCGACCGCCGTCGGTAACCAAATCATTCTCTCCGGAAATGGCCACGACACAGGCGTGTTGCCGAGCGATGCCACCGGCGGCCGCAACGACCGCATCGGACAAGGATAAGGAGGAATCCACACCTTTGGTCTTGACATCGTCAACAGCCAGAGAAAGCACCTCCGACGCATTTCCCCGGATCACCGAAATGTTTACTTCACCGAGGATTTGCTTGGCGGTACGGGTGCGGTAGCTGGTGGCACCGGCGCCGACCGGGTCCAGTATCACTGGGATGCCCCGTTGATTGGCTGCCATGGCAGCCAGCAGCATGGCCTCGATCCATTTATCCGCCAGGGTGCCGATGTTAAGCACCAGGGCGCCGGCCCTGGCAGCCATGTCCGCCACCTCTTTGCGGCTGTGGGCCATCACCGGCGAGGCCCCGATGGCCAGCAGTATATTGGCCGTCGGGTTCATCACCACAAAATTGGTGATGTTGTGCACCAGAGGGGCGGTGTTTTTTATTTTATCGAGAAACTCGGCAGTCGTTGTTTTTATGTCCATCGCGCGTATCCTCACACCTTGGGGGGTTGGGCTTTCTCCAGCTGGGCCGCCACAAAATCCCAGTTGGCCAGGTTGTCCAGCACGGATTTCACAAAATCCACCCGCCGGTTCTGGTAGTCCAGGTAATAGGCATGTTCCCATACGTCCACGGTGAACAGCGGGATCATACCATGGGCAAGGGGCGTGTCCGCATTGGCGCTGGTGACCACCGCCAGTTTTCCCTCGTCCAGTACCAGCCATACCCAGCCGCTGCCGAACTGGTCCTTGGCGGCGGTGATGAAGAGCGCCTTGAACTCAACGAAACCACCGAAGGCTGCATCGATCATCTCTGCCAACAGACCCTCCGGCGCGCTCCCGCCATCCGGTTTCAGGCATTTGAAAAAATAGGCGTGGTTCCATGCCTGGGCGGCGTTGTTAAAGACGGCCGCTTTGGACGCGTCCCCTGCGGTCGCCTGGATCAACGCCTCAGCGGTCTTGCCGGCGAAACCCTTCCCTTTGGTCAATTCATTGGCCTTTTTCACATAGCCCGCGTAGTGTTTATCGTAGTGGAACCCCATGGTGTCCGCACTGATGGTGGGGGCCAGGGCATCGAGACTGTAAGGCAGCGGTTCCATAACAAAAATGGCTGAACCACCACCATCGCTGCACTGTACCAGAAACAGGGCGGCCAAGGCGCATGTCACCAGCACCGATGAACGGGCCATAAGGCGTTTGTTGAAAACGGGATGGGTTAGCATGGTGTTTCTCCTTTTCGGTTGTCTGCAGGGACGGTTGTTAAAAGCGTGAGTTAAGTTCACTCGAGCGTATCCTGGGGTCTAATTTACTGCAACATCGTTTTAGCCGAGGCCCTTAAGCCGGCGTTTCCTGAAATCGGACAAATAGCGCCAGCCCCGCACCGGTGACCACTATCCCCAACACCCCCAGGGCATTGGGCGGGGCGGCACCGATGATCAGAATCTCTCCGGCCAGGGCGAAGATCACCTCGCTGGATTGGGTGGCATCCACGGCGGCCAGTTGGCTGCCGGTTTTCGATTCGTTCCTCGCAAAGAGAAACAGGCTCGTGGCCATCACACCTGAGAACAGGGCCACCAGGGCCGTGTTCACGATCTGCCCGCCAACCGGAGGCGGCGGCGCGGTCACGGCTACCACCAGGCACCAAAAGGGAACGCTGCCCAGGGACATGAGCAGCACCTTGGCAAAGGGGTGTTCCAGTTCTGGGTCGCTGAGGTCGGGCAAGCGGCCGTGGCCAGTCTTGGCCTCCCACACCAACTGATTGCCGATGGGATAGCAGAAGGCGGCAATCAGCACGGGCAGGGCACCCTTGGTCAGTTCCGCTGGATCGACCGCCCCCGCCTGGCTGATGTTGACCAGGAACACACCGGCAAAGACAATGGTTGAAAATAGCCAGATCCGCCGGGGGAAGCGACGGCCGAAGGCTGTCAGTACCACCAGCGTGGCGATAATGGTAAACTGCCAAGTGGTGGCAACGATCCAACCGGGTGCATAATCAGCGCTGAAACAGATCAGGGCATAAAAAGCCCCAAAGCCGATGCTGCCTGTCACCACCCAAAAAGCCAGATGGCTGAAAAACAGGCCCAGGGTGCGGGCAAAGGCAGCCGTTCCACGAAACACCAGCAGCCAGACCGTCAGCAAAAGAATCATATAGGCATAGCGGAGACCGGCGCTCCACACCCAATGACCGCCGCTCAGGCTCATGATCCGGTTCAACACAAAGGTGGAGCTGAAGAAAAATCCGGACAGCAGGCCGATCAGAATGAGTCTCACCATCAGCTATTACCTGAATCTCACTTTCCGCTTCGAATGCTCTCATACAGGGCGATACCCGCTGCGGTGGACAGGTTCAGCGATCGAATCTCACCGGTGGAGGGAATTCGGAAGCAGGCCTGAGGGTATCGGGAGAGAATCGCCTCAGGAAGCCCCCCGGTCTCGGATCCAAAAACCAGAAACATCCGCCGGCGGGCCGGCATCTCCCAGAAAACCCGAGCCCCCGCCTTGGAAAACAACGCCATTTCACCGTCCACGGGATTGAACGCCTCACAGAACGCGTCGAAACTGTCCCAGATGCCGGGGGATACCCGGCTCCAGTAATCCAGGCCGGCCCGCTTCACCTGGCGGCTCGCCAGCGAAAATCCCAGCGGGCGTATCAGGTGCAGCCTGGCTCCGGCCCCGAGACAGGTGCGTCCAATGTTTCCGGTATTCCAGTGGATTTCCGGTGCCACGAGCACCACGTGGCGCTCCAAACCGGCAGTTAAGCAACCAGCGGCATCGTTCATAACGTCACTACTTATGTTTCCTCAAATCGTAAATTCGGGACGGATTTTAATTGCCGATCTCCCAAATATTCCGAATAAAGCCTTGCCTCAGGCGGATACGTGAAACGCCTGAGATCAAGGCTTGCAAAGCCCGAGGCGTGAGGCGTACGGTTGGTACGCCGAAGCAACGAGGGATGAAGCGTAACGCAGATATCGGGCGTTTCACGAATCCGCCCCTACTTGATGTAACCCCATTCTTTTAGCCGCTGATACGCATATTGAGCCTCTTTGCCCTGCCGAACCTGCTGCAGATAGGCATTGTAGGCCTGGGCCGCTGGCTCGATCTTCTGCATACCCTCCAGTGACAACCCCTGGAAAAAGATCGTATTGGGATTGCCCGGAAGACGCCGCTCGTAGATGCTGAAATCCTCGTAGGCGTCAGCGTACTTTTTAACCCGCAGCTTGGAGATGCCGCTGATGTGGTATGCCTGCGCCTCAGCAGGATAGACCTGCTTGGCTCGGTCCGCATAGCGCTCTGCCTCGCTGTCCTTTTTCTGAACCAGCTGGCACTTGGCCATGAGCAGCAACCCCGTATAATCATTGGGCGCTTCGTCCAGCGCCTGTTTGAACAGTCCTTCCGCCTGGCTGAACTGTTCTTTACCCATAGCCTCCTCACCGTCCTGCATCTTCTTGATGGCGCCTTTGATTTTCCTCAGGCCTGCGGTGTTATCCATGTACCGCTCCCGATACAGCGGTTGGCCGCTGTACTGCCGGAAATCGCTGGTGGCCTGATTTACCGATGTCTGGTAGCGTTCAGAGGACATGGGGTGGGTGGAAAAGAGAAGCGCTGTGGCACCGGTCTTGTGCCGGTTCATGCTATTGAGCATCTCCATGAGTCCCACCATGCCCTGAGGGCCGTAACCGGACCGGGTCATGTATTCCATCCCCAGGCTGTCCGCCTGGCGTTCGTTGTCACGGCTGTATGAGGCCAGCAGAGCGCCGGTTCCCATCTGTCCGAGCTGCCCGGCAAGGTTCCCCGCGCCAGCCCCCACGGTGACACTGGTCAGCACCGCCAGCCCGCCCACAGCCATATTGGCCAGCTGGGCTTTGGACATGATCTCGGCGGTGTGCCGGGCATTGACGTGGCCCAGTTCGTGCCCCAGCAGAGCGGCCAGCTCGGCTTCGTTGTCCAGATCCAGCAGGATGCCCCGGGTGCAGGCAATGCTGCCGCCGGGGAAGGCATAGGCATTTACGTAGTTGGCATTGACGCAGTGGAAGTTATAGGGCATATGGCCGCGATGGGTATTGCCAGTCAATCGCTTGCCGGTGGCCTGGACATAATATTGCAGGGCCCGGTCCTGGACTGTCCCATAGTCGGATGAAAACTGGATGGGTGCATACCGGCGATCGACTTCAATTTCCTGCTTTTCATCCATGATCATAAACTGGGATTTCCCCGTGGCGGGGTTGGTGGCACACCCCACGGCTAGGCCGGTGGCGGCCATGCTGGTCATGATCAGAAATTCACGACGACTCAGTCCGTTGATCACCCTTCTGGAAACACGCATACACACCTCTGTATTCTGAAATTCGTACAATTCACGACTTGGGGTCCGTTGAGAAATGGTAGATTGTGTTCCAGATCAAGGCCGCAGGGTTATTGAAACCACAGGCGTAGAAGTGCTACGTTGAGGATTTCAATAACCCGAGAACGCAGAACTGGGACACAAGATGCCGTTTATTGACGCGCCCCACTTAAGCTCGCTGCCCACAATACGGACAATACTTAAATGAACTGTCGAAATCGCTTTTGCAAGCCACACAAACGGTGGAGGCGCCCGACAGCGGCACCTCCTTAACCGGCGCCCGACTGCCGTTCAGCGGCCGTTGGCAGGCTTCACACAATAAAAAGGGTTCCCCTTGTTTCACCCGGATCAGGGGGATGAAAAACAGACTCAGGTAGTGATCCACACGGGTGGTAAAAGCCTGTGCCAGCCCGCAGGCTGGGCATCGTTGCGGGTTATCATCCACCCGTCTGGTTTTGGGTTGAACGCCGGCGATCAAAAACATATAAACCGTATTTGGGGTTTTGGGTTCCGGGTTCCGCCCACCGATGGGCAGGCGGCCTTTTTTAAGGACTTCGAATCTTCGATGTTGTCTTTTTCCACAACCCTGAGCGGTGAACGCTTAATTTTGATGAACGCGTAAAAAGTCACGTTTCCGACGGATTCGTAGAAAGCCCGAGATCAAGGCATGCAAATCCTGAGGAATGATGAGTACTTACTGTACTCCGCAGTGACGAAGGATGAAGCGTAACGCAGATCTCGGGCTTTCTACGAATCCGTCAAGTTTGTTGCAAGCGTGGTTTGTATTGTATAAGAAAAAGCACCATAGTCAATATGGAAAACCGCTTTGCATGGAGTCGCA
>JAQYWF010000404.1 GCA_030145105.1 Desulfosarcina sp.
CCCTTTTTCACCACCAAGCCCACCGGCGAAGGCACAGGCCTCGGGCTTTCGGTCAGCTACGGCATTATCAAGGGGCACGGCGGCAATATTAGCGTAAAAAGTGAACTCGGCCAGGGCGCTGCCTTTACGTTGTCCCTGCCCGTCTCACCCCCGCTTTCAGGGAGATAAATCATGGCACAGAATCTTCTTATCGTCGACGACGAACCGGACATGCTCACCCTGCTGAAACGCAGTCTGGAGCCCGACCTGGGTTGTCAGGTAGATACCGCATCCTCGGGCGAAGCGGCCCTGGAAATGCTGCGTGCCACCGACTACGACCTGGTCCTGGCAGATATCAAAATGCCGGGCATCAGCGGACTCGAGGTTCTGGAACGGATTAAAGCCGATCGCGGCGAAGAGGTTACGGTGGTGATGATGACCGCATACGGGCACATCGAGATGGCCGTGGAGGCCATGAAACGAGGCGCCTATGATTTCATCACCAAGCCGTTCGATCACGATTCACTGGTCATGCGCCTGGAAAAGGCCTTCGAACGCAGTCGCCTGCTCAAAGAGAACCTGAGATTGCACCATGAGTGCCACTCGACGGAGATGTTCCAGGAACTGGTGGGCAAAAGCCCCAAAATGCAGCGGGTGTATGAAACCATCCAGATGGTGGCCAAAAATGAACTTACCGTATTGATCACCGGCGAATCGGGTACCGGCAAGGATCTGGCCGCCCGGGCAGTCCACGCGTTAAGCGATCGCAGCAAGCGCCCCTTTATCGCCGTGAACTGTCCCACCGTTCCGGAGCAGATTCTGGAAAGCGAGCTGTTCGGCTACAAGAAAGGGGCGTTTACCCACGCCACCCGGGACAAAAAGGGCCTGTTCCAGGAAGCCCACACCGGCACGATTTTCCTGGATGAAATCGGCGACATCACGCCCACCATCCAGACCAAACTGCTGCGGGTGCTGCAAGAAAAGGAGATCAAATCCCTGGGTGACGCCCGGCCGATCCACGTGGATGTAAGAATTATCGCCTCCACCAACCAGCCGTTGGCTGAAAAAATCAAATCGGGTGATTTCCGAGAGGATTTTTTCTACCGCCTGAACGTCCTGCCCATCAAATTGCCGCCGCTTCGCGAACGCCCGGAGGATATCCCATTGATCGCCAATCACCTGCTGGAAAAGCACAGCAGCAAGCTGGACAAGCCCCTTAAGCGTTTTTCAACGGAATTGATGGACATTTTTATCGGCCGCCGCTGGGAGGGCAATGTGCGTCAAATGGAGAACATGATCATGCAGGGGATTCTGTTTTCCGCTACCGACGAGATTTCTCCTAAGGACGTAGGCATCGGGAGAAAGCCGACATCCGGGGCAATCGTGGAAATCACACCTTCCCTGGACCTGCCCTACAAAACAGCTAAAGAGAACAATCTGAGTGCCTTCAATGCCGCCTATATCGGGCACATGCTTACCCTGAGCCAGGGAAATGTCACCCAGGCGGCCAAAGCGTGTGGGCTGGAACGTCAGGCCCTTCAACAAATCATGCGCCGCTATGGCATCACCGCGGATCCGTATCGGTCATAGTTTCAATTGGATCATTCCACCGGAAAGCCGCCCTCGCGCCAGCGGGTCCACCCGTTTTTGAGATAGCTGACATTGTCGAACCCGTTGAAAAAAAGCAGTTCGGCGAGCGCCGGGGCCAAGTGGCAGTTCTCCCCATCGCAATAGGCAATGATCGCCGCAGTGGGGTCGGTGGTGGCCAGGAATTCGGGCAGCCAGATCTCCTGATCCGCCGTATACAGGTGAACAGCCCCTTGGATGTGTCCCGCTTCAAAATCGGCAGCATGCCGCGAGTCGGCAAAAATGGCACCCTTTTCCTGGTAGAGGCGCACTGCATCCTCGAGGGAAATTTCAGAAAAACCGCTTTCGGCCTGTGACTGCTGTGCGCCATCTTGGTTTACCGCTGCAGGAATGATTCCGATCTTGTCGGGCCTGACCGCATAGACGGCAAGTGCCACGGCCACGGCGGTACCGATCAGGATGAGCGCCTCTTTGGCGGCCTGTATTAACATGGGTCCAAGACCTTTAATTAAGGAAGTAGATGCGTTATTATCTGTCGACACCGGACGTGAGCAATATAGCCATTTCGTGGTTAATATCAACCGCATTCATGTCCGGCAGGGCAAATCCTCATCTCGGCGTTTTCCCAGCATTCGGGAAAATAGAAACGGAGAATGATCATGTGCGACGTCAATGTCTTTGTCGTAAAAAACGGGGTCGAAGAAAAAGTGCTCGAAAATGTGGACCTCATCGAGGAGGTAGCCGACGGCATGCGGCTGGTCAACATCTTTGGCGAAGAACGCACGCTCAGCGCCAAAATGGTGCACTACGACAACAGTCAAAAACGGATGGTTTTCCAGCCGGTGTAATTATTCAGAAGGTTTTGTAAGACGTTCGAGATCAAGGCTTGCAAATCCCTAAGGAATGAGGCGTAACGCAGATATCGGACGTCTTGCGGAACCGTCAGTCATAGGTTTCGATGAACAACCGCGAATCGCCAAACTGCTGGTCTATCAATGCCGTGACATCCCGGATCATGGCCCCTCGACCGCACAGGTAAAAGTCATAGACGCCCTGTGTCAGCTGTTGCTCCAGGTAATGTGTGACGCGGCCCGCAAAGGCGTTGTCTGGGCGATCCATCTTTTCGAAGGGCCGGCTGATGCAAGGCACATAGCCAGGCAACGCTGATTGCAGAATATCCCGGTAAATCAGCCGGTCAGGTGCGCCCACGCCATGCAGCAGGAGACCGGTGCCCAACCCGCTTCGGCAAAAAGCCACAAAGGGGGCAACGCCGGTTCCGGTGGCCACGAGCACCGCCGAATTCGCCGGGCCCTGGAATACAAAATGACCGTGGGGCCCGGTCAGCTCAAATGGGGTCCCGATATCGGCCTTTTGGATGTCCCTGGAAAACCGCCCCCCCTCCACCATGGCGATGCAAAAATCAATGGTTTTTGCATCCGGGGTGGAAACCATGGTGTAATCCCGCTCGTAGCCGTCCATCACAAAGCGCAGAAACTGGCCGGGAATAAAAGTGACACCCTCCTGTCGGGTCAGCCGCAGTTCAAGGATGCCGGGGGCCAGCCAATGCCGGTCCACCAAGCGTGCGCTAAAACGAGGCGTGCCACCTACCCGTTCCACTGCACATCCCCCTGACCCTGGTTATGATTACACAATCGGGCGAGTAAGAAAAGGTAGTCGGAAAGCCGGTTGAGGAATACAAGGATATGCTGCATGGTTTGGCTGGGACCCGATTCACCATCCTCATATTCAACCAGTTCGATGACGCGTCGTTCCGTTCGCCGGCAAACGGTGCGGGCCATATGGGCCAGTGATGCGGACAGGTGCCCCCCGGGCAGGACAAAATGCTTCAGTTCGGGCAAGGATGCGTTCATGCGGTCGATCGCGGCTTCCAGCGTATTGGCAGGGTCAATCGTAAATGGTTTTAAAAACCGGGTGGATTCGGCACCGGGGGTCGTCGCCAGCCAGGCGCCGGATTCCAGCAGCAGCGCCTGAATGGCCTGGATTTCATCCTTTAGCCCGGATTGTCCCTCATCCAATGCTGACGCAACCGCTCCGATCACGGAATTGAGTTCGTCCAGATCGCCATAAGCCTCGAGGCGCGGACTGCTCTTTGAAACCCGTTCTCCACTGAAAAGGCTGGTTTTACCCCTATCTCCCGTGCCGGTATAAATTTTCACGTAGGTCTCCCCTTGCGTTGCCAGTGGCGAATGAAGGCCACTATTCCTTTTCACGGTTTCTGATCATCCGGCTGGCCATGAAAAACCAGAGCAAGGTGATCGCCTGAAGGGCCAACATGACAAAAAAACCGCTGCGATAGCCAGCCAGGGCGTATTTCCCGTCTGCATCGACCGGCCATTGGCCGATGATGGCCCCGATGGCCCACTGACCCAGGAATGCGGCGATAAACACCAGCAGATTGACTGCGGTGGTGACCCGACCGGACAACTGTACCGGAAACCGCTGGGATAGGGCTGCATAGGCGATGATACCCGACGTGCCGAAAAAGCCGAACATCACCCACAAGGGCAAGGCCCAGCGCGCCGGCCCTGCCAGAACCAGCACCTGCACGCCCATGAACAGACCCATCCCTGTCACAGCCGTCGTAAGCACACTGATGCCTGAGCGGCTCAATCGCTCGGCCAGCGAGCCCAACAGGATGAATCCCGCGATCATGGCCACGGCAACCCAAAGCAGCACGTTGGCCACCGCCATGCGCTCCAGCCCGGCCACATCCTTGAGCCAGGGCCCGGCCCA
>JAQYWF010000371.1 GCA_030145105.1 Desulfosarcina sp.
ACCGGCCTTTTTGGATAAAGAATCCGCTCAGCAGGCCATGTTTCATCTGCATCTGGAGAAGAAGAATAAGTACGAAGTACAGGCCATGATCTACGAAGACCTTGCCCGCCATGCCGCTGAAAACGGATTTCTCGTTTTTGTCCTTGACGAAGAGGGGAACGTGTTGGAACGGCTTCCTGCTGCTCCTCAGGCATGATGCCTCAAAAAGTTGCATATCCCTGTCAGCACGGTATCGGCCTTTTCCAGATGCGGTGCGTGACCGCAATCGGAAATCAACTCGACGGCCACTGCAGCCCCGGTCTTTCTCTGGATGACATCAATCTGGCCCGGTGACCCGTAGGGGTCCTTGTCCCCCTGAATGGCCAGCACCGGTACATGAATAGCGGGCAGGAAGGCGTCGATCGTCCACGGCCTGAAATCCGGATGGAGCCAGACATCGTTCCAGCCCCAGAAGGCGCAGTGGGTGTTTCCTCCGTGATAAGAGGACAACCGCGCTTTAAGATCTCCATTGAGGTAGCGTTGCCGCGCACCTTCAATGGATTGCCGGGTGAGCCCTTCGCAAAAAACGTGGGCGGCCATGGTGACAATCCCCTTCAGGCCCGGACAGGGACCGCCGCCGGCATGGATCAGGGCGATGGAACCGCCGTCGGAGTGGCCGACAAGCAGGTAATCGCGAACCCCGCATTGCCGAAGGACCTCGGGCAGCACCGCCAATCCCTCGTGATGCATGAAATCGACCCTTCGCGGAAGTGGGCAGGGGTCGGAACCACCGTATCCCAAGCGGCTGTAGACCAATGCACCGCAGCCGGTGCGTTCTGCCAAACGGGCCGGAAAATCCCGCCACAGGGCCACGCATCCCAACCCTTCGTGAAGGAATACCAGGGTAGGCGCAGCATTCGAACCGGGACCGATCCATTCGGCCTCCAGCCGCCCCCCGGCTGCACAAGATCGGATGTCGAATCGGATCCGACGGGTTATTTTTGAACCCACTTGCCGCCTGCATCTTGGAGCCATTCCCCGGGCTTGGCTTTGGCGGCGATCTGCAGCGCCCGACGCTGTCCGACCACGGCGGCGGTCGTTCCCTGCTGCTTGGCGATGGCACCATAGACCAGTTGCCGATCCTGGTTTTCCGCGTCCACCAGCGCTTGTTCCGACTGGTTGGCGCCGAGGAAGGCCAAATACCCCTGATTATTCTCCCCGATAACGCCGGCGGCCTTGAGTTCGATTATTCTCGGCAGCCGGTTTTTCATCCGTGCTTTAATGTCAGCACAAAAGGCGGATGCCGAAAAAAGAAGCACACCGGCAACAACCGTTGCCACAAACCACAAAAATCGTTTCTGGTTCATTTGATTCGTCCTTTCATGGCCAGTAAAACATCGTTTAGCGACGGCATCATTCAGTTGTCTGGATTTCTTTGGCGGTTTCGTCGATATCCCCGAAGAAATCGTCCAGGGCCCGGTCCACTTTGACGTTGACATCAATGGTGATGTGAATCGGTTTGATTTCCACCGGTTTCACCTCGACCTCGTGGTGGGTGGCGCAGGATGAAAGACCCCATAGGGCCCAGACAATTACCGCCGCCGGCAGCACCATTTTCTTCAGCATAACAGGTCTCCTTATATAGGCTTAAGAAAATTAATTTGGCAGGGCCAGAAAAAGGATGCCGTATGGGTAATACGGCAACGACCGATAACGCAGTCAAAATTAATTATCTTGAAGCCTATGCTACTGGATCATGTTGACGATATCTTTATACTGCAAAAGCTGGTTCAGGGGAAGCCTCAGGTTCACGTCGAGGCTGATGCCCTGGAAGACCGAACCTTGTGCACCGGCCTCAACGCGAACGAAGCTGCCGATCTCTTTACTATATACAAAGGGCAACGGGTTGGCCGGTTTGCCGTCGAACTGGAGGCGCATGACAAAATCCTCACCCTCGGATATCAGCCCGAGCTTTGCCCAGGTATAGGCATAGTCCTTCAGCGCCGCCTGAGCCAATTCCACCTGGGCAAACTGGGGCGTTCCCGCCGGTATTCCGCGGGTCAGCATCTCGGTGCCGCTGAGCTGAATCCGTCCGCCCTCACCGGGGGTGGAAAAGAGAAATCCGTCATCGAAGCGAATGCGGCCGTTGCTGTAAGCGATGGGAATCCTGCCGTTTACCGTACCGCTTCCCTTGGCATGCACCGAACCCAGTTGCTCAAGGATGCGGGACAGCGCCAGGCGTTGGCAGTAAAGGTTCACATTGTAGTCCTGATTGCCGGCGGTGATACGCAACGCCTGGGTATCCACCTTTCCTCCACACCACAGCAGGCGCCCTTTTTCGACGAAAAGGGTGTTCGCCGATTCCAGCTGAACATCGAACGCCCCCCCATCCATCACAATGCCGCCCACTGCCGCCCGGGCAAACCGAACCTGCTGGGCCGGACCACTGCGAATGCGTGGCAGTTCCGGGAAATGCAGGTTGGCATCGATCCCCGCCACGATGATTTTCTTGTCCGCCATCCGCAGTTCGCCGCCCTTTATGGTAAGATCGACATCGCCGCGGATACCTGCAGGAGAGACGGACCCTTTGCCTTGCGAAGAGATTGTTCCGGACAGCGTCACCCCTTTCGCCGCCGGGACGAAACGCCCCAGGTCGCTTTCAGCCGCCAGCTCGTATGGTGGAATCTGAAAAGTCAAATCTGCATCCCCCAAGCGGGGTTCGTTGATATGCACGTTGCCGGAAAGGCGCGCGATCATTCCCGGGAACAGGCCGCTGTCATGGGTGGCGGTAAAGGCATAGGAATCCTCGGTTTGGGTGATCTGACCCTTGATATTCCCTATCTTGCTTTTACGATGATCGACCCGTGCAATGGAAAAAGTGCCTTGGCTGACCGTTGCATTGGGGTCCGAACGAAAAGGAAGGTCCAGACGCCCCCCTGACAGGCGCAGACCGCTGTCTTGGTGATGAAGCCAGCCGTTGGCGCATTGCAGCCGGGCATCGACAACCGGTGCATGGCTCCTTTGCTTTTGAAACTGGGCGGATAGGGTCAAGGCGTCAAGCTGACCGGCCATTCCTTTGCCATCGAGCGTCGGGGAGGGAAGCTGGACCCGGGCGTGGCCGATCCAGGCCGGGTCATGGGGTTCATCCTTGAACTGCAGATTTCCCCTCGCGTCAGCCGATGGAAGGTTGATGATAACCCCGTCAGCGATTGCCCGGATCTTTTTCAGGCCCAACTGCCAGTTGGCGCTCCCTCCCTGCCCGTCACCCTTGGCCATCAGGCTGAAGCGCGGCGCACCGCCATGGATGCCCACGCCGGCAATAGTAATATCCAGCGGACCCGATTGGGTGATCGAGTTATTGCCGGTCGTACTGAATCCGGCGGTCCATTCACCCGAGGCCTTTTGGGAGACATCGAATGTCACCGGCAGGGACGCGCTGGCATTCAGGGAAACCGGCGTCGGGCCTTCGGTGGACCAGGGCAGGAGCGTCAATTCGGCCTTGCCCGCCGCGTCCCGTAGCTCTCCACCGAGATTCACGGTTGCTGCCAGCATGTTCATGCCCACGGGTGACGGCGTCTGAAGCTGCACCCCCTGGGCCCTGATCTGCCAAGTCCGCAAATCCTCGGAAACCGCCGACAGGGTAGCCAGTGTCCCATCTCGCCCCGGTTCAATGATCGCCGACGCATAGGCCAGCCGACCGCTGCGCCAGGCCAGGCCGATATTCGCATTGGAAATGGCCAAAGGGGTCCATGTCAACAAGGCGTCGGTCTGAAGGGTCACTTGCCCGGTGACATCCAGTCCGGCAATCAGATGAATCAGGTCGGCAAAACGATCCAGGGCAATGGCCGGGCCGTCTATACTGACCCTTGCCAGTTGGTCGTCCACGTCCACCTGAGCAACCAGCTCCAGAAGCTGGTCACAGGGGAACAGGCGCACCTGGGCATCCAGCTTCGTGGTATCCTTTCCATCTGGTTTCAAATCTGCTTCAAAAGGGATTTTATATGTCGCGTTGTGCCAGGTGAGGTTGGCCATTCCGCTACGGATTTCCATTTTCTCCACGGCTATGTTCGCGAGCGGTGACCCGGCGGCTGAGCCTGACTTGTCGGTCGGCTCCCTTATTGCCAATGAGGCGCGATCCAGCCCCGGAAAGATAAACCCGTCCGGGCCAAGGGTTCCGTTTACCGTCACATCGCTGATGCGGATGCTGCGAATTTTCTTTCGGTACAGCTCTCTCGGCGTGTAGTCAATGTCGATGGAATCAATGGAAAGGACCGGCTGGTCGGCATGGCCGAAAACAAATGGCCCCGCCGCCGTCTGGAACAGACCGATTCTAGAGATCCTCCCCGCAAAATCCGAAAATCCCAGGCGTCTGATCTGCGCCACGGGAAGCCGGTCGGTGACCAGCGCAGGCAGGTACAGGTAGCCCACTGACAGCAGGCACACCGCCAGGGCGGCCCCCGTGGTCAAAACCAGAACAACGGTCGGCCAATATCGTTTACCGATTGAAGGTTCGTTCATCTATGATTCGATGTTATAACTGGAAAATTCTAATTCTAAATGATATTGAACAGATATAGTTGTGTCAAACAAAAAGGCCGTGAACCGCGATAGCGAGCGCATTCCCCGTGGCTCGCCGCGTGGATGCGGGTTCTTTTGGTGTGAGAAAATGATATCCTGCAATGACATCACTTTTCGATATCCGGCCGCAGAGGCGCCGCTGTTCGATGGCCTCGATGTAACCATCGACAAACCGGGTTTTCATGCCCTTTTCGGGCCCTCCGGCGTCGGTAAAACCACCCTCGCCAAAATTATTTCCGGCGACATCGACAACTTCTCAGGACAGGTGGAGGCCATCGGCGGGATGCGCTGCCTGTATACATACAACCGGGAGCGGCTGCCCGGGTGGTCATCGGTGGGCAGGCACCTGGAGAAAACCACCCCCCTGGTAAACGTATCCAGCTCGGTCTGGGTAAAGCGGCCGGCCTCGTCGTCCTGCATATCGAGCACGCCCAGCAC
>JAQYWF010000252.1 GCA_030145105.1 Desulfosarcina sp.
CACTCTGACCCCGATGATACACTCTTTAATCGAAGCGGTTGCTTACCATAACTTCATCCAGCGACAGCTGACCGGGTTTTGGCCATGAGTCCTTGGTGCCCTTGCCAATTGCAATCATGAAAGCAATGCTATGGTCTTCGGGTAGGTTGATGATTTTAGCGACCGCATCGTAATCGAAGCCATCCATCGGGCAACTCTGGTAGCCCAGTTCTAAGGCCATTAACATGATTGTCTGCCCGACCAGCCCACAAGAGCGCATGCCCTCGTCACGCTCAACTTGTGGTTTGTCGCGGTAATAGTCATCGATCGCCGGTACCAGGAAATCTTGTACTTCCTGTGGTGCGTTGCGCCAGTATCGTTGCGGGTCACGTTGCCAGGACTTGTTGTCGAAGCACAACACCAGCAACTCGGATGCGTCGGTGACCTGTGCCTGGTCCCAGGCTACAGCACGTATCGCCTTGCGCTGCTCCGGGTCAGTGACACGCACGAAGCGCCAGTTTTGAATATTGAAAGCTGTTGGTGCAAGAATGGCATGCTCAATCAGCTTGAGAAAGGTTTCCTCCGGCATTTGATGTTCAGGGTCATACCACTTGATTGCGCGCCGTGCGCGTATCGCTTCGTCGACTTGCATAATGTAAATCTCCTTACTGGTAGTGTTGTTATTGACAGAAAGTGCTGCAAAAGTCTGACCTGATTGGATTTGTTCATATCAGGAGGCCGAAAAAAGAGGACTATATTGAAATCATCCTCGGTTTAATCAAATTAAAGATATCATAGCTTTTCTGATCCGGCAAATTTTGCAGATCAGTTGGAGAGTACAGGTTTTGTACCAGATTCCATCGCCTCAATATATGATCCGGTTTCGTTCCAACACCCCGGCAAAAAAATACTGAGCGAGGGTCGACTTGTCTTTTTTCCTTGGCCGGTCCACCCTGCTTTGGAGGATTTATCGGATCTGGCAACCACGGTAGGGGCCCGAATTGTCAACTCCGCTTTTGTCGACCTTCACAAGGAATCAGTGTGGCTTTGCGTTTTGAGAAAATAGGAGGTCGTTCTTGCTCCTACACTTGAGATAGCATAGATGGTCGACGTACAATCTTTTCGATTGCACCGGTAACAGAAACCCTTGGGGAGGATTGTGACGGGGGGACCCTCGCGGATCACTCTACGCGCTTTTCGGAGTCGCCGTTTTTGTCGCCTTGAAAATAGAGCCAAACCATCAACCCGATAAAGAAGAACACGCTCACGTTGATCAGGGTGTCAACGGTCAATAGTCTTTTCAACAAGTCGTCCATGGCTTACAAATTTTCCTGCTTGAGTGATTTGAGTAAACAGACCATCAGCAATACCACAATAAACACAAACGGGCCCGCGCTCAGGGCGATGATCTGCCGCACGGCCGACACGCTGTTGGACAAAATCATGGCCAGCCCCAGGAACCCAAGCAGGCCGCCCCATACCAGCTTGACCTTCACGCTCGGATTCTGGTCCCCACCGGTGGAAAACATGGCCAGAACATAGGCCGCGCTGACGACGCTGGTGACAATGAAGAGAAACGCGGCGGCAATTGTCGCTACCGTGGTCAGGGCCGACAACGGCAGGGTGTCGAGCAGCAAAAAGGTCGTCTGGTTGATGTTGGTTTCGATCACCGACGGGTCCAGTTTGCCGGCCGCCCCCTGGTAAAACCCCAAGCCGCCGAAGATCCCGAACCAGAAAATCGAAAAGGCGGTAGGGGCCAGCAGCACGCCGGCGATAAACTCCCGGATGGTCCTGCCCTTGGATATGCGGGCGATAAACACCCCCACAAACGGCGACCAGGCCAGCCACCACACCATGTAGTTGAGGGTCCAGGCGCTGAACCAGCCTTCGACTGCCTCTTCGAAAAACGTGTAGGTGCGAAATCCCTGGGGAATCGCCTTCGTGAGGTAGGCCCCGATCCCTTCGACGATGCCGTTCATCAGGAAATAGGTGGGGCCCACCAGGAGCAGGTAAACCATCAGGCCCACGGAAATCAGGAGCGCGGTGTTGGACAGCAGAGCCATGCCTTTGCCGAGATCGACCGTCAGGGGTAGGATATAGGCCATTACCAGCACCCCAAACACCGTCAGGGTCACCGAGAGCCCGACCGAGTCCCAACTGAAAAGGGCGGCGAGCCCGTCCTGGACCTGAAATACGCCCATGGCCACCGAACCGGCCAATCCGATGGCAATGGCGTAAATGGATAGAAGGTCGACCAGCCAGCCGATCACCGCTACCCATTTCTTTTCGCCAAACGTCTTTTTGATCGGTGCGCTAATCAGCTGCGGGGTCCCTTTTCGAAAGCTGAAGTAGGCGATGACCAGGCCGGTGAGCCCGTAAATGGCCCAGGCGTGCAGACCCCAATGGAAGTGGGTGATGAACAGGGCGGCGCCGGCGGCCTCATGGGCGGGCATCTCCGGCGCGTGCTGGTTGATGAAAAGATAATGCGAGATCGGCTCGGCCGCCCCGTAAAACAGCAGTCCCACCCCCATACCGGCGGCAAACATCATGCTCAGCCAACTCATGGTTGAAAATTCCGGGCGCTCGCCGTCTTTCCCAAGCCGCACCTGCCCGTAACGAGACAATGCCAGCCAGGCACAGGTGAGCAGCAGGACCGTGGCCGTCAGCATCACAAACCAGCCGCGGCTGCGAAACAGGATGCGGACTTCTTCGGCCGCGATTTGGGCCAAACCCTGGGTGTCGACGATGCCCCAAACGGCCACGCCAAACGTCAGGCCGATGGCCACCAGCAGTAGCGGATTTCGAAACATGAGCAGCCGGTCCTTTTCTGAATTGAACGTAGGGATACGCTTGTCGCAGCTGTTATAACCGGAATTATGCAGCATCCCCTGCGATTTTCGTTTTACCAGATTTTAACTTTTAACAGATACAGTCGCAAAAAATCAAAGATTCCTTTTTCTTCTGTTATCCCCGCGGAGGTGTGAATCACTTTGTCTCAGGAAATTATAGACTCTCGACTCCGTGAGAGCGACATTGATTGTGACTTTGTAGAAAATTATGGAACCTCCCACTTGTTGTAGTTTGCAATAATCAATATTTGAAGATATATTGAGACGATCTTAGTAATTGGATTTTATATATTTTTTACCGATATGCTTTGGTAATCCCTACGATACCACCTTAATCCCTGTTTTGGCAAGATTTGGCCTTCTGTGATTATTTTCGTATATCGTTGAAAATTGGCGAAGCTGATATCTGCATGGTTGTTGGAGGCATCAGAAAATTCTGCAACCACTTTTCACCTGTGATATCAATTTCAAAGCCAACATATTTTAGGAAAAGGCGAACCACCAGGTATTGTGGTCGGTCATTTTTTCATCTGGACGTTGTTTTAATTATAGTTACATTCAACTCAGCCAGCCGAGCACCGATCAAAGATATCTTTAATATTTATGGCCTCTATTTATTCCAGCTTTGTTGGAGAGATGTCTTTGCATTGTCGTTTTAAACTATTGAATCTCGAATGTGAAAGTCTTGAATGCTTCCTTTTAATTTGGAAGAAATTTCGATAAATAAATTAGTCCCTAAATTGACAGACGGCCTGCTCTTGGCTAAAGTTCTGAGCAAATCCATTCAAATTCTACGTTTAATCCATTTGTTGAACCAATTTGGAGAGCATAATAATGAAATGCCCGAAGTGCCAGGCTGATAATCCCCTGGAAGCTCTATTTTGCATGAAATGCGGGGCGAAAATCGAAAGAAAATGTTCCCATTGCGGCACCGAGTTTCCAGAAGATGCTATCTTCTGCATGAAATGTGGAAATAAGCTGGTTTCCCAAGCTGGTCCAATCATTGATGAATCACAGGAGGAAATTGCGCCTGAGGCCGAGCGCAGACAGCTGACGGTAATGTTCTGTGACCTGGTTGATTCAACTCCACTATCAGAACGACTGGACCCCGAAGATCTGCGCGAAGTCGTGCGAGCATACCAGGATATATGTGGCAAAATCATCGGCCGCTTTGAAGGAAACATCGCCCAGTATCTGGGGGATGGTTTGCTTGTCTATTTCGGCTATCCACAGGCCCACGAAGACGATGCGCAGCGGGCAGCCCGCACCGGCCTGGGTATTGTTGAGGCCATAACCCGGCTAAATCCTCTCCTGAATGAGAAATGGGGTGTAGAACTGGCGGTCCGAATCGGGATTCATACCGGCCTGGTCGTCGCCGGAGAGATGGGATATGGCAACTCGCGTGAACGTCTGGCCATGGGTGAGACGCCCAACATAGCCGCACGCCTGCAGAATGAGGCCGATCCCAATACCGTTGTTATTAGTGCGGCTACATATCGATTGATAGAGGGCTTTTTTGCTTGTAAAGAACTGGATACGCTTGTCCTGAAAGGATTTTCCAAACCGGTTGATGTTTGTCAGTTGTGCCAAGAAAGCTCGGCCAGAAGCCGTCTGGATACTGTGGTTTCAATCGGGTCGACGCCCCTGGTGGGCCGTGATCAGGAGATTGGCATTCTCTTCGAACGCTGGGAACAAACCCAAGAAGGCATGGGACAATTAGTGCTACTCAGCGGTGAAGCCGGTGTCGGCAAATCACGCCTGGTGCAGGCAATGAAAGAGCATGTCGCGCAGGACCCGCAGGCATGGCTGACACCATGCCAATGTTCGCCCTACCATCGGAACAGTGCTTTCTATCCAGTGCTCGACATGCTTGAGCGAGTTGTCTTGCAGTTGGAGCGGGGTGATGACCTGGCTAAGAAGCTGAGCCGTTTGGAAGGCTTCCTGGTGCAATACGCTATTCCTCAGTCCGAAATGGTGCCGTTGTTCGCAGATTTATTGTCGATACCGCTGGACGATAAATATACTCCATCCAAACTGTCGCCCGAACGGCGAAAACAGCTCATCTTTCAAACCATTCTGGGAGTGATATTGGAGATAGCCGATAGGCAGCCCCTGTTGCTGGTTATGGAAGACCTACATTGGGCCGATCCCACCACCCTGGAATTTCTGAATCTTCTCGTAGATCAAATACCGATGACCCGGGTTTTCGCCCTGTTCACCTTTCGTCCGGACTTCAGTCCTCCATGGAGCGGTCGCTCCCACTTGACCAATCTAACGTTAAGTCGTCTGACCCGGAAACAAGTTGCAATTATGATTCAACACGTAGCCGAAGGAAAGTTTCTGCCAGCCGTGGTGCTCGAGCAGATAGTGAAAAAGACCGATGGGATTCCGCTGTTCGTGGAGGAATTGACCAAGATGGTACTGGAGTCGGGATTGTTGCGAGAGAAAGGGGATGGCTACGAGCTTGCCGGACCGCTTCCCCCGCTGGCGATTCCTGCTACGCTGCAAGATTCTCTGACAGCACGGTTGGATCGGCTGGCCTCGGCCAAAGAGATTGCGCAACTGAGCGCTATTCTGGGGAGGGAATTAACTTATGAAATGCTGCAGGCGGTGTCGTCTCAGGACGAAAATACATTGCAGCAGGGACTGAGCAAGCTTGTGAAAGCCGAGCTGCTATACCAGCGAGGCATACCACCGAAGGCGACCTATACATTCAAGCACGCGCTCATCCAGGAAACGGCCTATTTCTCACTGCTGAAAGGCACGCGTCAGCAATACCACCAACGTATTGCCGGCAAGCTGGTCGGGGAGTTTGCTGAGACGGTAGCTACCAAGCCTGAGCTGGTCGCTCATCACTACACTGAAGCAGGTCTCGGGGAACAGGCCGTACCTTTCTGGAAGCAAGCCGGCCAGCGCGCTTTAGAGCGCTCTGCCAATGAGGAAGCCATAGCGCACCTGACGCGTGGACTGGATCTGATCAAGGAACTGCCGGGCTCCTCCGAACGTGACCAACAGGAACTGGCGCTGCAAATGGCTCTGGGATCAGCTTTAATAGTATCCAGAGGTTATGCGGTGGCTGAGGTGGAGCAGACCTACAGCAAAGCGCTGGAGTTGTGTCAGCAGATTGGCGATACGCCTGAGGTCGTGCCGGTGTTGTTCGCACTGGGAAGATATTACTATGCATTTCGGGCGGAGTTTCAGATAGCGCGCGATTTAGGAGAACGTCTTTTGGAGCTGGCTCAGGATCAAAATAACGCTGCCGCCTTGATGATGGCCCACACTGTTTTAGGAACCACGTCGTTTTGGACAGGTCAATTTGTAGCAACCCGGAAGCATTTCGAGCAGGCTTTGGCTCTTTTCGACGGTGGAATGCACCGAGATAAAGATTTCCGTTATGCCCAGGACATTCGGATTGTTTGTTTATGTTACCGGGTTTGGACATTGATGCATCTTGGCTATCCGAAACAAGCTGTAGAAGCACTCCAGGACATGGAAGCACTGAGTGACGAACTTTTACATCCTCCCAGCACGGCTCTTTTTCAGGTCACCGGCTGTTTCCTTCACTACTGGCGCCGTGATGTCCAAAAGACCCAGGAAGGTGCGGATTCGTTGTTGGCAAATTCGGCTAAGTATGGATTCGCTCAATGGATGCCGTTTGGAACTATTCTTATGAGCTGGTCTCAGGTCCAAAATGGAGCGGGAGAGGTAGAAATAGAGCAGATGCGCCAGGCTATTATCGACTGGCAGGCGTATGGGAATGAACTCATCCTCCCGACATTTCAGGGCGTTTTGACCGATGCATACCTGACAGCAGGGATAGTTGAGAAAGGCCTAGAAGTAGTAGACGAGGCATTGGCGAAAGTAGATCGGAGCGAAGAGCGACAGGAAGAAGCGAGGCTGTATTGGAGCAAAGGAAAACTGTTGTTGATTCAACCTAACCCGGACGAGCAGCAGGCTGAAGCGTGCTTTGAAAAGGCTGTAGAAATTGCCCGCCAACAGGGCGCCAAATATCAGGAACTGCAGGCCGTCATGAGCCTTAGCCGTTTACGGCAGGCACAGGGCAGGAAAGAAGAAGCCAGAAGACCACTTTCAGGGGTCTATAGCTGGTTCACAGAAGGGTTTGATACGAAAGGTATGATAGAAGCCAAAGCGCTGCTTGATGAACTGTCTTAGATAAACGGCTAACAATTTCTGTCTAATTATGGGCCTACGCCGATTTCAGAAAAGTTGATGATATGCTCTAAAATTGCCCCAATTTTGGCAGATTGCCAGCAAACGATTTCTTTCTAAAGCCTGAATCGAGAGTTAATTCCATGCACCCCCACATCTTGTGGCAGGTCGGAATTCAGGGTTTATAGTGATTACATAACAGGAAATGAATATATCTGATAAATCGGTGGTGTGGTGATGTATTGAGACGATCTTAGTAACTGGGTTTTAAATTAATTTTGCCGATATGCTCTGATGATCCCCACGGTACGACGTGAACCGCTATTTGGGCAAGGTTTGGCCCGTTGTGATTATTTTTAAACATCATTGTAAATCGCAGGGGCTGATATCTGCAAGGTTGGTCGGGTGGCGCAGGGGAATTTCACCCCCACGCTCCCACAGATCCGTACGTGACAGTCTCCCGTCATACGGCTCCTGCCAGCCATAAGCATGAAACCTCACGGTCTCAAACGGACGCAGAAAGAATCCGGTTCCTCCCAG
>JAQYWF010000301.1 GCA_030145105.1 Desulfosarcina sp.
CAATAGAGATCGACCCGTAGCGCGCCGTCGGCGGCAAGCGTCGCGCGGTCCTGATATCGACCTGTGGAAAGAGTGAGCCCGAATGCTGCAAAACAACATGAACAGACTGCTTACTATTTTGATCTGATAAATAAATTATCGTTTTGACGCAATTTCCCGCCAGTGACGAACAAAAGGTTGTTTAATTTTACATGAAGCCATATCAACATCTTGTATGTAAATCCTCTTTTACCCCCAAGTGTTCTCACTACTCGGGATTTTCTCCCGGGATATAGTAAAAAAACCTAAGAAAATGAGTCGAATACCCTATAGACTTTTTTTTATCTGCCGATAGTATGTAAACAGCAGGTAAAGGTTGATTGTCTAAAAGGGGTGGAGAATTGACTGATCCTGCCTACGTTTTCCATTAATGGACAACAAATCGTAAGGTTAACGGGCACCATGTTCTTTTAACAGCCAGTAATGGTATGGCGCATGCTACGAAAGGAGAACAAGATGATATCTTCTCCATGCAAAACCTGCGAAAGAAGGAACGACCCGAAGGATGAGTGCCTGAAAGACTGTAAAATTTTGCATGACGTTCAGGAATTCCATCTGGTAACCGCAAAAAGCATCTATTACAGCGCCATTGATTGCACAGAGGAAAGCCGCTACCACATCAAATCACCATCTGCGGCCATGATGAGCCCATATTAGCGTTATAGCTTGCCGGTTTACAACGATCGGGCCCTGTCCGTGGCTTCAGTCTGCAACGGTTCACGGCTCTCCATCCGAATTCGGTTGCACCAACGACAGCGGAAAAAACGCCTGCGACAAGTGATTCTGGGCTGCTGATCTGCTTTTCAGGCAATCCGGAGCCTTCATCCACTGGCGTATTTGTGTCCATCGAAACAAACCGTGCCGTCATTTGCTGATCAGCGATACCTCATTTACACCCCTGACCCTTGACCAACATCAAAAGAGCTAACGATGATGGATCAACATCGATCTTCCGTTCCAGAAAACCAGAAACCTTACCGTTCCAGCAGCAAATCCAACCCGACCGCAAAGGATGATATCGAAAAAAAGCTTTGTCCCGACGGACAAGTTGACATTATCGCCATGGTCCGGAGTCTGCAACGAACGGCAGGGATGACGGACTGCTTCAGAATGGGTAATGCAGACTGCGACATTATCGACTGCGACTGGCGCACCTATTGTCTGGGCGCAACGGCAGACCCCAAGAAAAAAGGAAAGCAGACCAAATTAAAATAGATCGGTTTGAAGCCTCTTCTACCGACACCTATCCAAGTTGACACGTTGCAGGACGCCCTTTTGGAGGGGCTGACAATCAATTTACGGATGACCAGAATCGCTTCAGCTGGTTTTCCATTTGCTCTTCCGATCCGGCCATCGCCATTGCCCAGTGGTCGGGCAGCAGCCCCTGGTAAATGGAGCGGCCAAAACGCTGGTCCACGAGCAACAAAGCGCCGCGATCCTGATCGGTGCGAATCACCCGGCCAGCCGCCTGCAGTACCCGGTTGATCCCCGGGAAACGGTAAGCGAAATCAAAACCGGCCTTCCGCCTATCGAAATAGTCGCGAATCAGGTCTCTTTCCGGGCAAATGGCCGGCAAGCCAACACCCACGATGACGGCACCACTGAGCCGCTCTCCCACCAGGTCGATACCCTCGCCGAAAATCCCCCCCATCACGGCAAATCCGACCATCGTTTGATCGTTCTGCGTTGAAAATCGGTCGAGAAACCGGGCACGCCCGGCTTCGTCCATCTCGCGCACCTGCACCAGGACCTGGACATCACCCTCCTGTTCTTCAAATCGATCGACCACCATGGTCATGTATTCATACGAAGGGAAAAAGCACAGGTAGTTGCCTTTTTTGGGATGGATGAAGCTCCGGACCAGTGCCACAATCCGATCGACGCTCTCTTCCCGCTGGGCATAATAGGTCGATATGCCGCTGGCAATGAGCACCTTCAGGTTTTGTCGGAGAAAGGGGGACGGGATAGCCAGCATGGCCGCAGTCGGTTCGCATCCCAGAATATCCCTGAAATAGCGTGCCGGCGTCATGGTGGCGGAAAAAAAAATAACCGACCGGGATCGCCGCAGGGCCAATCTCAGGTGGCTGGAAGGATCCAGGCAGAACAGTTTGACCTGCAGGTCCTTGCCGGTTGCCTGGCGGCAGGTCACATAGCTGTCGTCAAACTGATCCCACACCCGCATAAACCCACTGGTCTCGAAGTAGCGCTCCATGACGATTTCCCGGAAGGGCGTCGATTGATTCTTGGCCAGCCACCGCTCGGACACCCGCAGAAAAGCACGCAACAAGGGTTCCAATCCTTCGGGCAATCGGGTCTCGGATTGAAAGCCGCCTGTTTCCTGAATCCTTTTTCGGGCATCGAGCATCCAGGTGTTGATCTTTCCCGCCGCCCGATAAACCGCTGGCAGGTGATTTTTCACCGCCCGCCTGAGCTCGAGGAAATCGCTTTTGCTTAGCTTGGCGGAAAACATGTCGCGGGAGCGGTCCACCATATTGTGGGCTTCGTCTACCAGAAAGGCATAGGCGCCGTTTTCCTCATCGAAAAAGCGCTTCAGGTATACGCGGGGATCGAAGGCATAGTTATAATCGCAGACAATGCAATCCGCCCAGCGGCAGAGCTCCAGGGAAAGCTCAAAAGGGCAGACCCTGTGGGTGTGGGCCACAGCCTCGATGGCGCTGCGATCCAAATTGTCCCTTGAGAAAGCATCATCCAGAGCTTCCGGCAGTCGATCGAAATGACCTTTGGCATAGGCGCACTCCTCCGGATTGCAGGTGGCATCGGGGCAAAAGCAGATCTGGTCCTTGGCAGTCAGGGAAACCCGCTTCAATCGAAGTCCCGCCTCCTGCAGGATGTTCAGGGCACGGATGGCTGCGGCCTTGCCGGTATTTCGGGCGGTAAGAAAAAATATTCGGTCGATATGGCCCTCAGCTAGCGTTTTGATCGCCGGGAAGAGCGCTGCCATAGTTTTGCCGATGCCCGTGGCCGCCTGGATGATTGCCTGGCCGCCATCCCGGATGGTTCGATAGACGGCGACCGCCATGCTGCGTTGGCCGGTTCGATAAGGCATAAACGGAAAGCCGACTGATAGAATGGCGGCATTACGAAGATGCCGCCACCGGACGAGGATCGTGGCCCACTTCAGATAGCGATCGATCAGTTCCTGAAAAAAAGTTTCCAGACCATCACGAGTCCACACCTCGGCCAGTTCAAGGGTGTCGCCGGTATCCAGATGGTAATATGTCAGCCGGATGGTTACCGCCCCGAGGTCCTGCGCACTGGCCAACAGGTATGCATAAACCTTGGCCTGGCCCCAATGGCAGTGATTCGGTGCCTTTTCAATGGTTTTCAGATCATTGGTGGTGGATTTGATCTCTTCGACAATGATCGCTTCATCGGATTCGATGACCCCATCGATACGACCGGAAACGACCAGGATCAGGTCCGCCGTTTCCACTTCGATGGAAACCGGCACCTCTGGGCGATACCCCTCAGGACGCTGTCGCTGAATTTTCTGATGGGCACGAATCCCCTCGAGGGGTCGCCCGGACAGGGAAAATCGCATGTCCAGGTCACCGGCTCGGAGCACGACGTCTACCAGGGTTCTGACGGCGATTTGATGTCTTTCCTTCACGCGTGTGCGCTCCCTTCTGAACGCTTCTCCTTGCCTTTGACGAAAACGGGCACTACTGTAAATATCAAAAAAGTTTTGGTCAAGACGGCAAATCGTCACGGCTGTTTCCAGTGGCCGGAAAAACAAGCAATGGGATCGCAAAGGGAGGGAAAATGGAATCAAGCGTACTGGGAAATACGGACATCCGCCTATCCCGGATAATCATGGGCACCTGGCAAACCGGCAAATCCATGTGGACGGGCATCGACGACACGCAAAGCGAAAAGGCCGTCCAGGCGGCCATGGATGCCGGCATTACCACTTTCGACACTGCCGAAGTTTACGGCAACGGGCACTCGGAAAAAGTGTTGGGAAAGGCCATCGGCAACCATCGGCATAAGGTGGTGCTTCTGTCCAAGGTGTTCTCCAACCATCTCAAATACGAACAGGTGATCGGTGCCTGCAACCGCTCCCTGAAAAACCTGGGGACCGACTACCTGGACCTTTACCAGATCCACTGGCCCCCGGGCGCATTCGGTGCCAAGCCGGTGCCCATGGAGGAAACCATGAAGGCCCTGGCGGAGCTCAAGGATCAGGGAAAGATTCGCGCCATCGGCGTGTCCAATTTCTCCCTCGATCAACTCAAATCCATATGTGAAATCGGGCCTATCGAGAGTCTCCAACCGCCCTACTCTCTTTTTTGGCGTCATGTGGAAACCGAGGCCCTGGCCTGGTGCCGTGAAAACGGGGTGACCATTCTGGCATACTCTCCCTTGGCCCAGGGACTGCTCACCGGCAAATTTGGTCCGGACCACCAATTTGAGAAAGGGGACCATCGCAGCAGCAACCGCCTTTTCCAACCGGATGTCTACCCGCATGTACAACAAGCATTAGGCGCGCTTGGCCCTATGGCCGAAAAAAAAGGCATCACCATGGCCCAACTGGCCCTGGCCTGGGTAATTGCCAGACCAGGTGTATGTGCCATTGCCGGTGCCCGGAATGCCAGACAGACGGCAGACAGCGCCAAAGCGGCCGACGTCACCCTGACCGAGTCCGAACTGGATGAAATGGACCGCATCAGCCGTCCGGTGACCGATTTGATCGACGATAATCCGGTCCAGTGGAAATGGTAGGAAAAGGGTTCCGGGTTCAACGTTCAGGGTTGATGGTCCAGTAAAAAGTCGTAAACAATGTCACTCCCGCGAAGGCGGGAGTCTATAACTAATTGAAACTTATGGATCCCCGCCTGCGCGGGGATGACAAAAAAGAGGACAATTCGACTTTTTACGGGTCCGCCAGGGTTAATTGCTTCGCACTTTTTCCTCTCACGCTGGTTTGGGGGTGGGGGTTAATCTGAAGGAAAAAAACCTCTGAACGGTGAACGTTGAACCTATTAACTGCGAAGCACGGAAAGGATGTCGATGGTGAACGGGAACGACTCCCGAAAAGGTGCCCTGCTCTGCCCCGGATGCCGCAAGCTGGTCAGCACCGATGAGCGAAAATGCCCATACTGCGGCCTTCCGGCACCGGGATCCAGGTGGAAAAACAGCTTTCTCACCAGGGGATTCAGCAGCGACGAACGGCTCATCAACACCATCATTGCCGTCAACGCCGCCATGTACCTGCTCTCCCTGTTGATGAGCGGTCGCGGGTTGAACCTGTCGGCAAACCCGATGAGCTTTCTTTCTCCGGACAGCCAGGGGCTGCTCCTGTTGGGCGCCACCGGCGTCATCCCCATTGACCGTTTCCATCACTGGTGGACCTTGGTATCGGCATCCTATCTTCACGGCGGGATTCTTCACATCGCCTTCAACATGCTGGCCCTTCGCCAGATTTCCCCCCTGGTAATCGGTGAGTACGGCACCCATCGCATGATCGTCATTTACACGCTGAGCGGTGTGGGCGGTTTTATGGTCTCCTATCTGGCCGGTGTCAGCTTTACCATCGGTGCATCCGCTGCTGTCTGCGGCCTCATCGGGGCATCGCTGTACTACGGCAAAAGTCGTGGCGGTATATATGGACAGACGGTCTACCGCCAGGTGGGTGGCTGGGCGCTGGGCATCGCCCTGTTCGGGTTGGTGATACCGGGTATCAATAATTGGGCCCACGGCGGCGGCATGGCTGCGGGCATCCTGATGGGGCTGCTCATGGGATATCAGGAACGCAAAAAGGAAAACATGCGCCACCGCCTCCTGGGAGGTCTGTGCATGTTCGGCACGGCCGCCGTTTTATTTTGGGCGGTGTTGACTGGCCTGTTTCACCAATAAGGACGGATTCGTAAAAATCCCGATATCTGTGTTACGCTTCATCCTTCGTCACTGCGGCGTACCGTAAGTACGCCTCATTCCTCAGGATGGAACATGAATGTTCGCCGTAAGGATCTTGATCGATTTGCCATTCGCTCGCCGAAGCTCGCTTTCACGGCCCGCAAGCCTTGATCTCGGGATTTTTACGAATCCATCGGAAATGTGACTTTTTACGAGTTCATCAATAATAATCGTAGAGAGCCTTTCCTATGCCGCCTGCACAGCATACATCACCGGCAGCGGCATCGACCTGGCGGAAAACGAAGAATCGCTGCCCAACCAGTTTCCCCTCGATGCCGGCTGACTGGATTGCCGGTCAAGCGCCAACGATCAGCGTCAACATGGCGCCCAGCAGGACAATGATGATCATCCAGCAGCAGTCCACCACCCCGTAAGCGATCTGTCTCATTTCCCTGTCCTTTCACCGTTGATAAAAAGAAACCGTTTCAGCAGCGGTTGATCATGGTCGACAGTGTATCGCAGGGGTGTGACAGATCCGGTCACAAGGG
>JAQYWF010000159.1 GCA_030145105.1 Desulfosarcina sp.
ATGGTTCCAGCAGATGGGACTCATCAACTTGACCAACAGGTATTTGTTGTTAACCCGCTAAAGGAAACCGCCGTGTACGTAGAACGTATGCCCGGTGGTGTGAGAGGGGGAGGCCGTGAGGCCCCCCTCTACTCGATTTACTTTGGGTGGCGGTTGAATGGGGGTTGGTGTTGAACCGAATCCTGCGTTGGCGTGCGATGATCCATCACTGAGCCATCATTCCATCATCCACTTTTCGGCTTCGGCCATCACACGAAAAACCTGGATTGGTGTCCTCGATTCCGATGACATCTGAAACATGCGGCTTAGCCCGTACTCAAAATCACGGATTACCAAAAAAGCCACTTTAACATCATTTACCCCTGGAGGAAATCTTAAGGAATATTGCGCCATCTAGACAACCGTCTCAGATTTAAGAGAAGATAGGTCGGCATTTCTGAAATCCCATAACCTCCCCATCCCACCTCTGTACTTTTGGTCAACTACAGTTAAATCAAATGCACTAAGAATTGCCTTTCTACTTAACTGTCCCCATAGCTTGATATAGGCAATATTCTTTTCTTCATCGATCCGCAAATCCATATCTTCTTCCCCAAGATGTGACCCATTAACACGCTTGCAGAATGATTTCAAGCTTGGGCGGGCACTGGATCGCAGGCTTCAATGCAACCGGATGAAACCATCATCCATAGGATCCTTTTTCGCCAAGATGGGGTTGGAACTGCCGCCTTCTAGTTGAGGTCTCAGTTCAAGTATCAGTTTTTCAGCGGCGACGGTGTCTCCTGCAGGAGCCGGGGGGAAGGCAGTACGTTTTACCCTAAAAGCCTCCAGCTTTGTCCGACGATCAGACGACAGACACCGAAAGGTGGATAGAGGAAACTGGAGAAATCCGTCCAGACAGACGATTTCCTGTCATCTCAATTGTTTTGGTGAATAGGCCAAAAGAGGAGTGGTGCCAACTGACAATTGATTTGGCAGATCTTCGGGAGTCGGAGATTCAGTTCCGGCCTGGGCAGCGTACCTCCTGGATGTTTCCCGGGCCTCTGTTGAAATGGTGACCCGGTCAACAACACCGAAGGGCTGCGCTTCATTCCCTTTTCGTTCAGCGGTTGCCAAATCCGACCGTGGAGACCAATCAATGGGGGAAATTTTCTGGTTGTTCACAATAATATATGGGGTAACGTCTGCCACTGGTCCAACCTTATACGGCCAAAAAAAGGTGTCTGGTCCGATCTCTATGGACAATAAGTCGATGGTGTAGGACGCGATAATAAAATATTCTTCTCATGCAAACCCTGCAAGACCCACCCTGTTTTATATCACGCGAGACTTATTCATGATTGCGGACAGATTGGGCGCTCCCTTTTTGGTTCAGCAATTACCATGCCTATTTAAAGATGGACGCAGATTTAAAAAATAAATTAAGATAACGATAGGTTAAGTATTGATTGCTTTTAATTTGGGAACAATAGGGTAGGTAATTTATTTCTGATTGTGAAACTAATTCTATCGCTGGAGAGTCAATAGGATTGGCTTAGCCTGCCAACCATCGCTTCTACCAGGCAATTCAAACATGCATTGACATCGCCAGTGAATAGTGATGGAACGCCATTTAATGGAATCCTATCCACAACCTAACGAGGAGACCGGATGAATAAATTCCAAGCCATGGCGCAGATCATGCTGCTCCTAAATGAGGATGGCCTCCTAAGACCGGGAAGCCATGTCTACAATACGGTCAGGAGAATGATTTCCGACAAAATCGACAGATTGGGTCCAGATGCGGCACTGGTGAATGTCGTGGATGGAAAGATTGAGCTACTGGATCGGATCAAGATATTGGCCATGTGGCACAAGTCTACGGGTGCATCGTCTTCCAAGAAATTTTAAAGCATACCCTGCCCACCATCCCATACAAGCCATTCGGGTAGATGTCATGCATGCAAACCTGTCTCCCATCGTCGTTCGCAATCTGACCCCGGCCACTGTTTCACCGGCCGATTGAATGGGGATCGTTTAATGAAAGGGATGGTGTGGATCGATCAGATGGTGGACCCAATCGCCGCAGCGATTGCTATGACCCGGGTATGAGTCGGACTATTTTTTGGTCTCTTCGACATCGTTGTCGATATTTTCGGCAATGAATTCCCGGAGCAGTTTCTCTCCGCCACTATAATGGCGAAGGGTGAATTCTGCTCCGCAGACCCAGCCCGATTTGAAAAAGAGGCGATTGGAGGACGGGCGGAATTGAGAGATGTGCCGGGGAATTCCCGCTACCCGCACCGGTATCTTTCCGTTAACAATCATCGGTTTTATTTCGGTACCGATTTCAATTTCTTCCGGTGAGTCGATTAAAAACCCCACGCCGAATTCGTTGATATTGAAGATGCGGTAGGTTTTCCCATTGATGGATATGGTCAGATCCTTGACGGCAAATCGGCTTTTCTTTCTTTTTCCCAAAACATGATCCATATCCTCTCCCTGTTATCCGGCCTTTTTGACGGTCAATCCATACGGATGATGTTCAATGACACATTTCTTGTATCTGATCAAGCAGTCTTCCCCTTCAGCATCATCTGCAATGTGGCAGGTGGTGAGTGTGGTGGTACCCTTATCCTGACTTTTCGAATTATTAAGTTTTGATGACGATTATCGCGAAGAAGGACCGTCAGCTGCTGGAACCGGTTTTTCCGGATGGATTTATGAAATTCGGGAACCGGCCGATAATACGATCATACGGACGGGATCGGATAAATACCCCTGTGTCGAAATGAACGCGGTTGCGGTGAATATATGAAAACAGCAACCTCCGATTGCTCTCCGGAGTCAAGGAAACTATTGTGAGCACACCTGTAGAGATATTGCCGATTATCAATCGGCTTGGTTTTTTTAATTCGTTTACTGCGGGAGAGAAGCGGCAGATGGTGTCGGACGATGCCCATTTCAGGGTATACAATCCTGGAGAGATGCTCATCCGCCAAGGCCACAGCGATCAGAGCCTGTTTATCATTCTCACCGGAACAGTCAACATCACGGAAGGTGCCGGTGGAACTATTTTAGCGGTGCTAAAGGCCGGTGATATCTTCGGGGAGATGGCCTTTCTAACCGACACCCGACGAACCGCCAGTGTAGTCGCCAGAGAATCGGTGATTGCCCTTAAACTGGACCGCGTGCTGTTCGAACAGCTTACCCCGGAAATCCGCGAGAAGTTCAAAGACAAGATCATCGAGAAGATGGTGGCTCGACTGGATGCGGCGAACAAAGAAATGTCCCGGCTCAATGCCGCGCTGAGTGCAGGTTCACCGGAACCTTTTAAACCCGTGGGAAGGCACCCAGGTTTGTCGATTACCGATTCGCCTGAACCGCTGTTGGAGTCCGGCCGGGAGCTTGTCCGTAAGATCATCTCCAATACCGCAGCGTTACCGGCCATGCCGGAGGTGATGATCAAGGTCCAGCAGATGGTAAAAAACCCGGCAACCAGTCCCGCCCAGCTGGCCAAAATCATCGAAATCGATTCTGCCATGGTGACCGGCATTCTCAGGGTGGCCAATTCCGCTTATTACGGGTTTCGGGGAAAGGTCGCCACCATTCAGCACGCCTCAGCCCTGTTCGGGACGCGGCGGCTGGCCGAGCTAATCACGGCCATTAGCGCAGGCGGGGTATTGGGAAAATCCATGGATGGATACGGACTCAAGGCCGGCGATATGTGGTGCCACTCTATCGCGGTGGCCTGCGCGGCCAGTGAAATCTCCGCCGCGGTAGGTTCTGATTCTCCTGACATTGCCTATATGGCGGGACTGCTTCACGATATGGGAAAAATCATCCTGGACCCTTACGTTCGCGAGCGGAAAGTATTGTTCGACAACTACACCGCCACCCACCCGAAAAAAACCCTTCAGGAGGCGGAGCGCGACATCTTAGGCTTTGACCACGCCGTCATTGCGGCCATTCTCTGTGAAAACTGGAATCTTCCGCGGTCCATATCCTTTGGCATTCGTCACCACCACCAGCCTTCGTCCGCAGGTGACCATCAATTGTCCCATATCGTGCATCTGGCGGACTATTTTACCATCCAGGCAGGCGTTGGCGCTACCGGCACAGCCTTCTACCAGGAGCTGGATGAAAGCAGCCGGTCCCTGGTGACCCTGGATCCGGATACCTTAAATGCTGCGGTAGAAAAGGCGCGTCAGTATGTGGAAAACCTGGCCGGGCAGGTGTCAAGTCCATGAGCCCGGCGGTTTATCCCAATCCGCAAAAGGTGCCGGTTCTAAGCTTTCAGGGCTGAATGCCAGGACGGGGGATGGAAATGATTTCAAAAAAGGGCCACAGGTGTGAGCGGTGGGTTTCTTCTACACCGAAAGGTCCCGTCTCCGGATACATTAGTCCTTGAAATCAATCGTTCCAATATAATATAGTCTAGTATACCTATATCATCAATGGATGGTTAACTTGACCCCGGCGACATGTGGAATCGATCGGATGTTTCCTGGCTTTGAAAAACTCATCGAATCACGAATAAAAAAGGCCCAGGACGAAGGTGCTTTCGAGAATCTTCCCGGCAGCGGCCAACCTCTTCATCTGGAGGATGACCTGGATATTCCTGAGGACCTGCGTATGGCGCACAAGGTTCTGAAAAATGCCGATTGCCTGCCGCCGGAGGTCCAGTTGCGCAAAGAAATTCGCACAACCGAAGACCTGCTGGACGGCATGACCGACACGGTGCAACGGTATCGTACCATTAAAAAAATCAACTTCCTGATCATGAAACTGAATGCCTTAAAGGACACCAACGCGGCCTACGACATCCCCCAGCGCTACTACAGCGAGTTGGTCGAGCGATTAGGGGCCGATAAAGCATAATCCGGTGCAGACATGGTAGGAAAAAAAAAAGAGGACGACGGCCTGGTCAGAAGTGTGCTGCTCGCCTACTTTATTCTGGCATTGCACGTGCTGCTCATCGCCGGTGTGGCGATTCTGGTTCTTTTTTTCCGGGGCGTGGTCGACTATATGCTCTGGATTTTTCTCGGGGGGATGGTGTTGGTCGGTATATCCGCATTCTATTTTATCAGACGGATGCGGGCCGAAGGCAGATCCCTTAGAGAGATGTTAAGAAACCCCATGTTCAACGGGCGATCCGTTGAGGTGAGCCTCTTGGGCGGAATGGCCACCGTCAAACTGGGCCAGTCATCCCGGCCACCGGCTATCGGGCACGATGCGGCCATGGATCTTCCCCGTCTTGAAGACCCGGATGCATCCCGCAATCGGGATGTTTCGGGACTCACGGAACTGGCTCGCTTGCTTGAAAAAGACCTCATCACTGTCGACGAGTTCAACAAGGCCAAGCAACATTTACTGAATGGTTAAATGTGCCTGCCGAAACGGGTGACCACCCAGCGACCGAAGAACATCTTGTTTTTTCATTGCAGTCTTTTTGCCAAGGACCTGAACGCGATCGGAGGCACCAGGGCCTCGCGTGACAACCTCATTCGCTGCAGACCGGTCTTTAACCGTCAAATCGCAAAAGGGGATTTTTATCATGAAAAAGAAAACCATCGCCTTGATCTCCGGTGGCATCTCGTCGGAAAGAGAAGTGTCCCTCAACAGCGGCAAACAGGTCTATGACGCTTTGGACAAGGACAGGTACGACATCCTGACCTACGATCCCAAGACCGACATACCCCGGCTGGTGAGCGATGCCGGCAGAATCGACTGCGCGCTGATCATCCTACACGGGCCTTACGGTGAAGACGGCACGGTTCAGGGCCTACTGGATCTGTTGGACATTCCCTATCAGGGCGCCGGCGTGCTGGGCAGTGCCGTTGCCATGAACAAACTGTTGTCCAAGCATCTATACAAGAGAGCCGGTTTGACCGTACCGCCTTATGTTGTGGTGCGGCGGGGAGAATCGGTCGACGTGAATCCCATCGTCACCGGGCTGGGCCTTCCACTGGTGGTCAAACCGGTGGAAACCGGATCCAGCGTGGGCATGACTATCGTCCGCGACGAATCATCGCTGGCCGCTGCAGTGGAAAAAGCCTTGGAATTCGGCGCGACGGCCATGATCGAAGCCTATGTCTCCGGTACGGAGATCACCTGCGGTGTATTGGGCAACCAGGACCTTGACGCGCTGCCGCTCATCGAGATCATTCCGGGGGAAGGTTACGAATTTTTCGACTACGAAGCCAAATACCAGCCTGGCGCCACCCAGGAGATTTGCCCGGCCCGCGTTGACGCGCAACTGACCCAAAAAGCGCAGGCCTGTGCCATAGCGGCCCACAACGCCTTGTATTGTCAGGGATACAGCCGGACGGACATGATCCTTAAAGACGGTGAATTTTTCGTATTGGAAACCAATACCATCCCCGGCATGACGGGTACCAGCCTATTTCCTCAGTCGGCGAAGGCCGCCGGGATGTCTTTCGGTCAGTTGCTGGATCGACTCATCGAACTGGGTATGGAAGCCCGGCGTCGGCAAACCACACGGGGATAGCCATATGTCACCACAAACGCCCGCGGCAAAGCCATGGGCCCATAACAATGAGGGAGGAATCTTATGAAAGTGTTGGTTGTCGGCGGCGGGGGAAGAGAGCACGCCCTGGTTTGGAAAATCGCCCAAAGTCCACGTGTGAAGAAAATTTTCTGCGCGCCCGGAAATGCTGGTATTGCTAAACTGGCCAATTGCGTTCCCATCGGTGCCGACGAAATCGACAAACTTCTGGCCTTTGCCCGGGATGAGAAGATTGATCTCACCGTTGTCGGCCCGGAAGATCCCCTGTCCAAAGGCATCGTCGACCAGTTCGAAGCGGCGGGCATGCGGGTTTTCGGTGCTAGCCAGAAAGCGGCCCGGATTGAATCCAGCAAGACCTTTGCCAAGGCGGTTATGGAAAAATACGGCATCCCGACAGCCAAAGGGAAGACCTTCACGCGCCTTGCCCAGGCCCAGGCCTATGTGAAAAAGATGGGGGCGCCGCTGGTGGTCAAAGCGGACGGTTTAGCCGCCGGAAAAGGGGTGATTGTCTGCAGCACCGAAAAAATGGCCCTGGATGCCCTGAAGCAGATCATGGTGGACCGTGAATTCGGCGAGGCCGGCGACCGGGTGGTGGTGGAAGAGTGCCTGGTCGGGGAAGAGGCCTCATTTCTGGCATTCACCGACGGCAAAACCGTGCTGCCCCTGCCGTCTTCACAGGATCACAAGCCTGTCTTCGATGACGACAAGGGCCTGAATACCGGCGGTATGGGTGCCTATTCACCCGCACCGGTGGTGGACGGGTATCTCCACCAGCGAATCATGAATGAAGTCATGATCCCCATGGTCAAGGGCATGGCTGCCGAGGGTTGCCCATACAAAGGTGTTTTATATGCCGGCCTGATGATCGACCGGGACACGATCAAGGTGCTGGAGTTCAATGGCCGGTTCGGTGACCCGGAGGCTCAGCCGCTGTTGATTCGTTTGCAAAACGACATCATCCCGGTGATCGAGGCCATCATCGACGAACGACTGGACACTTGCCGCCTGGATATCGATCCTCGGGCATCGGTCTGCGTGGTCCTGGCTTCCGGGGGGTATCCGGGGAAGTACAAGAAAGGACTGGCGATTACGGGCATCGATGCCGCCAATCGCATGCGGGACGTGGTGGTCTTTCATGCGGGGACCCGTTTGGAAGGCAAGCAGATCCTTTCGGATGGCGGCCGGGTGCTGGGCGTGACGGCCCTGGGTGATACGGTGGAACTGGCCATCAAGAAAGCTTATCAGGCGGTGGCCAAGATCAACTGGAAGAATGTACACTACCGTTCCGACATCGGTAAAAAGGCCCTGGTGCGGATGCAGGCGGTGCCCCGCGTGGGTATTGTCATGGGCAGCGATTCCGATCTCAAGGTAATGGAAGCGGCCCTGGGGATATTTAAAAAGTTCGGGATTCCCATCGAAATGACCGTGGCCTCGGCCCACCGCAGTCCGGAACGGGCCGCTGCGTATGCCGTTTCCGCCAGACAGCGGGGACTCAAGGCCATCATCGCCGGTGCCGGCCATGCCGCTCACCTGGCCGGCGTACTGGCGGCCCACACCACACTGCCTGTGATCGGCGTCCCCATCGACTCCTCCTGCCTCCAAGGGCTCGATGCGCTGCTCTCCACGGTACAGATGCCCCCGGGCATCCCTGTGGCCACCGTGTCCATCGGAAAGCCTGGGGCGAAGAACGCAGCCATTCTGGCCGTTCAGATCATGGCCGCCTCCGATGATGCGCTAAGCGCTCAATTGGAGACATTTAAAAAGGAAATGGCTGCCCAGGTTGAAAAAAAGGCCGAGAAACTTAGGGGATACCGCTAACGTCGTCCGGATCGATTCGTCCAGCCCCGATCCGAATGATATCCAGGCGGCGGTCCAGATCCTTGGACAAGAAGGGATACTGGTTTTTCCAACCTCCGGGCTCTATGGCCTCGGTGTCGATGCATTCTGTACCGAGTCCATCCGTCGGGTGTTCGCCATCAAACGCCGGTCGGCCCATCAACCGCTGCTGGTGCTGCTGTCGGGTATTCACGATATGGATCGGGTAGTGCGAACGGTTCCCGACTATGCCGAGCTTTTATTGGGTCTGTGGCCAGGCGGGATAACGGTTATTTTCAAGGCCGGCGGGTTGGTGCCGGCGAGCCTTACCGGCGGAACGGGCAAGATCGGCGTGCGCGTGCCGGCTCATCCAGTGGCAAAGGCACTGGTCGAGCAGTTCGGCGGCCCCATCACCGGAACCAGCGCCAACCTGTCGGGCTTTTCGGCAACTGCCACCGTGATGGATCTTGACCCTGAAATTTGCCGTCAAGTGGACATGGTTTTAGATGCTGGTACCCTTGCCGGTGGCCCCGGTTCTACCATTGTGGATGTGACCTGCTGGCCTGTCAGGGTCCTCCGCGAAGGAGTGGTTTCCCGGCAGGCCATCGATGACGTTTTGAGAAAGGGATAGTGCAATTTGATTGACAATCAGCAAGGTTTTTTCTATATATCCAAACCCATGCCGGAGTGGTGAAATTGGTAGACGCAGTGGACTCAAAATCCACCGATCGCGAGATCGTGCCGGTTCGATTCCGGCCTCCGGTACCAGTAATAAAACAGGAGGTTAGCCAACATTGGCCGCCTCCTTTTTTCATGGAAAAATCGGCAATTGTGCCCGAAACGGTACCCGTGAATTGTCAAGGCAATCTGCCTGACTTTGCGCAGCCGCTGCAAGTCAGCATGGCGCATGAATTCGCCGGCGGTTTTCAATCTTGATAGTTGGGATCACGGACTATAGGCTTGAACTTCGTGAATGTCTCCATGGCGTAATCCTATCTTCAGCAAGCAAGGATAAGGCTGTTGGGGGGATTTACTTCATCAACAGATGTATAGCCGGCCGGACTTCAGGAACCACCTGTAAGATTTAAGGACATTATTAAAGGCAGCGCTTCGAATAAATAGACATCAAAAATTGTAATCGCTATAAAGGCGGTCAAAACGGCAAGGCCGCTAACTGGGCCCTGCCGTTTTTAGTGTGTTTCAATCCTACCTTTTTATTCCTATTAATATCGAACCCCAAAAATAGATCTTGATTCTGACATAAAATCAATATATTGGAATAGAATAATTTTCGGTCGACCAAAGCGCACGGACTCAACAATCACCAGGGGCGACGCCGTCCCGGTTCGATTCAGGGCTCCGGCACCAATCAGGATAAAAACGGCGACCGGTGTCCAAATGGTCACCGTTTTTTTTGGTCCGCCGTTGTTATTTCTTGTCAGATGGCTGATTCTTTGCTGACAGCAACAGACAAATCATAAACGCATTTCCCAGGAGGTCTGTTTATGTGGGGGCAGATAAAAAAGTACATCATTATCGGTCTTATCGCCGCTGGCGGATACTATGTGCTGGGTCATCATTTCATCTATTATGAGCGGTCTATTTCCCTGTTGCCCAAGGAGGAGCTGACCCTCAAATACACCTTCTACGACCTGGGCAACAAACGACCGGAAACGATTTTAAAAGTGGATGAACTTCGCTGGGCCGGTATCGGTGATATCATGGTGGAAAAGGGAATTGCTGCCGAGAGCAAGATACGCATGCTGGAAGACAAGGCGGAGAAGGCCTCGGAAAACTAATCCCCGCGAACCTTGTCTTGCGGCGTGACATGCAGACGAAGACCGGTGAGAAGCCCGCCTTTCATCCCATGGGAAGCATGTTGTCAGCCAGGCGGCTGGAGGCCTTCTTCAGGTTGATGCTGAGCAGATTTGCCAGTCCCTTCAGGATGTTGACGCCGAGATCTACCTTTTTCGACAGGATGTCCTCGAAGGCCGTGCGTTGAAAAACCGCCAGCCTGACCGTTGACCGGGCGACAACGGTGGAGGACCGCGGGAAATTGTTGATGATGGACATCTCCCCGATGGATCGGCCGCGTCTAAGGGTGGCCATGACCTCGCTGCTGTTGGGGCCGGTCTTCTTAGTCACATCCAGTTCC
>JAQYWF010000178.1 GCA_030145105.1 Desulfosarcina sp.
GGAGATGGAATTTTCCGTCAACCTGACCGCTGAATCTGACAATCCACCACAGTTCGCCTTTCTTCAACTCCGTCCCATGACGGCCCGGGCCGAACTTGAGCAGGTGAATATCTCTACAGAAGAAATAGAGAACGCATTCTGTTTTTCCGGCAAGGCATTAGGCAATGCCCTAAAGCAGGATATGGCTGACATTATTTTAGTCAAGCCGGAGGCCTTCGACCCGGGCAGGACCATGGAGATTGCCCGGGAGATTGCCAGCATCAATGCGAGCCTGGTCAAGGAGGACCGAAAATATCTGCTTGTCGGGCCGGGCCGATGGGGATCGGCCGACCGTTGGCTGGGAATTCCCGTTGCATGGGCCGACATCTCGGGGGTGGGCGCCATGATCGAGACGGAATCGGACAAGCTGGTTGCAGAACCTTCCCAAGGCTCCCATTTTTTTCACAATATCACCACGTTGGGGATCAATTACATCACCGTCTCCAAGGCTGCCGGTGATTGGATAGACTGGAATTGGCTGACAGCGCTGCCGCGGTTGAACGATGCCACCTTCGTTGCTCATGCACGGCTTGAGTCGCCGGTGACGCTTAAAGTTGACGGGCGGCGATCCCAGTGTGTGATCATTAAAGGCAACGGTATCGGTGCCCCTTAGTACCTTGATCCTTAATCCTGAAATTTTTGCTTTTTGTCAGAAAAAAACAGAGAAAAAGCCAATGAAGCACAATAACCAAAATCCAAATGACAAATAAATCACAATGACCAAATTCAAAATTCCAAACCAGATCTTGAACAAATGACATTCCGATGATCAATATATAACAAAAGGAGGAAACACCATGTCGGACATTCTTCAATTGGTAAAGGACAAGGACCCCGGACAGCGAGAGTTTCACCAGGCGGTCATGGAGGTGATGGCCTCGATCAAGCCGGTGATGGACCGCAACCCCGAGTATCGGGCCGCCAAGATTCTAGAGCGCCTGGTGGAGCCCGAGCGGGTGCTCCTGTTCCGGGTGCCCTGGGTCGACGACCAGGGCGAGGTGCAGGTCAACCGGGGCTTTCGCATCGAGATGAACAGCGCCATCGGCCCCTACAAGGGTGGCCTGCGCTTTCACCCATCGGTGAACCTGGGCATCCTCAAGTTTCTGGCTTTCGAGCAAGTCTTCAAGAACGCCTTGACCACGCTGCCCATGGGTGGCGGCAAGGGCGGGTCCGATTTCGACCCCAAGGGCAAGTCGGATCTGGAGGTGATGCGCTTCTGCCAGAGCTTCATGGCCGAGCTGTTCCGGCACATCGGCCCTGATACGGACGTACCGGCTGGCGACATCGGCGTGGGCGCCCGTGAGATTGGCTACATGTTCGGCATGTACAAGAAATTGAGAAACGAATTCACCGGTGTGCTCACCGGCAAGAGCCTGAACTGGGGTGGCAGCCTGATTCGCCCCGAGGCCACGGGCTATGGGTCGGTCTATTTTGCCGCCGAGATGCTGGCCACGCGCAAGGATACCCTGGAAGGCAAGACCTGCCTGGTGTCCGGCTCGGGCAACGTGGCCCAGTACACCATCGAGAAACTGCTGGACCTCAAGGCCAAGCCGGTGACCTGCTCGGATTCGTCGGGATACATCTATGACGAGGCGGGCATCGACCGGGAGAAGCTGGCCTTTTTAATGAACCTGAAGAATGTGCGCCGGGGCCGGGTGAAGGCGTACGTCGAGAAATATCCCTCGGCGGTCTACGCCGACGTCAATCCGGACGACGCGTTCAACCCGCTGTGGAACCACAAGGCTGATTGTGCCTTTCCGTCGGCCACCCAGAACGAGATCAACGCCACCGATGCGCAGCACCTGGTGGATAACGGTGTTTTCGTGGTCAGTGAGGGGGCCAACATGCCCACGGTGCCCGAGGGGATCGACATCTTCATCGAGAACAAGCTGCTCTATGGCCCGGGCAAGGCGGCCAATGCGGGCGGGGTGTCGGTATCGGGGCTGGAGATGACCCAGAACTCAATGCGCCTGTCATGGACCCGTGAAGAGGTGGACAACCGGCTGCAGATGATCATGAAGAGCATTCACCAGACCTGTTTGAATGCGGCCGAGCAGTACGGCACGCCGGGCAACTACATGAACGGGGCCAACATTGCCGGCTTCGTCAAGGTGGTGGATGCCATGATCGATCAGGGTGTGGTTTAATGGCTTCTGAAGCATGGGTGTAAAGGCCGTCGTATAACCAGGGTAAAAAAAACGGCATCCGATGATCAAGGATGCCGTTCTCATTTTATGACATGTCAGTTGGTTAATTTCTTACCACATTGGCGGCAGCGGGGCCACGGTCGGTTGTCTCCACGTCGAAGGTCACCCGATCTCCTTCAGAAAGGGTTTTGAACCCCTCAGCCTGAATTGAAGAAAAATGAACGAAGATGTCGCCCTGACCTTCCTCCTGTTCGATGAAACCAAACCCTTTTTTGTCACTGAACCATTTTACAACACCGTTTGCCATTTCTGCAGCCTCCTTAAAAAAAAGTAAACATACCATATGCGAGACTATCCGACCAAAAAGCCGGTCGTCACACAATTGATGGAACCCCCATCAAAGATCACTTCAAACCGATCCGCTCAAGTGAAGCTGAGTCCACCACTGGTCCAACCTGCCTGCCCGGCAACTTCTCTTTACAGGCCGTATACAGAGTAAATACCCCGACCCGCCCGTTTCATTTTACCTTTTTTACAGGCGCGATGGACGATATTGCTGATCTGTTTTTCGGTAAAGCCGGATTTCCCTCTCAAGGCCTCCACAGAGATTCCTTTTTTAAATCGTTTCATGATGGTGAGCACTTGATCTGTGGGGGTGAGGGTTTTTCGCTTTGGCGCGGCCTTTTTTTTCGCAGCCGGAACCGCTTTTCTCTTCGGGGCAGCTGCGGGTGATTTTTTTTCAAACGCTTTTGCCATGGCTTCGGTTTTCTTGGCCAGCGTATTTAACTGTCTGGCGACGGTTTTTAGGTTTTTGGAAATTTTTTTCATAACCAGAGTCCTCCATGTAAAGGGGTGTGCAATGACTTTCTTCTTACAATGATATATTGGGAAAGGACGAGGCGCTGCCCGACAGATAAATCACTCAACGACTCAGGTGAGCAGCAGCTCGGTTGATTTTTCTTTTTTTCGACAGCCTTCTGAATGCCGGCCAGTATGGTGTTGCCGGACTGGGAATAACCATAGGTAAATATTAAGCTGCCCGAACCTCTCATGAGAACAGGAGTGGCAGCGCACTATGAAATGAGCATAATGGAACGACGGGTAAATGTCAAGCTCCCAGAATGTCACCGAAAAATGATCTGCTTGAACGACCGTACCTGGTTATTGGTTGGCGAGAACATACGAATACAGGTCACACGTTGTCAGGCAGGGAACCGCTGCTACCAGACCTTTACAGGCCCGGTATCCAGATGGACAAAATCCGATTCGGGATAGTAGCCGACACCACCGCAGCGGAGGTTTACAGCTATTTGGCGAAGTGCGGCGGTCTTGTATCCGGGGATTCGGATGTCGATGGCACGGCCAACCATATGCAGGCTTTTCGGAGCTACACCTGCAGTGACTTTTCTCAGTGCTTCATTCGTGCTCGGGGAGCGATAGCCGGAAATGATGCTGAGGGGAGCGCTTGGCTTTTCCTCCATGACGATGAGATGAAGCAGATCCAAAAGGTTGGGGTCCACCGGCTTGACCTCCCCGGTACGGTGATCGCGCATGATATGACTGATCCGGTTCACTGCTCGATGGATCAGTTTTCCGCTGGAGCGGTAGCAGGTTTTTAGGGTCTCCCCGGTGTGAATATTATAGAAAGACAATATGCGGTGTTCATGGGTTTTGGGATCGAAAGCGGCCAGTACCGGGTGTGTGAAGACGGTTGTCAGGATCGCTGATGCCCCCAATTTCAAAATAGTTCTGCGGTTCGTATGAAAAGATGAGATGTCGTTCATCGCCAACATTCCTTAACGTCTATGTATAGTCCGTCTTTCGCCTGTTGCAGAGTGATTGGAGGTGTCGACCCTGACCGGTGCAGGACGGTATCGAGATGGTTGGTCGTTGTTGTATTAATTCGGCCATTGGGCAATAATAGTTTAAAAAAAACAATAGGTAAAAACAGTCTGACTGTCAAGGGGTTATGCGAAAGCAGGTGCTCGGGCATCTAAGAAAGATACATGCACGAAAGATAAATCCAATCGTTGCATTAAAACATGTGAAAAATATTTTAACATTCTGTAAAGATAGGTAAAATGTTGTATCTTGCCGGATGGACAGGAGTTCACCGGATGTGAACTCCTGCAAAAACAATGATTTTCTCATGTTTTTACCCTTTCGGGAAAGCGGGAGGTTTCCAGATCCCGTGTTGCCGAGGGATTGCAGAAAAGGACTCCGGCGTCACCCTCGGCGCCTTGGCTCTGAACCCCTCCCACTTTCGCAACGTTGGGGTAAAGTGTTGGCCGGTTCAGCCGATAATAGATCATATGTCCGACCCTCAACCGAACCGAGATAGCGAGCGCATTCCCCGCCACTTGCGGCTGGGTTAGCGAGCGGGCTCGAAATCGATTTTTCTATCCTTACGGTGAGCCGCTATACGCATTGGCAACGGCACGGGCGAGGCAGCACACGAAGAGGATCGAAGATGAAAAAAAATAAGCCCAGCAACCCGACCACCCGAAGAACCGGACTCGACCGGCGTTGGATCCCTTCTGCGAACCATCAGCCGGAACGACGCCGCCGCAGGGACAGACGGACGATCAGGAAGCGCTCTTTTTTGGAGCCCTTTGAGTCGAAAGGGGTGGAGGAGAACAGCGAGCCTTTTCCCGAAATAAATATCCAGGCAAGACAGCCGGAGGCGAAGATCCTGGCCCTGCCATTCGATGAAAAAAGATTATCCGAGCCTCAGGAAACCATTTTTAAAAGGATCACCTCAGACGACGAGTGACCTGCATTGCGGATCTGCGCTTCGGCTTGACCTCACGCAACACCCCTCATTCGTTGGTGAACACCGGATCATGCGGTGCATCGACGGGTGTGCACCAGTCCGTGCACACCCCGACGGCCCGCAGTGTAGTGATTGCGCTGTGCATGTGTGCGCCGATGGTGTCCAACCCGTGGGAATCATCGCCAGGAACGATGTCGATGCCCAATTCAGCGGCTTTTTTCAAAATGGGTGCCGACAGGTAGGGCTCGTCCTCACCCCTCGTCAGTGGGCGCAGGTTAAAGTCCAGGATCAGATTCAACTGCTTGATCAATTTCAGATTCCTGACGATTTTTTCCCAGATCGCTGGTTTGAGCAGCCGAGAGCGGTAATCCGGATCGAATATGCGAACGATATCCAGGTGGCCCACCACGCGTGGCGCCATCGACCCAATCATTTCGTACTGCTGATCGAAATAGGCGCCGTACAATCCATCCAGACCGCCGCAGCGATCGGCGGCCTCGTCATAGCGGGCGTTGCTGTAGTCAAAGGGGATGTCTTTGACGTGGTGAACGGAACCCACCACATAGTCGGGTGAAAAGGTGTCGATCAACGTTTTGGCAAAGTCGAGGCTGCCGCTGAAATCTTCTGTTTCGAACCCGACATAGATTCGGATCTCGTCGGCATATTTTGCCTGAAGGCGCCGGCAGGTGGCCATGTAGGTGGCAAACCGCTCCCTGAGCATGCCGGCGTCGAATCCGGCGCTTTTCTCTTCGGGGTAGACAAAGGCATCCGACACCGGTGGCATGTGCTCGGTGATGCCCACCCAGGGGTACCGCTGATCGATGTAAGCCAGAACAATCTCCTCGAGGGTGTCCTTGGCGTGGCCGCAGAACTGGCCGCTATGGCCTCCGTGAATCGACACCGGTTGTGGGTCGTTCATGTGTTTTTCTCCCTGTGGTTGTGCATCTGTCCGATAACTAACAAATTCCGTTGATAAACGCCCGGCGGCGCGTATCGAATAACCGCTGGATGGCTAGTCGCAGCATGGTTCGAGGTTGCCGCCGGCAATGCTGAAGTCTTGCCTGAGCAGATTGGCGATGGGGAGGAAATGGGGTTGCGGCATTTCCGACCACCGGTACCAGCCCCAGCATTCACACTTGTCCGGTTCCTTCACCCGGGCGTCACCGGTCGTCTGGTCGGCAATCACAAACAGCGTGACATAGTGTTTTTTCTCGTCTTCGAAGACGTCGTTGGAGAATGGACCCATGCGCAGGTTGAGGATGGACAGGCCGGTCTCTTCAAACAGTTCACGCCGGGCGCAGGCCTCGATGGATTCGCCGTACTCGAGGTGGCCACCGGGAAACTGCCAGGTGCCCGCACCGTGGGCATTCCTGCGCTTTCCCAGGAGCACCCGTCCATCCCGGACAACGATGACGGCAACCCCGATATAAGGTCTATTTTTTTTGTTCATAATTGGATAGCCTCAACGAGACCTCAACCGGGAAGTAACAGAAACAATAAATTTTAGGTTCAATAAATAACAAATATCAAACACTAAATTTCAAATAAATTCCAAATTACATCGTTTAAATCTCAATTCAGAATAAAAACCGATAGTCGCTTTTGGCAATGAATTAACCAAAATCTCCACCGCTTGAATCACTTAGGTTGTCCATTTTGCAGGATCATGTGTTTTGGAATTTTTAATTTTACTTTTTGTGATTTATTTGTGATTTGTTTTTTGGCCATTGTGGTTTGTTTTTTTTATATCGTATACAAAATCACTATACATCGCGTCACCTCAGCGGACAGGCTCTTGAGCTTGTGAGGGGTATTGGAATGAAAATGGATCGATTCACCTTGTTTCAGGGCATGCACCTGGCCGCCCAGGGTAAATTCCAATTTGCCTTCCATGACGAAGATGAACTCTTCGCCCTCATGCTTGTAGGCCACCGGCTTGTGATCGTGGTGGGGTTCGATGGTTACCATGAAGGCCCGCAGGTGGTCATTTTCGGCCCCGGATGTCAGCGTTTGATAGGAATAGTTGCGAGTGCGGTTAACGTACGCCTGAGTCCGCTGATCCCGGATCCGTTCTTTTTCCTCACCTCGCAGAAAGCTGCCTGGATCCACGCCGTAGGCGTTGGAAAGCCGAAGGATAAAGGCCACCGGCGGAGAGATGTCACCGGATTCTACATCGGCTATGAATTCCGGCGTCTGGCCGGTGGCCTCGGCCAGGTGTTCCTTGGACCAGCCCTGGGTTTCGCGAAGCACCCTGATTTTTTCTCCAAAACTGCTTTTTCCCAATTGCTCCGGTAGATCTGCGCACATGTCATCGGCCAATCGGCGCATGAATGCCTGCCTGGTCCGTGAGGTCAGCAAAGGCAAAAATGTCGTTGCATCGGCAACTACGCCGATGTCCGCCAGCCTGAAGATGGGAGCGGAGGGATCCCGGTTGATGGCCACAATCGTACCCGACCCCATGATACCGGCTGTATACTGTACGGCACCTGAGGTGCCGACAGAAATCAGCAGGTTTGGCGAGACGGTTTTTCCCGTCTGACCGATGAGTCGATCCTCGGCAATCCAGTGGTCAAGCACCGGCGGCCGTGTGGCGGCCACCTGTCCGGCGACGGCGGTGGCCAGTTGTCGCACCTGCCCGAAGTTCTCCATGCTGCCCAGTCCGGCACCACCCACCACCACGGTGCGGGCGTTTTCGATATCGTCAGCGGTTATCGGAACCGGCCGGCTGGAAACCAGCCGGATTCCTTTGGCCTCGGGGACGTCCACAAGGGCCACCCGTTCGACCCGGCCGCTATTCCTCGGATCCTTTTCACCGGTGGCACCGTGGGGTTGAACGGTGGCAAAACCGGTGCCGTGGCCGGGGGCATAAGTAATTTCAGCCATGATCTCCCCGCCCCAGGCCGGACAGAGGCCCACAACCGACCCATCTTCCCCCGGTCTGAGTTCCACACAGTCCGCCATCAAGCCGGCCCGTGCGGCTGCCGCGGTCCGGGCGGCCAGGTCCCGGCCGAAATCGGTGAGGGGAAATAAAACCAGCCGGGGAGATCGTTCCTTGAACACCGGCGTCAGGGCATCTGCAAAAAGATGGGGGGTTGGTGCTTCGAAACGATCGTTCTCAAACAGATAAACCACATTCGCGCCCCAGGCGATGGCTTCATCTTCCACGGTTCCCTGGATGGCGCACGCGTCGCCTTCTGAAACGGTCAGCAGGTTGGTTTCCGCCGGCGTCAGCGAGAACATGACGACCCGGTTTCCCGTTTCCCCGGCCAGTCCCGCGGCCTTGACCAGCACCTTGAGGCTCCAGTCCAGCAGCTGGCGGGTCCGAAGATCGCCGAATACCCAGATTTCGTTGGTTGTTGTGTGGGTCATGGTTCTCGCTTGACCGTTCCTGTTTTTCGTACCCATGTGGAAGCTGTCCGTTTATCCGATCAGACCCGCATCCACCAAGTGTTGGACTAGGGCATCGGCTTGCGCCGCCGGCGTTCCTTCGATCCACTGGCAGGCTCTGTTCTTTTTGATTGGCTTCATGGAAAGGACTCGCGTGGGCGAACCGGCCTCACCCACCAGCGATGGATCGAGACTCAATTGCCTGATCGAAACGGTCTTCATGGGCATTTCATCGAAAGCAACGGCAAGGTTACCCAGGGCCGGATCCCGTGGTGCAGCCGCCGAGGAATGGATGGTGAGTGCCGCGGGTGGGGTCACTTCGTAGATTTCCAGGAACCCGTCCACCTTGCGTTCCACGGTGAGACAGTCAAGGGCATCATCGATCTTGACGACACCGGTTACCATGGGGAGATCCAGCAGCACGGCGGTCTGGGGACCGACCTGGCCAGTGTCGCTGTCAGAGGTCTGCGTGCCGAACAGCAACAGGTCGAAAGGCGCCAGGCTCTGCACACCGGCGCACAAAGCGGTCGATGTCGCCAGGGTGTCTGAGCCGGCCAATGCCGGATCACTTAGCAGTACTGCGCGATCGGCACCGGCGGCCAGGGCTTCCCGCAGGGTCGTCTCGGCGGTGGAGGGTCCCAAGCTCAGTACGGTTACCGAACCCCCGTGCTGTTCCTTCAACTGAAGGGCCACTTCCAGTGCCGGCCGGTCAAAGGGGTTGAGGGCGTATTTATCGGCCGTGCGCACAATCTTCCCCCGGGGAGCGTCGACGACCACGGATTTGATACAGACGATGATGTGCAATGGGGGCCCCCTTTTCGGGTTCTGAGTTCTGGGTTCTGAGTTCTGGGTTCAGAGTTCTGGGTTCAGGGTTCTGGGTTCAGGGTTCGGGGTCCAGGGTTTTGGGTTTGCTTTCTTTAACCCCGAACCTTGAACGGTGAACCCTGAACCTTCTTATCCCTATCCATCCATTACGCTTTTGGCAATAACCATGCGATGAATCTCCGAGGTGCCTTCATAGATACGGGTGACCCGCGCATCCCGGTAGTAGCGTTCCACGGCGTAGGATTTGCTGTATCCGTATCCGCCGTGGATCTGGACGGCCAGATCCGTGACCTGGGTGGCCGCTTCGGAGGCGAACAGCTTGGCCATGGCCGATTCCTTGGAAAATGGCAGCCCCTTGTCTTTCAGGGCCGCGGCCCGATAGACCATCAGGCGGGCGGCATCCACCTGGGTGGACATGTCGGCGATCATGGTTTGGATCGCCTGGTGCCGCTGGATGGGAACGCCGAACTGCTGCCGCTGCCGGGCATAGCGCACGCCCTCTTCCAGAGCCGCCTGGGCAATTCCCACGGCCTGGGCACCGATACCCATGCGCCCGGCATCCAACGCGGCCAGGCCGATCTTCAGGCCCATGCCTTCCCCGGCCAACAGGTTTGTCCGGGGCACCCGGCAGTCGTTAAGACGGATGGAGCAGACCGGGTTGGCCCGCATGCCGCACAGGTCCTCCAGGTCCCCCACGACAAAACCGGCTGTACCCCGTTCAGCCACCACCACACTGATGCCCCA